>CAMRDW010000183.1 GCA_947041315.1 uncultured Enterovibrio sp.
TTAACTGAATTGCAATCTTAACCTCTTAAGATCGCAGGCTTTCAGCCCACACCCGACCAAAAGGGGCTAACAGCTAGCCCCTCTTGGATCTCCCAGGCGCGACCAACAAGATTGCAAACCTCAAAATAAAGGACAAATCTGCTAACAGGTTTAACGCGTTCCCGACGCGGAAAACCTTATCGTGGCATCCATGCCACGGTTACGCATTTGTCTTTGATTTTTCAGCAATCTTGCGAAGGTCGAGATAAGAGAAAAATCAAGAATAAATGCGATTAATCGAGACACCCATAATTAACGCCTTCATTTACAACGTTCACTTTGAACAGTAACTCGCAATTGAAAGTGCCGCTGACTGCACTTTTCTTGATGACATCATCGTGATGATCCTGATCCCCTATGTGTCAACCTGCCAATGAGCAATTATGATTTAAGATAAAGTAAATTTCAGGGCGGTAATTGAGGAGCATAAATGCAATTTGTACATATTGAAAAATCAAGATTTCCGCCAGATAAGAGCATGAACTTTCACTGCACAACTGCATCATGTACAGGGTCTTAAATCACTTGGCTTCGTCGTCTTGCGGCAACTCTCCTTGACCCGACACCTCATAGATGTATTTGTTCGTCAGCTCGCATTTTGTTAAATCGAGGGGGCTAGCGGCTTCCTTCAGACCCTTCCTCGCGGAAAAGCCCTTTCCATTTGCTAGTATTTAACACTTAATATCAACAAGTTGATGAATAAAAGGTGATTATCCTACAAAGGACTCTCACCTCATTAATTCATGCCCATGCTGGGCGTACACAAATAAATGCAACCGAGCGCTAAAGCGGCGGCTGATTTAGGCGTTAGTTTCTAGGCAGAGCACGCATAAGTATTTAACACCAAGGTATATTTATTTATGGAAAATCCTGATTGCTCAAAAATAAAAATCGGTATTAGCAGCTGCCTTTTAGGGGAAGAGGTACGATTTGATGGAGGCCATAAAAAGAACTCGTACATTACCGGGGTGTTAACACAATACTTCTCCTTTGTTCCCTTTTGCCCTGAAGTTGAAGCAGGTTTGGGGACACCAAGGGAGCCTATTCGTTTAATGCAAGAAGGCGGTGACATTAAGTGTGTTGGGGTAAAAACGCCAGAATGGGATGTGACAGAGCAGTTAGTGGCTGTGGCAAAACCGAAACGTGATTGGCAGCATACCCTATGCGGTTATATTCTAAAAAAAGATTCACCTAGCTGTGGCATGGAGCGGGTGAAGGTATACAGAAAGGGAGCGCCTAATCGCAGCGGTGTAGGCTTGTATGCTCAAGGCCTAATGAAGAACTTTCCTCATTTGCCTGTCGAGGAGGAGGGGCGATTGCAAGACCCCCATTTAAGGGAAAACTTTATTCAGCGTGTTTATATATATAACCGCTGGCTAGATCTGCATGAAAAAGGCTGTAACTTAAGGGCTTTACAGGACTTCCACGCCCGCCATAAATACATTTTCATGAGCCATAACCAGCAAAGGGCCAGAGATCTGGGAGCGTTAATGGCGAATCATGATTGTTTGGGCCTTGATACCTTGGCGCAACGTTATTTGGCTAGCATGATGAGCTTATTAAAAAATATCGCCACCCGTAAAAATCACGTCAATACCTTGCAACATATTCAAGGGTATCTAAAAACTCATTTGGATAATGACGATAAGGACGAGTTGTCCGAGATGATTGCAGATTACCGCCAAGGCCTATTGCCGCTCATCGTGCCTATTACCTTGTTGCGCCACCATTTTAGAAAATTCCCCAATGAGTATGTTGATCATTCTTTTTACATGGCTCCTCACCCTGGGGAAATGATGCTGTTGAATAATATATGAAAAAAATCACCGTCAATGACACCATGCAACAGGGCTATGAATACGAATTAAGCGAGCCCATGGGGAAAAACTTTTCTCCAGACTTTATGCCAGATCTTACCCCCAAAGAGATGCTGGCGCTTGGGGTATTTGGCGGTAAATATATGACCGACTGCCAAGAGGAATTTCCCAAGGATTGGTTTACGAAAGCGAAATTAAGTTCAAAGGAAAAAGACATAAGCCTTAATTACTTTTCTGTAAATGCCTCGCAATCCTTAAATGAGTGGCAGCAAAAAGGCTGGATTCACCCACAGGACCCTCGGGGCTGGTTTCAATGGTATTGTCGCTATTACATGGGGCGAAGAACAGAAGATGACGCACGCCAAATAAGAAGATGGAGAGCATTCAAGCGTCATAAGTCTGCAGTTAAAAAGAATTGTGAAAGGTATGATTTTGGCTGCAGAAAAAAGCAGAGACAGGCTCTATTGCATTGGGGATATGATTCGAGAAAATGTTAAAAAAAGAGCAACTAATCGGGTAGCCAAAGGTGTCTAGCCCCCAGCCCCCACAGCACTCTGGATGCCCCTGCCCACTGGGCCGTTCCCAAAGATATTTAAAGAAAGTGGGCCGATTAACCCCCTCTTTCCCCAATGCTAACGACTGTATTATACCCAAAGGAATTGAAAGTGCGTGTAGGCGGCGAGTGAGACCTCACACTTAAAGCTCTAGCATCATCATTTAATTGAAATTAAAAAGGTCACAATATTTCATGTATTACTTGTGGTATTACTTTTGGAATTAAATACCAAATTCAGCTAAATGCATTCGAGTATCTTGAGTATAGACAGCAAGCAACAAACCCAATGATAATGGATATTCTACATGATAAGATTTAGAGAATTCAACCAATATACCCGTCGCCTTTGAAGTTGCGTGGGTGTTGGCTACGCTTATTCAGCTCAATCACATAATCTCCCTATGCTCAGGGGCTTCACTCACTTGCCGCCTACAGGCATGATCAAGTGTCTTGGGTATAACAATGCATTTTCTAATGCGATGAGCTTAATCTTTCAAATCGAGATTACCAATCTATCATGCCGCTTTTAGTCTAAATTAACTGTCTCTATAAAGGTAAATTTTGACGTTAAATTTTCAACTTTAGCTTATTTCTGTTTTTTAATTAGATTACTGTCATCTGTTCTTTTTTCACTACAAATAAAACCGTCATTCCGTACATGAAAAAATAATATCGTTTTCTAGTCAACTCACAAAGAACTGCCCACAAATACGTACCTAAAAGTAACGCACGTAAAAAATTTCTCTTTTAATTTCAACATCAGATTTTAAAATATCGAGGTTAGGTGCGTAATGAAGAATAAAAACATCCATATTTCATATGGATACGTGTAGGCGGCAAGCAGTGAAGCCCCAGCCCATAGAACTATTATGTAATGTAGTTAAAGAGGGCTGCCCGCATCCATGCAGTTTCAAAGGGTACGCGTTTATTATCATGTAATAATCCGCTAATAATTCCTACTTTCCAGTTTTATTCTTCAAATCACAATTTAAAATTGTCACGCCAGTATAAACAGAAGCTCAAATTATCACACCAGTACAAACAGAAGCTCAAATTGTCACACCAGTACAAACAGAAGCTCAAATTGTCACACCAGTACAAACAGAAGCTCAAATACGAAAATTAATATACTTTAATCCTTATGAAATACTCACTTATATTAATTTGTACCAGTGTGACAAATAAATATAAATGACACTTTCGAGTTTGAAGAATAATTATAAGAACTTTTATTGTTTATTTATTGCTAAATAATAAAGTGTTTCCTTTAATATAAAAGCATGCAAATTAAACCTTGAGGGTGATTTTATATCTTTACTTAAATCATTCCTCCTACATCATGAATCAAATTAATAATTAGGATAAAAGATGAAGAAAATCATTAGATTACCAGAGGTTGTAGATTTGACTGGATTATCACGTAGCACTATCTACTTACGAATGGGAAAAGGAGATTTCCCTCATAGCGTCTCGCTAGGTGATAGAGCAGTTGGTTGGTTGCAAGAAGATATAGAGAAATGGATTGATGATCTCTCCGGCATTCCGGACATGATAAAATAATATTGATTTATAAGCATTCAGATAAAAACTTATCCATGAATCCATACCTGCCCGTGACCTTACGTGAAAAATTTGCATTTCAATTTTTATTTCGAAATCAGATTTTAAAAAATGAAGTCATGTGCGGAATTACGGATCTATTTGGTGAAAATTAATTTTAAACAAAGATGAGCATGGATTACGTTTATAATTAATCTTACTGGGAGTGATACGTTTAAATAAATCACATAACTCGGAGTGAAATGTGAAATTTAACTTCCCTCCCTATTTCTATTGTATTAAGATACCAATCTTTTTTTTGCAATTAAGGTACAAGCCTATATTCTTATGGAATTAATTCATTGACCCATTAGATTTATTTTCTTTTCCCTTTATTCTTAAATCTGACCATCGCTGACACTGCGTTATTCTTCGACTTATTCAGAGATTTACGCTCTATATTTAGCTTGTTAATTCCTTCTTGATATACTTTTTGTAATTCATTACATGCGATTTCATATTCTTTAGCATGTAAACACTCTAGTTCATGTAATTCCAACTTCCTCTCTTCTAAAGATCTTTGCCTTCGAGCTAATTCTTTAGTTTCTTTTCTTATACTTTCTTCTTTTTCCAATAATAATGCCTTCATTTTAAGAACTGTGTTTTTTTTAGATAAGTATAATTTTTCATTATATTCACTTACTATTTTACCAACCTCTTCTTCATGTTCTTTTCTTTGTTCTATTAATTCAAATTTCTTTTGTTTAACTTTTTTATCAACAAATAAGTTTGAGATAAAATACATAATGAAACAACCAAAAAGAAATGCAATAAAAAATAATACAGAAAATTTTAAAATAACTCCCCAGCCACTAGCTTCTATATCCCATCGTTGTAAATTGTAATTAAACTTGGCAAATGCCATATCTTCGAGAAGATTATCGCTAAACCACCATATAAAAAATAAAATTAAAAGTGCCACACCCGCTTTAAAAGTATGCTCAAAATCATTCATCGTAGATAAATCTCTGTAATATCAGATCTAAAATGGCCCATTTCTTGACTAACGACTTCTAAAGCTCGCTCATAAGGCATAATTTGTTGAAGTTCAGTTATTCGTTCCTGTGCATAACTGTGTCTAAGGCCGTGAGCACCTTCAGTCCACCCAAGTGTTCTTTGAGATGCAGCTGAAAAAGAATTCGACCACGCTTTTCCTGCAGCAATGTCATAATGAATTTGATAATGAATTTGTCTATCAGTGATCATTTTCGGAGTCTCTAACCGATGACGCTCCAATTGTTCAGCTAGTACATATGGGATCTGTACTTCTCGCGTTAAGCCTCCTTTTCCTGCAACTGTATAGCGAGCGCCTTCTCGTTCGTTAAATTTTTCTGGTAAGGAAGGCCGTATATCTGGTTGACGCTCATTAATCAATCGCAGTGTATAAAGCTCATGAGCACGAAGTCCAGCAGCATGTGCTATTTGGGTTGATAACCCATTTTTTTCATTTTGGCGTTGCTTAATGAGTTGAACTTGATGTGGAGTGTAAGATCGAGATCGAAGTTGTTGCTGATGTTCAGATTTAACGATAGACAACGTGGCCTTCACATTTATTTGTTTTGAAACATGGCGCATCATGCATTGTAATGCTTGCCTATCCATATCAAGGGTTTTTTGGCTCACTGTGACAGCCCTTTCGTGAAGATACTGCTCAGCCAATTTTGGCGTTAGTTCTCGAAGCCCACAATTTAAATGTTTATTCGCAAAAAGTGCCGCTTGTGAAAGAGCTTGCTCATAATTTCTTGCTGTACCAACGCTTTTAATCACTTTTCCTTGTACCTGCTTGATCACGTTTACCGCTTGTCGATGAGCGACAGTGTTGGGATCTTTATTACTGAATTTACTCATATTTTGCAAGCCAGCGTTGTACGGTCGAATGGCTTACTTTTATGCGCTTGGCGCATAAAAATCGCTGAATTTCAGCACCAGATGCACCATTTTTATGTAATTGCAGAATTTCATAGGTAAATTTATCAAGGCGAGAGCGGCGTTCTCGGTAAGAGCGCTTGCGGATTTGCTTCGTTTGCTTCTTTAGATTCTCTAACTCAGTTTGTACATCAAACAACACAAACACCTGTAAGATCATACAACCTCGAAAATTATTCAAGGCAGCGACAACTTAATGCCTATTTGCCAGTTTACAGTGGGTTAAGCTGCTGGGGATTTTCATCTCTGACCGTTCCCTTTCCTACGTAAATAACCGTTACGCACGAGCACTTATTGGGGCTGTGTGCAAACAGATTTGCCAATGGCAACTCGATTTTTTTATCTGCCTCGGTTAACAGATCCACCTCTTTTAGTTCGGATGAAACGAACCTCCCGTATTTTAATTCGACGAGAAACGAATTCGCGCTATGTGGCGAAACACAAACATAAAAAGTCTAGTTGTGCTCTTTCAATATCACAATCTGCATCAAAAAACATGCGCGAATTCTGGAAATTCTTTTTAAAATCAAGCCCTCGCTATGTCAAACGTAAGTTGGGCATAGCGAGGGCTGTAGGACTAAAATAAAGCATTGAAGCGCCTTTTTCTGGGCCTCCTCGCAAAAATATATTAAGCATGTATTTTGAATTCTTTTTGCTTTTTTGTATCAAATTTGAAAAAGAGCTTTCCTAACCAAAGACGTCGTCTTGTACCAA
>CAMRDW010000184.1 GCA_947041315.1 uncultured Enterovibrio sp.
AAGCGAACAAAGCCCTTGAGCAAAGATCTACTTTGTGATTGGGCTGAGAGAAGGTAGCCAAGACCCATGCAACTTCAAAGGCGACGGGGATAGCCAATAAAGCGAAATCCTGTTTTTATGGATGAAGTGATTAAATGGGGGATATTCCTGTTGCTGAGCAAAAAGAATCAAGCACTTCTTGTGTGCCCAAGGGGAAGCTCCAAGTGACTGTGCCCCCATTTGCAACAAGAAGTTTTGCACCTTCAAATACAGTCAGATCCTCTGTTTTCGCTTGTAAGGTAATGAGACTATTTTCAAATTTAACCAACACATCGTGCGCTGTCGCAATCACTTTTGCACCGGGAATTGTAATTACCATACGTCAGTGTTTTTTCGGTTTAAAACGGCCACGGTATGACGGCTCACACAGATGATCTTTCCTTCTGTATTTTTGATGTCTATCTGCCATACCTGCGTTGTCGCCCCTAAATGTAAAGGAGAGGCTATGCCGATAACCCCCCCTTTACGTATAGAGCGAATGTGGTTTGCATTGATTTCTAAGCCCACACAATATTGTGTTTCATCAACACATAAGTTCGCCGCCATTGACCCCAATGTTTCAGCCAACACAACAGACGCTCCACCATGCAGCATGCCGAGGGGCTGATGTGTTCGAGGATCTACAGGCATACTTGCAGATAAGCTATTGTCATCAAAGCCTATATATTCAATTCCCAAATGTGCAATCAAGGTATTTTTCGAACTTTGATTGAGCTTGGCTAAAGAGACGGATTGTTTCCAAATAGTCAAAGACATACCCATAATATAATTTTTAAGATCCTCTATTTTATCTGGCTTTGCTTTTATTCACATCTTTATATTTCAATTAATTTCGCTATACCCGTCGCCTTTGAAACTGCGTGGGTGTTGGCTGCGCTCGTTCGGCCAATCACAGAGTCAACCTATGCTCAAGGCCTTCACTCGTTTGCCGCTTACCACGCATCTTCAAGTGTCTTGGGTATAAAGAGGGGATCTTTTGATTTTGATCGAGGATATTTTATAAATTTTAAAAGGTGCAATGAAGGCATTCAAAGAGGAAAATAGAAATAAAAAGGGGCGGTAGAAAAACCTAGCCCCTTGAAAAAGATAGGATATCTAAATTGTCTGCTCTAAAAAAACAAATTAAATATACAACTTTTTAATGTGTTTTAGATTCATACGAACGTTTAAAAATCTTGTTCATTATCAATACATCTTACGTATTTTCTCTGCGCACTTAAAAACGTGATTGAGAGGCTTTTTCGTTTTTTACAATAAGAAAAGCTGCAACAAGAAAAGTAATGACTAAAAGTGTTTCCATTGAGATCTCCCTAATAGATGCTTAAAGAAACGAATATTCAAAGTATTGGTTCAGAATATCAAAAAAGAGACACCTGTTTAAAATACCCTATTTATCATACATACATATGACAAAATAATCGAGTTTTCTTCGTGATTTTAACATGGAATTTTTTTCGCTTATTATGAAGCACAAAGCGACAAAAAATCACCAGATCTCCTGCTTTTTAAACTTTTATCCAATTGATTTATATTAAAAATTTGATGCCCGCTCCCTTTGAAGCTGCGAGGCTCGCGCCGCCCAATGACAGAGTCCATCGACGCTCAGAGGCTTCACTCGTTTGCCGCAGAGGCACATCGTTAATTACTTTGGGTTGCGGCGCGTTAAATGCTTTATCAAGAAAAGCATTTAAATAGACAGGCGTGTAAAGGGACAGGCGTGTAAAAGGGAGAGGCATGATACATTTTCAATGCGCATGATGATCATGATTTTTTGCTTTATCGCTCTTATGAGAGCGGAACATCACAAATACAGACGCTTTTTGCTAAACCCAACACTTGAAGTTGCGTGGTAAGCGGCAAACGAGTGAAGGCTCTGAGCATAGATGGGCTATGTGATTGGCCTGAATGAGTGCAGCCAACACCCACGCAGCTTCAAAGGCGACGGGTATATGGCGTAAAAAAGAAGAAAAGCAGGTGCAGAGAATATGTCGCAGTGCTGCTTCAAGGAGGAATGGGGGTGGGGCTGCGTTTTTTTTGATTCATGCCTTGTTTGAAGGATTTTAAAATGTAAAGGGACAAAAATTTAAACGCACAGACCTGAAAAGTGTATTTTTACGTCGGCGCATGTCGGTCGCTTTTGAGGATGTTGCCAATGCTTTTGACGATGCTGCCAATGTCTTTGACGCTTTAAAAGCCGCGGGGATATGGGTTGCCTTACAGAGGTAACCCCTGTAGAATCCGCTTTGCTGGGTGTCGGCTGGATCAGAGATTGGCTGGCACAAATTGAAACCCTTAACATTTAGGAAAAGACAATGTCTCTGAATGCAGAAACAAAAGCAGCGATCGTTGCTGAATACGCACAATGTGCAAATGACACCGGTTCTCCAGAAGTGCAAGTTGCACTCCTTACTGCGTCTATTAATCACCTGCAAGGCCATTTCGCTGAGCACAAAGGCGATCACCATAGCCGTCGTGGTTTATTACGCATGGTTTCACGCCGTCGTAAGCTTCTTGACTACCTTAAAGGTAAAAACCCTGACCGTTATTTAGATCTCATTAAACGTTTAGGTTTGCGTCGCTAATAAATCTTGTATTTATAAGCCTTGTGATAAAAAGGAGCCGATATGGCTCCTTTTTATATTTTCCTTTGGGGGCGCTTGGCTCGATTTTTCAAATACCTATCCACTTTTGCAGATAGACCCGTCCCCTTTGAGCCTGTGTGGATCTTGGCTGCGCTTGTTCAGCTTAATCACAGCGTTCATCTTTGCTCTCGAGTAAGCTCTGGGGCTTCACTTATTTGCCGCAGGCGCGTAACTTCAAGTGTCTTGGGTATAGCATTTTATTGAAAGATGGAGCGATCCCTGCTTTTATTTTTTTGTTCTTTTTTGTGTGCAGTCAACAGCGCTTTTCACAAGGAATGAATTTGCAGGTATTCACGCGAAACTTTTTCGGTTAATTTAGCGTTAATCATGAAGGTGTGTATAATATTGGCACTTTAGTTAGGTTCACAGTCAATAACGTCGACCATTAGGTCGCGGCTATTGAAAGGGCTTTTTCTTTACATTTGTGTTGAGAGTTTTCCCATTAGTCGCGATGTGTGAGCCTTTTATTTAACATTTGACATTTAAAATCAAAATATAAAGGAACCTTACGTGAATCCAATCACTAAAACATTCCAGTATGGCAACCATACTGTCACTCTTGAAACGGGTGTTATGGCGCGTCAAGCCACTGCGGCTGTGATGGCGAGCATGGACGATACCTCCGTTTTTGTTTCTGTTGTCGCGCGTAAAGAAGCCGTTGAAGGACAAGACTTTTTCCCTTTGACAGTGAACTACCAAGAACGTACTTATGCCGCAGGTAAAATTCCGGGTGGATTTTTTAAGCGTGAAGGTCGCCCGTCTGAAGGTGAAACCCTGACCGCACGTTTGATTGACCGTCCTATTCGTCCTTTGTTTCCAAGCGCATTTAAAAATGAAGTGCAAATTATTCTTACGGTTGTTTCTGTCAACCCAGATGTGAGCCCTGATATCGTGGCCATGATGGGCACTTCAGCGGCTTTGGCTATTTCGGGTATTCCATTTAATGGACCGATTGGTGCTGCGCGTGTGGGCTTCATCAACAATGAATTGGTTTTGAACCCAAGCATCAAAGAATTGGCAAAAAGCCAGTTGGATTTGGTGGTTGCAGGGACGGACGGCGCGGTCTTGATGGTGGAATCAGAAGCGGATCGTTTAAGCGAAGAGCAAATGCTTCAAGCGGTTGTTTTTGGTCATGATCAACAACAAGTTGTCATTGAAGCCATTAAATCTTTTGCAGAAGAAGTGAATACACCGTCTTGGAACTGGACGGCTCCTGAGATCAACCAAGACCTTAAAAATAAAGTGAGCGATTTGGCTTCTTCTTCTTTTGTCGAAGCATATCAAATCACGGATAAAATGGCACGTTACGAGCGTGTTGGCGAAATTAAATCCTCTGTGAAAGACGCGCTTTTAGCACAAGACGACACCTTGGATGCCCGTGAAATTTACGGCATGTTAGGCAGCGTAGAGAAACAAGTGGTTCGTAGCCGCATCATTGCAGGCGAGCCACGTATTGATGGCCGTGAAAAAGACATGATCCGTGCTCTGGATGTGCGTACTGGCGTCTTGCCACGTACACATGGCTCTTCTCTTTTTACTCGTGGTGAAACACAAGCTTTGGTGACGGCGACACTGGGTACCCAACGTGACGCGCAAATCATTGATGAAATCACGGGGGAGCGCACTGATAACTTCCTTTTCCATTACAACTTTCCTCCGTATTGCGTCGGTGAAACCGGTTTTGTCGGTTCTCCTAAGCGTCGTGAAATCGGCCACGGTAAATTGGCCAAGCGTGGCATGTTGGCCGTGATGCCTTCTCAAGATGTCTTCCCTTATACCGTGCGCGTGGTTTCTGAAATCACAGAATCCAATGGCTCTTCTTCTATGGCCTCTGTATGTGGTTCTTCCCTTGCTTTGATGGATGCGGGTGTACCTATCAAAAAATCTGTTGCGGGTATCGCGATGGGCTTGGTTAAAGAAGGGGATAACTTTGTTGTTCTTTCTGACATCTTGGGTGATGAAGATCACTTGGGTGACATGGACTTTAAAGTCGCAGGTACCGATGACGGTGTGACGGCTTTGCAGATGGACATTAAAATCGAAGGGATCACCAAAGAAATCATGCAAATTGCATTGAATCAGGCTCGCGGTGCGCGTTTGCACATTTTGAGCGTGATGGATCAAGCGATTGCTGGCGCACGTGATGAGATTTCTGAATTTGCACCTCGTATTCACACCATCAAAATCAACCCTGAAAAAATCAAAGACATCATAGGTAAAGGGGGTTCTGTGATCCGTGCATTGACGGAAGAAACAGAAACGACCATTGAAATCGAAGATGACGGCACGGTGAAAATTGCAGCCATTGACAACAATAAAGCCAAAGCGGCGATTGCGCGTATTGAAGCTTTGACCGCGGAAGTTGAACTGGGTGCGATTTATACTGGCAAGGTGACGCGTATTGTTGATTTTGGCTGTTTTGTTCAAGTTCTTGGAACAAAAGAAGGCTTGGTTCATATTTCACAAATTGCAGATAAGCGCGTAGACAAGGTCTCTGATTACGTTGAGTCAGGTCAAGAAGTCAAAGTGAAAGTCTTAGAAATCGACCGTCAAGGCCGTATTCGTTTGAGCATGAAAGAAGCGTTAGAGCAAGCGCCTCTTGCTGAAGAAACAAATACTTCAGCAGATGCACCAGAAGCCGACATCTAATTGAGTCTCTTTCTTTATTGAGGTTTAGTTTGTCTAAGCCTTTAATAAAGAGGATGATAAAGCAAACGAAACAATAAAAGGGGGCATTGCTCCCTTTTTTAGGAGATGCATTTTTATGAGGAAAAAATCATGGGTTCTCTTGATTTTTTTAGGGGGCAGCTCCCTGCTTGTTGGTTGTAAAATGACATCGTATTTTGTAGATAAACCCCCACCCTGGAATTTATTGCCCTTGGCGGTTCCTCTTCAGCCCGCATTTTTACAAGAAATGAAATTGGCACGCATTGATCAAATCCTTTTGCAAACGGATCTTGAGATAGCGGATAAAGCGCGGCTTTATTACGAAAGAGGGTTGGTGAACGACAGCTTAGGATTGAGAGATTTAGCGCATTTTGATTTTAAACGCTCTCTTTCTTTGTTTCCTGCTCAGCCTGAAATATTCAATATTCTTGGTATTTATTACACCCAAAGTGGGATGTATGATGATGCATACGAAGCCTTTGATTCAACACTTGAACTGGATGAAAGCCATTCTTTAGCTTTAAAAAACATAGGGATCGCTTTTTATTATGGTTCGCGTTATCCCCAAGCAGAACGTTCTTTATTGGGTCATTATGAAGCAAATATAAATGATGCTTACCGTGCCATTTGGCTTTACTTGCTTGATGTCGAAACGAAAGACACAGTGACGGCTCAAAAAAATCTAAATAAACGTTTACATGATTCAGATAAAAAAGATTGGGGATGGAATCTTGCTAAATTGTATTTAAACGAAATATCAGAAGAACAACTTTTTGATCTTATTATGCAAAATACCGAGAATAACACGCAATTGGCAGCACGTTTGTGTGAAGGGTATTTTTATCTCGCCAAGCGTTATCAAAGTCAAGGGGATATTTCCTCTGCTGTCGCTTTATATAAATTGGCTTTATCGACCAATGTATTTGAATATTTAGAGCATCGTTATTCTATTTTGGAATTGTCCCGCATTGCACAATTGCAAGAGAGAGAGGCTTAATTCTTTTTTTATACCCGTCGCCTTTGAAGCTGCGTGGGTGTTGGCTACGCGCGTTCAGTCCAATCACATAGTCCATCTATGCCGAGGGGCTTCACTTGCTTGGTGCAGGCGCGTATACCCGTCGCCTTTGAAGTTGCATGGTGTT
>CAMRDW010000185.1 GCA_947041315.1 uncultured Enterovibrio sp.
CAACAGGTTACACCGCATTCTTTTCTACAAATACACCAGAAACCACTATAGCTCGCCGCCTACACGCGTCTTCAAGTGTCTTGGGGTTATATAAATGCCTTCGGCATATTTTTAGGCTGTCTGGGTATTAGCGCTTAGGTATACTAGTGCAGCGAAGCTCTAATACCAATACACCCAAACATATGCGTTGATATACATGGAAAAACCATTTAAATGGAGGTTTGAAGGCCGAGTATTGCAAACATAAAGTGTTCGCGTATAAACGCTTAGCTGCACTAGCAACTTGTAAATTGATTGCTCCCGAATTTAGCATGGCTCAGACCGATTTGGGATTGTTTCTCGATAACAAGGTGCCAATGTTCTTGCTTATGCTTGAGTGACATCGCAATTTTCCGTCAAAAGAAGAGATAAAATCTGTGAACCTTTTTAATTTTGGAACGTAAGGTTTATTAGGGGCTTACCTTTTCTGGGTGAACCCATATTTAAAGCTTTCGTATTTTGCATGGACATTTATGTAAAAATGCATATTTGAAACACTACCGCAGATTTGATCCACTGGCTTTTTTTTTCTTCATGCATTCATTTTGTCTATACATCCTAACATTCAGCTGTTTTTCGAATGCAAATGAAACTTTCTATTGAGGAAGGGATATCACAGATATATAATTTATTCTGTATAAGTATCATTTTTTAGTATGGATGTATGCGGAAAATTCTTTCTTTAGGCTTAAGCTATGACACTTATGTTCGTGACATCTCGATTGTTTTCTTGTTGTTACTTCCTTTAACAATCTCAAATGCGATATCCATCTTTTTTGGTTATTTTTTAAACTTTACACATTTCCCAGAGCTTGCTCAAAAATTTTTCTATTTTTCAAATTTATTGATTGCCATTTATCCAACCGCACTATGTTTAATTACTACGTATTATTTATCATCGAAAAATAATATTAGTGCAATGGTCGTTATGCCATATGCGCTTGTAATGTACATGGCCATTTCAATGTCAAATGATTTAACATCTGTCGAAATTGGTTTACCCAATAATCCATTATTAGCGCTTTGTATTGCGGCATTCTCTGCTGCTTATTGTTATCCTTTTGGTTTTCACCCATTAGACCCATCACGAATTGATTTTGTTAGTTCACTATATAAACAAGCATTACACTTATTTAGTTTTTTATTAATTACCGCTGTATTCATTTGGATGACAAGCTTTTTTATAGAGAAGACATCTGAGTTTAAAAGCGAATTAGTGATAGATCCACTCACTCTAGGGGGGGGGTTACTTTATCAGTTCATTTTAGGGTTATTAGGTTCCGTTGGGATTAATGGACATAATTTCTTATTTATTTCAAAACAAAGGATCTTTGAAAAAACGCAAGAAAACATTGCGCTTTGGGAAAATGGCGAGGCTACATTAAATATATTAGGGCAAGGTTTTTATGACGCATTTTTATCTATTGGAGGTTCAGGTAATTCATTAAGTTTATTGTTATGTATTTTAATATTTTCTCGTGAAAAAAGGCATATTATTTTTGCACTTTCGGCATTGCCACTTATCATGTTTAATATCAATGAACTATTGCTTTTTGGTTTACCAATTGTCTTTAATCCAACTTTGATATTACCATTTATTTTTGTTCCTTTAGTCAGCTTCTTATTGGTCTATTTTGCAATATATTTTGAGTTTGTTAATCCTATTGGGACCATCGTTGATTGGATGACGCCTCCACTTATCAGCGGCTATTTAGCAACTCAAAACAGTATTGGCGGTGTTGTATTGCAATTAATAGTGATTGCCGTTGGTACTCTGATATATAAGCCCTTTTATAGACATTATACGGGGCAAAGTAGCTCCAAAAACAAGATTATATTTCAACAATATGAGATAGATAAAACGACACTTAAAACATTTTTAGGTGACGTGAATCAATCGATGGATGAGCAGCTGAATAAACATCTTATAGGGCAGCGCGTAAACAAAATGTTAACTCGAGGTCACTTTGTTATGTATTATCAACCTCAAGTACATTTAATTAACAAGGAGAAGGTTTCTTTCGAATCACTTGTGCGTTATATCGATGAAAATGGCCAAATGAGTATGCCAACGTTTATACAAGATTTCTTTAAACTAGGGGCCATGAAACAATTAGATAAAATTGTAATCGATTTGGTTCTTTCGGATATGCAATCTTTACCTTTCGATTCTAATTGTAAGGTGGGTGTTAATATATCTCCAGAGAGTATCTCCGATCCTCTTTTTGTTGATCATATTGTACGTCGATTAAAGCACTATAAAGTTCCACCTAGATCTCTAGAAATTGAAATAACAGAAGAAGCTATTTTAGAAGATCATCTTCAAATATCACGAAATATACAATTTTTACAAATAATTGGAGTAAAAGTGGCGATTGATGATTTCGGATCTGGATATGCTTCCTTTTCACATCTTTTGAAATTTAATTTCGACAAAGTTAAGCTCGATCGTTCGTTACTTTTAAATACACAAGAAGAAAGAGGACAAAAACTGTATTTGCTGTTGGCAAAAATCAGTGAAGTTACGGGGTGTGCCTTAGTCGCTGAAGGGATAGAAACGGAGCAAGAGAAAGATTTTATAAAAAGGTGTGGTATTGATATTTGCCAAGGATTTTATTTTTCAAAGCCGATGCCTTTAGATGAATCCATTCTTTGGTTGAAAAGGCATAAAAGACGCGATTTAAAGTCCTATTCTCGTATTGAAATCGTGCATTAATGTTTTTAATTCAAGATAAAAAAAGCCGAGAAGATAATTTTTTCTCGGCTTTTTCATTTAATACATTTTTAATTAAAAAAGATAAGCGGCTCCAGAGGCTTTTTTACTTAAATCATCTTGGTTGCCTCCTATATTAATTGAGTTTGAGCTTTCACCCGGAGCGCCAACGGCCAAGACATTCCCATTATCACCAAAAGAGACAGAGCTTCCAAAATAAGCATCAATATGTGCGTTAGGGGCTTTGATATACGCTTCTTGCTCCCATAGATTGTTTTCAAAGTGAAATGAATAAACGGCTCCAGAGTGATTCATATTGTAATTTAGAGGAATAGCCAAAAGCCCTTTTGCGTCGCTGCTTTCTGCATAAGCTCCTACAGAAAGCCTATTTCCATCGTGACTTAAAGAAACAGAATGTCCGAAATTATCACCGAGTTTTGTATTAGAGGCTTTGATGTATGCTTCTTGTTTCCAATTATCTGGGCTTATTTCTTTGAAGATATAAGCCGCACCAGAAAGCTCACCATAAGGATCATTTTGTTCATTTCCGTTGATACCCGTTGCGCTTGAACCTTCTTTTTTAGCACCAGAGACCAGGGTTTTCCCGTCCGAACTCAACGCGACAGCGCTACCAAAGAAGTCATATTCATCAATGGTACTGGCTTTTAAATAGGCGTTTTGTTGCCAACCATTCACTTTAAAATCAAAAAGATAGACAGCACCTGACTCTGGTTTTAAATCGTCATCGTTTACAATTAAATGTTGGCTAGAGCCTTCACCCGGAGCGCCGACAGCCAGTTTATTGCCATTGCCTGTCAGTTGAATAGCATATCCAAAGTTGTCATTATTACCCATATTTAAGGCTTTTAAGTATTGCTCTTGTGCCCATGTATTATTTTTTAATCGGAATACATAAGCAGCACCAGAGTATTGTTTGAGATTATTGAGTTCATCTGTTGCGTCCCCTGAACTTTCATTTCTCGCACCCACAGCAAGGGTATTCGCCTTGTGATCCAAAGAAACAGAATATCCAAAGAGATCCCCAGTTTCACTATTAGAGGCTTTAAAGAAGGCTTCTTGAGTCCATTTTTTGTCAAATTTAAACAGATAAACGGCGCCTGATTGAGGCGCATTCTCATTGTCGGAGGGCAGGTTTTCCGTACCGATGATCACTCCTTTTGAATCTGATGCTTCACCGATGGCGCCTACCGCCAGGCGAGTTCCATTTTCATTTAAAGACAAAGAGAAACCAAATTGATCATCGATACTGGGATTTGATGCTTTTAAATACGCTTGAGGAACCCACTTATTTTCAATTTTTTTGTAAACATACACCGCGCCAGATCCTGGAGCACTTTCGTTATTCGGATCAGTGATGCTGTTGGAAGCCTCATGGATGCTCGATACAGCAAGGGTGTTACCATCTTTACTCAGTGCGACAGTGTGTCCAAATGAGTCATTTGTTTCAGAATTAGATGCTTTCACATGTTGAATTAATGAATTAAGGTCAGTGATAGAAATTGAAAGCTCATTGGATTTGACTTCTTTGGCTCCCTTTTTTTGGGCAAGAATAAAAAAGGGTTTGTCCGTTTGTGCGATAAGATTTTTAAAGATGACGGGGGTTGTGTTTTGACTGTGTATTTTATGTACTGGATTGCACTCATTGGGTATCGTTGGATCTTTTTGACAGATGGTATAATCAATACCCTTTGCTTTGCCATCCCAAGTGAATATTAATTCATTTGGGTGAGATATGTTATTAGATTTTTCAATACTAACAAAATTAAAGCTAGGGATGAGGATATGATTTCCCATTCCATTATTGTTGACACAAGGATGATCATTATTTCTATTACACCCTGCAAGCAAAATACTTAAAAGTGTAATAGATAGATAAATTCGCATAATACTTTCTCTTGATATAAGGAAAAGATTCATTTATATAAAATGTGTCAAAAAGGCAAGATAAAATGATATTATTATTGAAAAAAGAAGATTTATACTTAGACGGATGCGCAATTAGCCCCATATCAATATTCAATTTATTGCACACTTTTTTAATCCGACATTCTGGACTTTTTATTGAGCTATGGTCAAATCTGTTGTACAGCCTCTAGAGCCGTGTCCTGCTGAATGTTCTCAGTTTCACGAATACCATCTTGGAACTTCACGCCTTTGATGATATCTGCGAGTAGTTTAAAACCTCGTAGCCTACGCCACTTGTCCTCGGCGGTTCGCATCAGTTTGCAAGCCATTGCCAGTGTCGTTTTCCTGCTTCCACAATTCTTGGTTTTATTCGTTCTTAGCCCCACCGTCGCAAACATCGATTCGATAGGGTTTGACGTTCTTATATGTGTCCAGTGCTCGGCGGGGAAATCATAAAATCAAGCATTTCCACTTTGTCTTTGGTTAAGCAGGCCACCGCTTTGGGGTATTTAGCTGCATACGGTGTCTCGAACTGACCGAAAGCTTTATATGCGTTTTGGCGCGTTGTGGGCCAATGTTTACTCACTGCATTCCAAAAGCCTAAAGCGCCATCACCCATTGCGAGTTCAGAGGCGACACTGATACCTTGGGACGTTAGCTGCGACAGAACTTCAAGCCAACTGGCCTCTGACTCCCTGTATCCATCGACAACGGCGAGCACTTCCTTGCGGCCAGTATCATCGACACCGATGACAACAAGCAGGCAAAGCTTGTCATCCATCCGAACTTTGCAGTAAACGCCATCGGCCCAGATGTAAACATATCGCCGTTTACTTGTAAGCGCCTAATAAACCCCACGTTCCAAAATTCAAAAGAGCCTAATTGTTTGAGAGCTTGAAGCTTATAGGCAACAGACTCTCATTACTATCGTTAGATGTGTAGGTTATTGCTGCAATCTAAGCTTCATTATGAGGTATAGAAATAGCCTTTCATCGTTGCATCGGGTCTTTTGCTTTTTATATTCTGACGCGCGCATAAAAATTGTTCAATATCCTTCAGGAAATGCATCCTATTTATATATTCGAACAGTCCCGCATTAGGCTCCATAATAAAATAGCGGTAATTGCAATAGCCTATGCCAATCGCATGCTCAAAAACCGAAAGATACCCAGCCCACGTTCTAAGTTCAGTGGGAAGATTGGAGAAAATATTGTCTTTTGATATTTTTTTTGACACATTCAATCTATTTGTGTTACGAAGACCGTAATATTCTAAAAGGATTTTGATTGAGGATGAATTAGATACATAATCCTTTACGTATGCTCCTTGAAACCGCAAAGGCCCCATAAATAAAGAAGTGAATTCCTCATGGCTGCGTGCAGCCAAATTACCGCCGAGGAATGCAACCATCCAAGCGGCAGTGATGCCACAGCAGATCCCTAGAACACGTCCATGCAGAGAGCCTGCGCAACGTTCCCCTGTTTCCAAATCTTGGTTCATCCGGAAAATGCATCCTTCGCCTCGTGACTTGCTTTAATTTTCAGCTCAAAAAATTCCTTATCTCTATATCCAAATGCTTGTCTTACCATTGCTTTAATTCGATTATTAACACCTTCCATCGGACCCGAACTCATCCCATTAAAGTCATAATAAGCCAGTATGCCGTCGCGATATTTTTCTATTGTTTTTGAAAAACTCATCAATTTACTGACACCTGAACCTGAAGCATCGATGACCCATTGCTTCAAACATTCGTAACCTTCCGCCAAGTTAGCGTGATTTTTCAAAAA
>CAMRDW010000186.1 GCA_947041315.1 uncultured Enterovibrio sp.
GGATGCAAAAAGCTTGCAGTATCTTGATTTACCCAAATCGGCAGAAAACCTCTTATACCCAAGACACTTGAAGATACAGGTAGGCGGCAAGCGAGCGAAGCCCCTGAGCATAGAAGTACTATGTGATTGGGCTTCGATCGCGAAGCCAACGACCCTGCAGCTTCAAAGGCGATGGGTATAGGCACTCCCAGATCTTCAAACGAACAGGTATTTAAAGGACTTAAATACTCCTCCTATATGAATGTTGAATTGTTACGATGGTGCTTATCCGCAGGCATTAGCAAGCATGTGGCATTCCACAGTGCCAGACACACTTTTGCCGTCATTCAACTTAGCCGAGGCATCGACATCTATTCTGTATCAAGGTTACTTGGGCATAGCGAATTAAAAACAACCGAGATCTACGCAGACATCGCCCTGTCCAAAAGAACAGAAGCCATGCTCACCTTCCCAGATTTTCTTTCACCTTTGTGATGAAATAATCAATCAAAAAATGCGCTCATATTGAGCGCATTTTTTAAATTAAAAGTAAATGAGCGCTAACTCAAAAACCTCTATTTAACTTACTTTAGAATGATTTGAAAGACATTTAATTCCAGAAATTATTGGATTTTTTCTGCTTTTCTAGAGGCTTTTTATTGATTATTCAAGATTAAAAAGAATTTAGTCATTTTCAGTATCAAAAAGCAACTTATGTTAATAGACCGCTATCCAGTTCTTTGAGTGCACTCATCGCTGTGTAGATTTCTGAATTTAACAATTCATCCCAGATATCTAAACAAGTACGGATTGAATCATCGTCTTCATCTTCTGTTGCTTCATCATAAATCCGTTGTAAGACGCTTAATAAAGAAGAATTATCGATGTGAATATTTCTAGCATCAAACGTCTCGTCTTTTTTATCGATATCTACAAAATTTCTAACCAACACCAACAAAGAATCACTCATGCCAACAGGCATTGTTGAAATCATCTTTAGTTTTTCAAAAAGATCGTTAATACAATGAATGGCAGATTTTGATTGAACAAACAAATTAAAAAGAACCGTTGAGTTGTATTTATCCCAATAATTATCATATCCAATGCACCCACCTACTTTTCCTAGAATTTCTTTATCTTCATCATTGAGAAGCGTTTCATAAGAGGATTCAATTTTACCTATACGGTCATGGTATTTGTCTTCTTTTAAAAACTGGCAAAGAACAGAGGCGCATCCACTGCGTAACACTTTGTCTCCATTTATGACGATCTTTAATTCATCTTCAAATAAGGCATTAAAAAACCAACGGGCATATATCTGCCTAGCCGCTTCCTTACGGACATCTTCGTATTGACTGACCAGCATACACAAAACCAATTGAATGTATTCATTTCTGTAATTTCCTTCAAATCCTTGATTAAAAAAGTAATATGCGTGAAACCCGCAGCTAACTCTGATCTCTTTATTACAAAGTTCAAGAAATTTGATGTGGGCATAATCTTCATCGTAATTGAGAAAAGGGAAAATTAGTTCAAGTGCTGACATCTTAACCGCAGGATGCTCATCATTGATTGCATAATCAACCGTATCTTTGTTTTGAAAAGCGCACTCTTCGTTCTCGAAAAAAAGCTTTGCTAATGCGATGCATGCCTTGCCACGAACACAATTGATTGCGTTACCTCTAAGTAATTCTGGTGTTGCGTCAAATGTGCTATTCCCTTTGCCTGCATTCCACATATTGAGCTTGCCAAGCTCAGGGTCTTTTGCACCACGAGATAAATGGAGTAACAACTGAAAAGCTTTTTCAGACAGGACTAATAATTGGCACTGAAGCAACTTCACCAAAGCATATTCATTATCGCCATGAGGGAAATGAAAAATTACTTGCTCCAGCATCTCTTTGGAGCAAGGATCCCAACTGTCTTTATAGTCTTCATGTGCTTTATCTTTAGAAGATTCAGCCAGGCCACTAAAAAAAGCACTCACGTATTTAGCATCTATATCTTTTGGCAATGACAATGCGAGGTTAGCGAATCTAATCGGTTCATTACAAACTGCAGTATCAAGACTTCTAGAGAAGTGTTCAATGCTTGATTCGGTCATGACTCCTTTTCTCGCTTGTTTCCAATTTCTACCTGATGATTTTTTATGTTGTGTCAATATCAGCTTTGTCCACGATTTATTGGATAGTTTATTTCCGATAGGTAAAGGGGAAGTTATTATTCCTCCTTTCGATTCAAATTTTGAACAAAAATCTGAATTTGAATATGTGGCAAATTTTCTATTGAGTACCTTAATTAATTCTTTTGTTTCTATCGAAATTCTAGAGTCATCTAATTTTGGTAATAAGAAATATTGCGCGATCCCCCAATAGCTAAGACTTAAACCCATTTTTCTCGTTTCCAATATCCATTTAATTTTCTCTAGATCCTTATCACTTTTAAAGCGATATAGGCAAGCTTCAAGTTTTTTGAAGTTTTCTTTAGTGCAATGTGCAGAGAATTTATCGATTAATTTTCCTGGTAATATCCAAACGGGTTCTATATAGGAATTACCACATGACAAGCGTGAAATTGGTTGTTCCAAAAACCACTCTATTATGGTATCAGCATATTTTTTTGAAAGGCTGAATAATAGTCTCACGACCAAATTCGTTGTTAGTGGGTTATTTATCGAAAGATAAGGTTCAACTAACTTATATAACGTATCTGGATCCGAGCCGAGTTGCTTTCCCGCGTTGTCTATAAGTGAAAACAAACCATAAGTCAGACTGAAATCAGAATGATAATCATCCTCTTTATCCTTCTCTAACCAGAGAAATACACTTTTTTTGTCAGCCTGCGATTCTGCGATGTCCGTTATTTTTCTTAATAAAGTTCTAATTACTTCTTCAGAAATGGCTTCTGCAATTGCTTGAATTTCTTTTATCTCTGTGGCTGACCAGTTGTCTCTTTGGGTTAGTTTTTCATGATTACGAGCTTCCTCAGAATAACTAGATTTACAAATTACCTCTTTATAATGCTCCAGAAGAATAACTATTAATGAAAGAGTGCGTTCGGGGTGTTTTTTTGAAAGACCTCGCCAGTCAATATAATTGGCGTAACATTTTTTTTGAAGAAGTTCTGTCCTTAATTCAAACATCGCATTTGAATCATCTTCAATTTTCCAGCACAAGCTACTGTAAATTTTTTGATTCCAATCATCTGATTTATCAACATATGGGCGTAAAGTCTCGACGAGCAGATCAGGCTTAATTTTTGAAATTGATTTCAGCAGCTGGATCGAAGGATCAATCAGGACTTCATCCGAACTAGAGAGCCAGTTATTAAAGGTTCCATTATTTATAAGATATTCAATGACTTCAATATTGTTGTAGCAAGAAATAGAGATGAATTTGCTTTTCAGAGAATCTATATTAACCAATTTATTAATTAGCTTTTTGGCTGGAGCTTTGAGGATTTTGAGGTCTTTGAGTGAATTAAATACCAAAAATTTCAGATGAAATCGAACCTCATCGCTAAACAAGAGCATTTCGACGCAAGCGCAGTAATCTTTTTGATTGGCGTCGAGCAACATATTCAAGCCATATTTAAGGTGTTCTCTTTTAGTTAAAGTTTGTTCGTCATAATCTCCCAACGCTGCGAGTAGTTTTTGGGGAGATTCACAGCCTGCGCGATATAACTTAGAACCAACTTGATAATCATACAGGGCTTGATGTCTAAAGCTAATGCGTTGATCTTGCTTAGTTAACAGCCCAACTGAAATTAAAACATTTACAGCTCGTGCAGAGCCTAAAAACATAGAAGACTCTGAAATCGACAACTGACTTCTCTTCATCATTAATTCAACAATTTCTTCAATGACTTTTGTTGCGTCTTCAATCGGCAAATGATGAGATTCAGTTTGACTTAATCGATCATCCCAAAAGGTTTTAACGAGCTCTAATTTATTATTAAAGCTTGGAACCGATTTTGTGCGATGGGCAATAGTCAGATATATGCCAAGCCATAAAGGTATTTTGAGGATTTCTTTTTTGGCTGAAGATAGTTGTGAGTACACTTCAAACGATGAAACTAATTCGCTTACTTTTTCTTCATCTAATGAAGATATGCTTACTTCTTGTAATGACTTTGAAATACTTTTTAGCCAACTTGATAAGGCTATATCATCGTTTAAATCAAAATCTCTTGAAGCTAAAACGATTGATATATCTGCGCCTTCTTTGCGAAGTGCAATTGTTTGCCTAACTAACTCTTGGCAGATCTGTAAAGCTATATTGGAATGCGCCCCCGTCCACCGAATCGCGTCAAGCTGATCCAATATAATCACGACTTTATGATTTTTTGCCAATGAACTTAAACTAAGAAGCGGTGAATATGGGAAACCTAAGGCTTTTCCATATGCATCCAAATTATTCTCTGGATTGCGACGATCGAGTCTCACAGGAACACTGATAACACCTTTATCCCGAAGTTGACTATGAAGTTCAAGAAGTAACGAGCTCTTTCCAATTCCAGCCTCTGCCCTAATGAGGGTGACGGCATTTTCTTCTAAAGAATCCAGAATGCTTGCAAGCTCTTTTCGCTTAATGAGCTGATCACAAATCAAGAAGGGTCGGATTGAGTTATCAAATTCTTTTGAAAGGTTTTCAATGACGGGTAAAATTCGTTTATCTTCTGATATACCCCTCGCGATAAAGTCCTTGTCTTTTAGATCGCGAAACAATTGATTGGCTGTGATCTTGTTTCGTAGCTTATTGTATTCGACAGGATAATATTTAAGAAACTGAACTAATTGGGTGGGATTCCCACTAAATAAGAAGGACGCTTTGTCTTCTAATTCCTCTTGGGTATGTTTGTTCTGCTCATAACGTGTGATTTTAAAGTGTTGCAAAAAGAACATGGCTTTCTTGATGTCTTCTTCTACATCAAATTTCAGGTCTAAATAACCACATAAGGATTTGAAGCACTTTTCTCTTTCTTTACTTTTTTTCACCTGATGCTCAAGAAAATCAAATGGTATTGAATTAGAGTTCAAAGCACTTTCACACAAGTCGCTGATTATTTTGCTTGAAAGCGGAGAAACTAAATGAAACTCTGTCGCACCTAGGGTTATTTGAAAGTTGGCTTTTTTTAAAATTTCAGAGCTATGGAGCTTGGATGGACACCAAGATTCAGAGTTGCCAGAACCAGCCTTACATTGATGATGTTCATGTGAACCATCCATGTTACCAATGACCAACTCAACACCCACTTCATCATCACCAATAGGCTCGACCGTCACGAAGCTGATCTTTTCTTGTAACAATCTCAATAATTGATATGCAATCCAGTTTGCTTCATATCTATTCCCCAATTTTTCAGCATAGCCACCTGCTTCCAACGCCATACGAACACCCTATTGCTTCACCGATGTCCAAATCTTATCGGCAAGTTATTGTTTATCCATATTTTACTCTAAATGTTATTCATTAATACTCGGGCAATGCGCTTAAATGAGGCAAAGCAAATATCAAAATCGTGAGGTTGCGGGTTGAATACCATAGGAGTGAGAAAATCTTTAAATCGTTGACGAAAGAGTGGATTTTGCTCTAATTCTTCCAAGCCGAGTTGTAATTCTTGAGCAGGATTTGCCACAAACTCAGGATGTGGGTTGCCAAAGCGCGCAATGTCTTCTTGCAATACTCGCTGAAAGAGAGGGATGAGTGATTCAATATCAAGAGGCTGCGCCACATCAATGCCTTGCACGCAAATACAATGTACATCGTATATATGACGAACCAAGGTAACATCATCTTTACGATCTGCATTGCGCTTAGCCAACATAGTGCGGCGCAACATAGACAGTATTTTTTCCACCAAGGTGGCTTGAATTGATATACACGAAAATGCACTTATTTCTTCAGGCAGTTTATAAAGTTCTGCGACCAGTGATTGAATAGGCCTGTTTTCCATCTCAAGAAATAACCTCGTCTCCATCAGCTCCAATTTAATAATACCATTCTGTAAAATTAACTGATCAGATTTGCCCAGTCTCTCGAACACATTTTTCTCACTCTTTCTGTGCTTTCTAAAAAGCTATTCCATGCAGCACAGATCTTATTGACGATATCATCATAATTCTTAAAATTTTGATTGGCTAAATGTAGTGGTCAACTATTTCCGGACATAAAATTAGTTTGTTTTTCAGCTATTGCGGGCGGTATGCCTTCATTGTATTTATGAGGGCGTCGCCAATTGTAATAACCCATCAAATATTGGCTCACATCTTTTGCTGCTTCCTCCATTTTCCTATACCCATTAACAGGAACCCATTCCGTTTTTAAGCTTCGAAATACACGCTCCATCGGGGCATTATCCCAGCAATTTCCACGACGACTCATGCTTTGTTTCATCTTGTAACGCCATAATCGTTGTCGAAAGATTTTACTTCGTAAGCGCGCAATTAAGCAGTGAAGGCTTATTCAGCTTCACCGAGATCAAGATTC
>CAMRDW010000187.1 GCA_947041315.1 uncultured Enterovibrio sp.
CTCAGGGGCTTCGTTTGCTTGCCGCCTACACGCATCTTCAATTCCTTTGGGTATAGAGGAAAATAACGGCTTGCATTTTTAAAAATGAAGTGGGGGATCTGAGGTTTTGAATATAATACAGTCGCATTTTTTTGGATATATTTTTGTTGTAAAGAAAAAAAGTGTTGGTTTCCCAACACCTGTATTTTTTCTGTTTATTATTTTATGAGTTCAATTTTCCCACCGCATTGTTTAAAGCAAGATCTGAAATTACTTGGACAATGATCATCATTTACCGTGTGATTGCATTTATTGGCGTAGCATGATTTTTTCGGACAAATTGGTTTGTAGCAAATAGACGTCTTTGATGGATCTTTTATACAAAGGTTGTATTCTTTTGTGTTGTTTAATTCGCATTGTTTATGATCATATTCCGCTTTTACTTCGCAGCTTTTTAATTCACTTTTAGATGTCTTTTCACACTTTTGTTGTTTGTGAGTGCTTGTGAGCTTTTCTATATTTCTGCAGTTTTCTTGATTGATTTGACATTGACTGACGCAAGCGAGACCCGATTCCGAAGGGGGAGGTGTAAATTGATATTGAGTCGTGCTGCAGGCGGCCAAAAAGAAGAGTCCTGCTATCGGTAATATTTTAATTAAGTTGTACTTCATTTTTTTCTCCATTGTTTACACCCTTTGTCTTTGAAACGGGAGGCTTGTTGGCTGCGCGCGTGCTCAAAGCTCAGTCACAGAGTCCTTTTTTCTTGCCGCCGACCTGCCACTTCAAATATCTTGGGTATATCTGCTCTTCAATAAGAAGATGTAAGGTTTTAAGAAGAAGATGAAATGTTTCGTGCCTCTATCCACGTCGCCTTTGAAGGTGCGTGGGTGTTGGCTTCTCGTTCTGCCCAATCACATCGTCTCTCTGTGCTCAGGGGCTTCACTCGTTTGCCGCAGGCGCGCATCTTCAATTCTTTTGGGTATAAAAATGTGGGTATAACAGAGAATATTTTCCATTAAATCGGAAAATATCAAATGAATTTATTTTAACAAAGCGTGTTTTATCTTTAATATCGATGCTGGCCTCTTGTTCTCATTTTACAATTAAGGAAGAGGACGTTGCCTCTGCATTGAAGGTACAATCTGTTTTTAAATGGAAGCCATTTATTTTTTATTGTCATAACTCTTTTTATTGACGACAAAACGGCCGTTTTCCTGAAACAGGGATACGAAAGAAAATAAAAAATGAAGCCCATTAGAATTCACATTAAGCCTTCTTTTCTATTTTAAATGAAACCGAATGCAGACAAGATTTGTGCCGTGCGTATCTGCAATGAATATGTTTAAACTTTAAAATGAAACAGACTGGATTAATTGAATAATAAACGAAAAATGCTATTCATTACAATCATATTCTTTATAAATCTGCATCTTTATTGGGTCTAATTCAATAAAAAAAGCGGATTTATTTCATTTTTATTTACAGTAAAAGTAAAACTTGAGCAGGTGCTTCTTTTTATTTTTCCGTCCATGATCCTTGAATGGTCCTTCAATGATCAAGCGACCACGGAAAAACATTTTAACTTATACCCAAGACACTTGAAGATGCCTAGGTGTTGCTTCGTTTGGTTCAACCCCATCGCGAGTTCATCTCTATGCTCAGGGGGTTAACTCACTTGCCCCCAACAGGCAATTTCAAGTGTCTTGGGTATAAATGTTTGAATTTCTTTCACTAAAAAGGCGGCTTTATGTATTATCAGGGCATAATTAGTGAATTGTTTAAGCTTTTCATCGATATGCAATTCCATTTATACCCCTCGCCTTTGATGTTGTGTGGGTGTTGGCTATGGTCGCTGGGTGCAATCACATCGTTCAGCGATGCTCAGTGGCTTTTCGTTCTTGCCGCCGACAACTTACTTTAAGCGTTTTGGTTTCAGCGTGACCCCATCAGAAACGGCATGAAACGAAAGTAAAGACAGGCATCCCTGTGAAGCGTGAGTGAACAGAAGGAGAAGATTGCACGTTATTAAAATGATATAAAAAAGAGGCTGGAATTTACCTTGGGAATTAAAGGTTGTTTTGTTTTTAAAGTTTCAAATGTTGTTTTTATATTTTAATTATTAAATTAAACGCTATTAAAACATTTAATTAACTTCATTCATCGATCTTTTATTCGTTCTTTTTACTGAGGCCGATTGTATTTCAAAAAAGAGGAAAAATTTTCTTAAAGCATAAACAAATTTTTGAGATAAAAACAATGTTTTTATAAAATCTATGACTGAGATCAAACCGTTTTTAAAAGAACAAGCGGGATTGGATCCGATCTACTTTCAATCTTAAAAGATGACAAAAATGTTAATAGAAAAACGGGAGGTAAAAACAGAATGCACTTTAAAATCAGGCGGTTAAGCTTGTGTGGTTTTCAGGCTAAGGCATTCAAACACAAAAAAAAATGGGGCGAACATTGTTAATGTGAAGAAAAGTATTTCTTTAAACTATTTTAATGTGGTCATCTGGCAGAGGAAAGCGGTTTAAGGTGAAAGAGGAACAGGGATCTTTAATTTAAGTTTTAGAATATAAAAAGAGTTGCTGTTATAATCGCGTCTATAAAAATGATAAAACACAATTCCGATCCAAGATTATATAATAAAATCCCATGAAATAAGTATGAACATAAAGGGCGAATTATGAATTTAAAAAAAACAATACAAGAAGACCATAATCAGTTAGATTTTTGTCGCCGTCAATTAGCGATTGCAACGGTGACCAAAAACCGTGAACACATGGCGAAGTTGCAAAATGAAATTAATTCCTTAAACGATAGAATAGAAAACTCTAAAAAAACGCAAAAAAGCGAACTCAGTACGAAAGCACAAAGAATATTGAAGATGAACTTTCATCGTGTGATTTCAAAAAAAGAACAAGCCGATATCGGTCGGTTAAAAAAATCAGTGAGGGGGTTAATGCTGGTTCATCCCATGACCACCTTGGGCAAAGAAATTGGCCTGATGGAAGTCACAGGGTATGCTTTTAAACCTTTTTGATGTGATTTTTTGAAGAAATGAAGCGATTGGCAGGTTTTAGCCCAATCACTTCTTTTTTTCGTAAAAGGGTTAGTTTCGTTTTATTTACAGCGTCTTATACTCATTGCCTTTGAAGATGCAGAATGGTTGGCTTTGTTCTTGCCGCTTATCTGCATCTTCAAGTGTCGTGGGGTTGGTTGAAGGGAGGCGATATTAACGGCGATGTAAGCGAGGGCGAGACGTTCTTGCTTTATGCGCGGAAGCCGCTTTGGCTTGAGACAACAAAATGGACTCAACGGTGAGTTCCATCGGCTCTTTTGGCGCTAAACCGTGAGGATAAGTGCGAGAGCGAGGAGGCATTTGATATTCTGCTTCACTGGCTTTTGGCATGCGCTTAAAACGATAGAGATAAAAATTCTCGATATTTTCCCTCGCCCACTCCGTTTTCTTTATGTATTTTACGCAACTTGCAAGGTTTGGATTGGTATGAAAACAATTAAAGCGCAAGGCTGCATCCAATATTTCCCAGCCGTAATGATCAATGAGCTGCGTTAACATGTCTTCCAGTTTAAGGCCATGAAGAGGATTATTTTTTTGTAATTCAATGCGTTCTTCTTCTGTCATGAAAGGCTCTTTTTTAATTTGTGGCGTACGGTGTTGCACGCCACAAGATCGTAATAAAAAACATACCCTTTTCCTTTGAAGAGCGTGGGTCTTGGTTGGCTACGCTCGTTTAAGCCCGATCAAAGAGGTCCTCTTTTGGGGCTTCACTCGCTTGGTGTAAGCGCGCATCTTCAATGACTTTGGGTATAGAATGTCCGATTTTTGTGTGTTTATTTTTAAGCCAAAGACGACATTTTTTCTTGATGTGAAAGGTATTCGTCAAATGTGCCTTGGAAGTGGAGCAGCTTTTTGTCTTTCACATCCACAATGGCGGTGGCAAGAGAAGAGACAAATTCGCGATCGTGACTCACAAAAATCAGAGTGCCAGGGTAGACCATTAGGGCCTTATTCAGGGCTTCTATGGCTTCCATGTCCATGTGGTTTGTTGGCTCATCCATGACCAGTACGTTGATGTCTTGCATCATTAATTTGCCAAACAATAAACGGTTCTTTTCGCCCCCAGAGCAATTTTTAGCCAATTTATTGGCATCGTCTGCGGTGAAAAGCAAACGTCCTAAAAGACCACGAACCATGAGATCATCATGCTTGACGGTGCGCCATTGAGAAATCCAATCAAAAATCGTTAAATCATTATCAAAATCGGCAGTGCTGTCTTGCGGACAGTAACCGACAGAGGCATTTTCAGACCATTTAACGATCCCTTCTTTTTGTTCTATTTCTTTTACAAGACAGCGCAAAAAGGTGGTTTTACCCACCCCATTTTCACCAATGACGGCCAAACGTGTACCCGCTTCTAAAAGTAAAGAGCCTTTTCTAAATAAAAACTCTTCGTCAAATACATGCCCTAAATCTTGTATTTCAAGGGCTTGGCGATGGAGTTTTTTACCTTCACCAAAATGGATGGAAGGGCGTATACGGCTTGTTGACTTCACTTCATCCAGTTTAATTTTTTCCATTTTTTTGGCACGAGAGCTGGCTTGTTTTGCTTTGGATGCGTTTGCGCCAAATCGGTTCACAAAATCTTGGAGTTCAGTGATTTCGGCGGCTTTTTTTGCATTACCTGAGAGCAATTGTTCACGGATCATGCTTGAGGCTTCAAGAAAATATTCGTAGTTACCTGGGTAAATCCGCAGTTCACCGTAATCAATGTCGGCCATGTGGGTACAGACCGAATTTAAAAAATGTCGGTCATGGGAAATGATGATCATGGTGCATTTACGTTGGTTTAATTCTTCGCCTAACCAATTGATGGTGTGGATATCCAGGTTGTTGGTCGGTTCATCAAGAAGCAAAATATCGGGATTCGAAAAAAGGGTTTGGGCCAATAAAACACGCAATTTCCAACCGGGGGCAACCTGTTGCATTGGTCCAAAATGGAGGGATTCATCAATGCCTGCTTGGAGTAAAATATCGCCTGCTCTGCTTTCTGCTGTATACCCGTTTAATTCTGCAAATTCACTTTCTAGTTCAGCCACAGCCATGCCTTGGGCTTCGGTCATTTCTGGCAAGGAATAGAGGCGTTCGCGTTCTTGTTTTATTTCCCAGAGTTTGCGGTCGCCCATGATCACAACATCAATGACGCTGTATTGCTCAAAAGCAAACTGATCTTGACTCAATACACCCAGTTTTAATCCTGGGGTGATGGAGACATTGCCTGAGCTTGGGGCTTGTGTTCCACTTAAGATCTTCATGAAGGTTGATTTACCACAACCATTGGCTCCGATTAATCCATATCGGTTGCCGTGACCAAATTTTGCCGAAATATTTTCAAATAATGGCTCGGCGCCGAATTGCATGGTGATGTTCGCGGTTGAAATCAAAGAAGGTTCCCTAGGTTTTTAGATTGGCTCATCTCGTACTCTGAGATGGCAAAGAAATGAAAAGGCGATGCATTATAGCGCGGCATGAAATAAAAAAACAGGGTGAGACTTGGATCACAGACCCTCATCCAAGTGAGGTATATATACCCGTCGCTTTTGAAACTGCATGGGTCTTGGCAGGGTTCGCTGAGGCCAATCACAGAGTCAATCTATGCTCAAGGGCTTCGCTCGTTTGCCGCAGGCGCGCATCTTCAAGAGTCTTGGGTAGAGGCCTCTTTTTTGAAGGGCTTTTTTTACTTTGCGCCTCGATGCATTTTTCACTCTGTGGGGTGCGAAATAGAGAGGAATGTGGGTTTTAAATCCAGAAATGAAATGAAAGAGAAGAAAGCAAGAGGCTTTCTCCTGTTTTCAATTACTTTATAAGAGAAATACCAGGCACTTCTAAAACGGTTTTGGCTTCTGTACGCTCGATAACTTTCAATAAAGTGGTTTGAATGCTTTCATCTTTTCTGGCATCGTTTTGGCTGTAAAAACACTCTTCTTGCGCAGGGGCGCCTTCTTCTAAAATGAAGGACAAATGCACTTCTGTTGCCGTATTCTCACAAACGCCAAAATAGCGAATAGAAATTTCAGGATACCCTTGGAAGCCTTTTTTAATTCTCTTTGCGATGCGTTTTGTTGATTTATCCAAATTCATAATAGACAAGCGCCTTGGTAGAAATGAGAGTCTTCATCTTTACCGATATTACCACAAAAGTCGCCTGCCTTTTTACCTCGTATAAGTTCTGCTGCACATTTTTCTTGAAAAACGCGTTTTGATTTTTGAGGGGGGGCGCCTTTATATACCCAAAGGAATGGAAGGTGCTCGCATGCGACAAGCAAGAAAGTGATCTGCTGAGCATCGATGGACTCGGTGATTGGCCTGAGCTTTTCAAGATCCATGCAGGCGCAAAGAGGATCGGTCTATTTAAGCATGAATAAAGAGATAAGATTTATTGAGAGG
>CAMRDW010000188.1 GCA_947041315.1 uncultured Enterovibrio sp.
AATGCTCCATGCTCAAGGGGACCCTCACGTTGTTCTCCTATGCAACCTCAAGTCTATTGAGGCGAGTTCGCGCTTTTTAAATCACGTCATCTCTAAATAACCTTCAGGAACATCTTTTGGTATTGTGCGAATGCGTGGTGTTTGTTGGGTTTTTATTGATTCAAGACGGACGGTGTTAAAAGGATTGCCTGTACGTTTTTGTTTGAAAGACGGCATGGAGGGGAAAATAAGAATAAATATGTACGATTCAAGAGATCGTCCCTTGTGATTTAGGGCTTGAATTGATAAAAAAGAGGCTGTGCGCTTTTATAATGTGAATGTGATGTCAGAACGAGAAAATATTTCGATGAATACGACTTTTGAGTCAAATGAAAACCCGGCACGCCAGACCTTGGTCGTCAAACTCGGAACCAGTGTCTTAACCGGAGGCTCGGTAAAAATTGACCGAGCGCATGTTGTTGAATTAGTTCGCCAGTGCGCAATGTTAATAAAAGAAGGGCACCGCGTTGTTGTGGTGACCTCCGGCGCCATTGCGGCAGGGCGAGAGCATTTAAATTATCCCCATCTTCCGAACACGATAGCCAATAAACAAATGTTGGCTTCTGTTGGGCAAACTCGGTTAATTCAAGAGTGGGAAAATTTATTTGGTATTTATGGTATCAATATTGGTCAAATGTTGCTCACCCGAGCGGATCTAAATGATCGTGAACGCTACTTGAATGCGCGGGATATGTTACAAACCCTGCTTGAACATCACATTGTGCCTGTCGTGAATGAAAACGACGCCGTGGCCACAGCTGAAATCAAGGTCGGAGACAATGACAATCTTTCCGCTTTGGTCGCTATTTTGGCTGAAGCCGATAAATTACTTCTTTTAACGGATCAACCCGGTTTGTTTACCGCCGATCCCCGTTCAAATCCAGACGCCGAATTAATTCGAGAAGTCGATACCATTGATGAGAATTTACATCAACTCGCAGGTGGGAGTGTGACCGGTTTGGGGACGGGCGGTATGGCCACCAAACTCCAAGCGGCAGACGTGGCGCGAAGAGCGGGTATTGAAGTTACGATTGCAGCAGGAAGCCGTCCAGGGGTGATATCAGAGGTGCTCAATGGCCAATCCGTTGGCACGCGTTTTCATCCTTTGGCGTCTCCGTTAGAAAGTCGCAAACGTTGGATTTTAGCGGGACCGCCTTCGGGAGGGAATATTTTGATAGATGATGGGGCTGTGAAGGCGGTAATGTCTTCTCACCGCAGCTTGTTGTCAAAAGGGATCTTGTCTGTTGAAGGGCAATTTGAACGAGGGGCTGTGGCACGCATTTGTAATAAAGAAGGAAAAATATTGGCTCGGGGAATTTGCCGTTATTCGAGCAAAGACTTAAGCGCGATTGCGGGAAGACACAGCCAAGAGATCCAAGGCATTTTAGGTTATGCGCATGGGCCAGTTGCGGTACATTGCGATGATTTGGTGGTGATGGACTGACACCTCAAGCTTGTTGTCTTTTTTCTATCCAAAACACGAAGAGTAAAACGAAAATGAAGATACAAAATGTGTCCTTAGAAGAGATGGGACGTGCTGCAAAAGAGGCCGCGTATGTTTTGGCAACGGCCCCTACGGCGCAAAAAAATAAAGCCTTGTCGGTGATCGCTGAAGAATTGGAAATCCATGCCGCCTTGATCCTTGAAGCCAATGAAAAAGATTTAAAGACGGCGCGAGAGCAAGGTTTATCAGCGTCGATGCTCGATCGTTTAATGCTGAATGGGGAACGTTTGGCGGGGATTGTGGCGGATGTGCGCAATGTGATCACCTTGTCAGATCCTGTCGGGGCTGAAACCCACAGTCGGGTTTTGGAAAATGGCATGGCTTTGTGTCGTCGTCGTGAACCCATTGGTGTGATCGGGGTGATTTACGAAGCCCGTCCAAATGTGACCATTGATATTGCATCTCTTTGTTTAAAAACAGGCAATGCCAGTATTTTACGCGGAGGTAAAGAAACATTTCATTCAAATATGGCCTTGGTCAAAATAATACAAATCGCTTTAGAAAAATCGGGTTTGCCTGCTGCATCTGTGCAATACATAAATAATCCAGACAGAGAATGGGTGAGCCATTTGCTTCGTCTTGATGAACATATTGATATGATCATTCCACGTGGCGGTGCGGGCTTGCATAAAATGTGCAAAGAAAACAGTACAATACCTGTTATTATTGGTGGTTTTGGGATCAGTCATATTTATGTGGACAAAACCGCCGATTTAGAGCGCGCTTTGGATCTCATTATGAATGCAAAAGTGCAGCGTCCTTCTGCTTGTAATGCATTGGACACGCTTTTAGTGCATCAAGACATTGCAGAAGCACTTTTAGGCAAATTGGCGCCACGTTTGAATGAAGGCAAGGTCAAAGTACTCGCAGAAGCCCCTTTGTTGCCGTATTTATCCAGCGTGAACACATTAGAAAAAGCACAAGAAGGCGATTTTGATACTGAATGGCTGGCTTTAACGCTCGGTATTGCGTGCGTGGCTGATGTGCATGAAGCCCTTGCTCATATGCGATTGCACAACGCAAGCCATTCTGATGCCATATTAACCCATGATTTGCGCGCCGCTGAAACCTTTATCAATGGGGCACGCTCTGCGGTTGTTTATGTCAATGCCTCCACCCGCTTTACTGACGGCGCCCAATTTGGTTTAGGGGCTGAGGTGGCGGTTTCGACACAAAAATTACATGCTCGAGGTCCTATGGGACTGGAAGAGCTGACAACCTACAAGTGGGTTGGAAAGGCAGATTATTTATCCCGCCCTTGATGTCATAAATAACGTGATGTCATAAATAACCTGACGTCATGCATAAAAGAGGCGCTCGATGAGGGCCTTTTTTTTAAATGATGATCATCCAATAAGGACACATTAATGGAAAAGCCGATCATTCAATTTAAAAATGTTGATAAATGGTACGGGCAATATCAGGCATTAAAAAGCCTTACCTTTGATGTGAAAAAAGGGGAAAAACTGGTTATCTGTGGTCCTTCTGGCTCAGGAAAATCCACGTTAATTCGTTGTATTAATGATTTAGAAACGCACGATAAAGGCGTTATTCATGTGTTTGGAACCCCGATTACGCCAGGTTTTGACCATAAAGGCAAATTGGGGATGGTGTTTCAGCATTTTCATCTTTTCCCTCATATGACGGTATTGGAAAATTTAACCCTTGCTCCACGGCACACCCTTAAATTGACAAAAGCGGCTGCGAAAGCGCGTGCCATGCATTATCTTGAGCGGGTTAAAATTGCAGATCAAGCGCAAAAATACCCCATTCAACTTTCAGGCGGGCAACAACAGAGGGTCGCCATTGCTCGCTCTCTTTGTATGAAGCCGTCTCTTTTGTTGTTTGATGAACCCACCTCGGCACTGGATCCTGAAATGATAAGCGAAGTGCTGGATGTGATGGTGGAGCTTGCAGAAGAAGGAATGACCATGATTTGTGTCACCCATGAAATGGGGTTTGCACGTAAAGTGGCAGATCGCGTTATTTTTATGGATGAAGGGGCCATTTTGGAAATGGCGTCACCGGAGCATTTTTTTGCAAAGCCCCAACATCCTCGGGCTCAAGAATTCCTTCAACAAATTTTAAGTCATTGAAATGCTAATTAATCAAAAAAATAAATTGGAATTGAAATCGGTGTTATCCGCCTTGTTCCAGATGGCCGTTTTGCTGGTGGGTATTCTTTGGATCCTGGAGGGGGGAGCGCGGGCGATGGGCTACCAATGGCAATGGGAGCGCGTTCCGGATTATATTTTGTTTTTTGATGAGGGGCAGTGGTGGCCTGCTGAATTGCTTGAAGGTTTTTTTGTGACCTTGCAGATTTCTGTTTTAAGTATGGTGTTGACCCTCATTATCGGTTTATGTACCGCTTTATTGCGCTTGTCTCGTTCTGTTGTTGGGCGAGGATTGGCTTTTTCATATGTTCAGCTCATTCGAAACACCCCGTTATTGGTGCAAATTTACCTGCTTTATTTCGTGTTGGGTCCTGTTATAGGGTTAGATCGATTTGCGACGGCTATTTTGGCTTTGTCTTTATTTCAAGGCGCTTATACGGCAGAGGTTTTTAGAGCAGGCTTAAGTAATATACCTGAAGGCCAATTTGAAGCCGCAAGAACCTTGGGTTTGTCACGTTTTCGTTCTTATTGGGATGTTATTTTACCTCAGGTTGTTCGCAATGTGTTGCCCCCATTGACCAATGAAATGGTTTCGTTGATTAAAAATTCCTCTATCGTCAGTGTGATGGCGATATTTGATCTTACAACGCAAGGACGAAATATCGTATCGGAAATGGCGATGCCGTTTGAAATCTGGTTTACCGTTGCCAGTATTTATTTGGTTTTAACCCTTTCTCTTTCTGGTTTCGGTGCTTGGTTAGAGCGAAAATTTTCCATCCAGAGTCAACAACAATAACAAGGAAAGTACGTCAATGACATTGAGATTTCTACAGTCCATCTTCGTTTTGTTTTTATGTGTTTTTCATGTCCTGCCCTTGCATGCAGAAACAAAAAGTTCATCTCTTGATAAAATCAATCAAACGGGGATCTTGCGTGTGGGCGTTTCCGCCTCTGTGCCTTGGGCCATGCGCGATAACCAAGGGGAATTGATCGGTTTTGAAATCGATGTTGCGAAACGTTTGGCCAAAGACAGTGGTTGGAACGTGGAATTTATCCCAACGGCATGGGATGGCATTATTCCAGCGCTTCTTGCAAATAAATCAGATGTGATTATCGCGGGCATGTCAGTGACCCCGGAAAGAGAAAAAAGTGTTTTATTTACAGAACCCTATTCTCATTCAGGCGTGCAAATTGCGGTGGACATTGATCATAAAGGCAAGGTCAATGAATTAAAGGATTTAAATTCACGTAGGATGACGATTGCGGCTCGAAGAGGCGCGTACACGATTCAAGTGGTGCGAAAGGTTTTTCCAAAAGCAAAATTACTGCAATTTGATGATGACGCCCAAGCGGTACAAGAAGTCTTAAATGGCAATGCGGATGCGGTGATTGCGGCGACGCCAAGACCAGAGCATGAAGTCCTTAAAAATCCAGAGCGACTTTATTTGCCGTTCACCGAGCGCCTCAGTGAAGGAAATGAAGGCTTTGCGGTTCGATTAGAAGACAAAGAAAAGAAAGCATTTTTTGATGCCTGGATCCGCGCACGTATTCAAGATGGATGGTTAAAAGCCCGATATGATTATTGGTTTTCTTCACTGGCTTGGAAAGATCAATTGAATTTGACCCAAACAAAAACGCAACAGCCTTTAGTGTGAAAGATCCTGTTTCATGATAAATCATTCCGCGCCTTTAGCGAAACGGCCTTTTTATTTACGATTGAATAAGCTTGATTTTATTCTTTTGTTTTTTTTAGGCTGTGTGTGTTTCGCTCTTTATGAACGCGCAGCCATGGGGGTTCAGTACCAGTGGGAGTGGGAAAAAGCCATTCAATTGGTGTTTACACCGCGTGCAAATGGTGATTTACCTTATTTTTTCCAAGGTGTGATTGCCACCCTGAGACTGAGTCTTTGGGGGATTATCGTGGCCTTGATTTTGGGTTTTTTGTTGGGGTTTGCGCGTTATTTCTCTTGGCCTTTTTTTCGCGTTATCGCCACCTTGTATGTTCAATTAATCCGAAATATTCCCCCTTTGGTGTTTGTGTTTATCTTTTATTTTTTTATTGCAAACCAAGTGATCCCGGCTTTGGGTTTGACCTCTGTCCTGCGTGAACACCCAGGAGACATCAATGTCCTTCAAGCGCTTTTATTTGGTCCTGTAAGGTTATGGGAAAATCTCTTGTCAGGTGTTTTATGTGTGGGGCTTTTAAGCGCCGCGTATGTTTCTGAGACGGTCCGCTCTGGATTAGAAAATATACCTAAAGGACAATGGGAAGCGGCAAAATCTTTGGGACTTTCCCCTCGAGTGCGATTTATAAAGGTGATTTTGCCACAAGTCATTACCGTGATTGCCCCGATATTGGCAGGACAAACGATTTCTTTGGTGAAAGACTCTTCCATTGTTTCTTTGATTTCAATTCAAGAATTGACCTTTGTCGGCTCTGAAATGGCCAATTCCTCAGGCTTTGTTTTTGAAATTTGGCTTTTGGTGGGCGCGGTGTATTTTTTATTGTGTACTGGTTTGTCGTTGCTTTTTCGGTTTATGGAAAAAACCAGCCATAAACATAATTTAAAATAAAGAGCCAAAACTTTTTGGCTCTTTTTAATTTTAAGTGGGTAAGCAGGATGTATTCACTCGGGTAAAATCCAGCTTTTCTGTCAGTAAATAAATATTTTAACTTGTATTTTAACTTGGACACCCATGATTAATTGACATTACATTTTAACATGGACACCCATGATTAATTGA
>CAMRDW010000189.1 GCA_947041315.1 uncultured Enterovibrio sp.
CTATCTACATGGGATTCTGCGGCAAGGTGAATAATTAAATCAGGTTGATATTTTTCGAATATCTCTTGCATACGATATTTATCACAAATATCTGCTTTCTCAAAAAAATAACGCTCGGAATCTGAAATAGATTCGAGTGATTCAAGATTACCCGCATAAGTTAATTTATCCACATTGATCACAGTATGATCTGTTTGATTTATAACATAACGAACTAAGGCTGAACCAATAAAACCGGCTCCACCTGTGATTAATATATGCATAAGTACCTTTTTGAATAAATAAAATCGTTTCGTTGAAAATAAAGGTAAATCTCAAGATCAGGCTATAGAAAAAAGCATCACAGGAATAAGCCGGAAAGACCTAGATTCAAACTCCTTCAGTTTTACAGAATTTCATTTCAGGATCTTCATCTTTTAAAAAATAACGAAACACTGAGGATATACAAAACATTTTAAATGTATTTTTTAATCTGCTCTCCTTTAAATCTAGGGGAATGTTTTCTGCCCCCTAAGAATACATTAATAGACTCAATCTAAAATTAGAAGCCTTACTTTCTTAGTGCCTATATAAAACGTCGAATCTCTTTTGCCTAATCTAATTCTTATTTTATAAGTCGTATTGTAATGTTCATTCATTAACGACAGTCATAATACTTTTTACTGTTTTTTCCCATGTTGGAATGAGAAATTCTTGTTTTATTTTCTCTTCTTTTATTTTTAGTTCATTTTGATTTTGATAATAAAATAGAATTCTATCTGACCATTTTTGTATATCGTATGGAGAAATCAGTTCAGAGAAACCAAAACCCGCTTCTGGCATGGAGGATGTATTGGATGAAATACAAAATTTCCCATACCCGAGGCTTTCTGTAATAGGCAACCCCCATCCTTCATAATAACTCGGGTAAACAGTAAAAAGACTGTTTTTATAAATCGAAGAAAGTCCAACATCTGAAATATGATTTAATATAATTATTTTCCCTCGAATTCGAGCATCAGCTTCAATATTATTGATTAAATCATCGACACCCCAGCCTTTCATTCCAACAAAGACCATGGTAGGGAAATCAGTTATTCCATTTTCAAGCCAATTACACACAACCTGATATAATAAATGATGGTTCTTTCGAGCTTCAATCGTTGAAACAAAAAGGACATAAGAACCCAGACTCAAGATCACATCATTGATGTCAATGTCTTCATCCAAACCAGAATAAAGATCACAGCCGAGGGTGATAACAGATTTATTGACAGGGGGAACGCCGCTTACATCTTGAAAATCAATTAAATCTAATTCCGTTTGTTTTGAAATACAAAAAACATGTTCTGAATACCAACAAATATCATGATATAACTTTTTGAAACAATCAGAAACATTAGACAAACATAAATGGCCGTGTGATATGGGGATAAGATCAAATGAAATCGAATATATTTTTACGTTAAACTTATATTTTAATTCTAGAAATATAACATTAATCTCTGGATAGTTCCATATTGCACCCAATGATAATATTTTATCATTTATTTTAAAAATGAGGGCATCATTATATTGAGGAGATAAACATTGTGCATCTTCTTTTGCATTTGCATCATCACCCTTTCTTAAATAACCGAGTGACTTTTTAAGCTTCATTTTGACGAGGTTGAATTTATTACTTACTGATTTTCTTATCTTTGAATGATAATCTAAATGGACAAATGAAAGACTTAAAAAATAAAAATTTCGCAACGTATGATAAAAATAATGCCGCGCTTCATTTTTCCTGAAATTTATAAAGAATTTTTTCCCTGTATCACTTATCTCATTTGTTTCATTTGTTTCATTTGTTTCATTTGTTTCATGTATCTCAGATTTTTTATTTTCATCCCACATTACAATTCTATCTAGAATACTCCTTACATTTTCTTCATTTAATTCAAAGCATCTTTTTAATTCAGTATTAAAATAGAAATACCTTGCATTTGATTTTTCATTAATTAGTCTTGATATTATTTCTAATTCAACACGAACCACACCCACGGCAGGTCTGTTCCAATTTAATGATGTCGTTACATCAACCCAGAGTGTCATCTTATTACCTTTATTTCATTTTTAAAATTCACTAAACAAGCATCCCAATATAATTTTGATGTATTTTTCCGCACGCTATAATTATTTTTATTAAAAGAACGAATTAATGCCTGGAAGTTTTCTCTGTCATCTGAAATTTTAATGCTTGAGTCGATATAATCTTCAAAACCACGAAAGGAAGTCGTAGTGCCAATAATGGGTTTATTGGAAACAAGCGCTTCAGCTGTTTTAAGATTCGTGCCGCCACCGGAAAGAATGGGCAATAATATTGCAGATGAACCTTCAATTAAAGATTGCAGTTCAGAGTCTGTTACATCATAAAACTGAACACATTTGTCTTTATTGATCCCATTCCAGTGAATATGTTCTGGACTATTATTTATTAAATGGTTAACGCCCCCCACAATCACCAGCTTCATATTCGGAGGAATACACCCTAATGCCCCGCCCAGCAATTCAATATATCCATCTAAATTTGGTTTATGGGCACTTCCTATAAATAAAAAATAGTCTTTTTTTAGTAGCCCTGAAGCAAAATTAATGTCATACGAATTAACTTTTTTATTGGCGACTCCATTTTTTGCCAAAATAACCTTTTTATTCCATTTCTTTAATTTTTCTTCTTCATATTCAGAGACGGCAAGCACGATATCGGCATTTTGTGCCGCTTTCATTTCGACATTTTTAATGTCAGAAATTATTTCTCTTTTGCAATGAATTGCATCAGATATCATATTTTCTTTTAGTTCATATTCTAAATTGTGGCTTCCGTAAATTATATGAATGCCTTTAAAGAGTTCTGGATTTTCAACCTTTATTTTTATTATCACCCCTGCAAACCAGGGTTGCTCTATATCAATATATTTCAAATTGTTATTTTCAATAATATCAATTATTATCTTTTTTATCTTAATGTCATTTTCTAAATAAAGGCCAATTAAATGATCTTTTACCTCTGCGACAAAGGTTTCATATTTTAATTCTTCTAATTCTTTTTCGGGAATGATATAGCAATCATTATCTAAATGTGTCTCTGTAATATCAATAGCACCACAATCCGCGCTACTCGTTGCATAAAGATGTTTTACAATATATCCTTCATTTTTATAAACCTTTACAATGTTGTTGGCTCTATGCTGACCACCGTGCCGTGGATTTTTAATCGGATATAATGTAAGAAACAAGACATTTACTTTTTCTTTTTCAACCATTTTAATACCTTAAAAAAAAAGGAGGATTTTATAATGTTTATTATTTCATCTGTTTTTTCTTGTTTTTTCTCTAAATTAGAGATTGTGTCTATTCGTTTCAGGTGCCTTTCATTGATTTTTTGCGCTGCAGATTCAATGCTTGCTCCGTAGTGACAATTGAATAAATCATTTATAGCTTGGATATCATCATTGTTCTTTTGAGCAATGATAGAATAATCGCTACTCACCGCTGTTAAGAATGTTAATTCACAGATATTCTCATCCGAGTAGTTTATTCTTGGCGACAAACGTAAAATGTTACTTCGTGTAAAACCGTAATAATCGACCATGAATTTTAACAAGGCACTCGGAATTGGTTTTATGTGTGTTTGGTCAAAATAAAAAGTTTCCGTTGCCACTCTAAAGTTTTCAGGGTTGGGTGTTTCAAGAAGAAGTAAACCGTGAGTATTCAATACACGATAAGATTCTTTTACTAATTGATGCAGTTCATTGTTCGTGATGTGTTCGACCATATGAAAACTTGTAATCAAGTCAATGCTATTTGATTCAAGCGATTTTAAATATTCCAACGCACCAGAGATGACCGTTTTTACATTTTTCATATTAAGGGTGTCTTGAGACATTTTAATATTAAAATCGATTGCAAATATTGTAGAATTTTCAACTTCATTGGAAGCAAGAGAGACCCATTCACCGCGTCCGCAACCGAGATCGATGCATTGTTTCGGCCCATCACGTAAATTCAAATATGTAAATATCGGTGAATAAAATTTAAGCCGCTGACAAATTTCCTCTTTTGACCCACGAAAGGTGTCTTCAAATACTCTATAAAATGTACTTAAATCTATTCCTGTCACTTTTTCATCTTCAGTCATTCGTGCTCCATTTTTTCTTTAGTGAACTCATACTTAATAAAATAAATGATTAACCTGCACTTTCAGTAAGGCCCGTCTTTATTAAAAATAAACTCAGGAAATAACTTTTTAAAAAAGCTCAAGATTGGATTTAAAAAGAGAAGAGATTATCAACTTATAAGCAAAATAGAATGAACAACACCTTGTTTATAGATGTTGATTTTTAAAACTTCTTTAATTTAGGTTAAGATTAATTTCAGTCGGTAACCATGCGCTCCCGACAAAAACCTCTTTATCTACATTAATTACATTGAAAATGATTGCAAGGTCTTGCCAATCATAGTTGCTGCCTATGTGAATTTTGTCTCTGTGCGCTGCGACAGAAACTGAATAACTTCCTTCACCCAAATTAACATTAAAATCAATTATGCATTCTATTGTTTTCCCTTTTTTTATATTAGATAAGACTTTTTTATGTTGATAAGTGTTTGTACCAAAAATATCTTGTCCTAATCTATTTTTAATCAAAAACCCAAAAACAAGATTTTCTACCTCTTGATGCACATGAAGTATTGCTTTTAATTTAACATGTTGCCCTGTTGCGATTAACTCTATTTGATTATTTTCCTCGTTATAAATTGCGCAATGCATAATTTCAACACATTTAGAGCCTGAGGATGTTTTCGTTATATTCTCACTCGTGTTCTGCTCAACGGTTAATCCAGTGTTATCTGCTAATAATGCATTGTAATAATCCATTACCGCTTCTGGTTTTCCTTGCATTGCAATTTTCCCATCGCTCAATAAAATGGCTTTGTCACAAATGCTTTGGATAGCTTGCTTATCATGAGAGACGATGAGTAATGTTGTACCTTGTGTTCTATATTCTCGAATTCTTTCAAAACTTTTATGCTGAAAATAAGCATCTCCAACAGACAAGGCTTCATCGATAATTAAAATATCGGGTCTCACAGCTGTAGCAACACTGAATGCAAGGCGCATTTGCATCCCACTCGAATAAACACGAACAGGTTGGTCTATATAATCATTTATCTCTGCAAAGGCGATAATACTTGGCAACAATGCATCAATTTCATTGGATTTAATTCCAAGCAACTGTGCTGACATATAGACGTTTTCACGCCCTGTGAAATCAGGATGAAACCCCATTCCAAGCTCTAGCAATGCAGCTACACGCCCTGTCATTTCTATGCTGCCTGTCGTGGGCTGCGTGGTGCCTGTGATCATTTTTAATAAGGTGCTTTTACCGGCCCCATTGATGCCGATGATCCCGACCGCTTCGCCTGAATTTACAGTAAAATTAATGTCTTGCATAACCCATTTAAGACAATGACGAACCTGATTGCCAGGGATTAACCATTCCGCCAGTCGCGCCAATTTTGTTGGGTATTGCTTGTATGCCTTGCCTAAATTTGAAACAATAATCGTACCCATTACAACTCATCCACAATTTCACCGGCGTGCTTACGAAACAAGCTCAAACTCAATATCCCAAAGAGCAAACCCAAGACAAGCGCAGGAAGTAACTTATACCAATCAGGCCAGGCGCCATTCACTAATATATTTTGTAATGCTGAAACAACCCCCGACATCGGATTTAAATTCATCAAAGGAACGATGGCTTTGGGTAAAATAGAAACCGGATACACAATCGGCGTCATCCAAAACCAAAATTGAAGCACAATTCCAAATAATTGCCCTACATCTCTAAAAAAGACATTGAGTATTCCAATGGTCATCCCTAGCCCTACAGCAAACAAGACTAAAATAAAAATAACAGGAATAATGGAAAAATAAACAAGACCTGGAAATAACCCCATAACAATAAGAAATAAAGTAAAGAGACCAAAAATTATTGAAAAATTTAACAGTGCATTACAAACCAATGTAATGGGAAGACAAATTCTTGGGAAATTTATCTTTTTTAAAATATTGGCGTTTTCTAAAAAAACATTTTGGCTTCTTCCTGCAATTTCAGAAAAAAGCCCCCAAGACAATATCCCCGCACACAGATAAATACTGTAACCAAATGAATGATCTATTCCAGGTAGTTTTGCTCTCATGATTTGAGAAAAAATCACGGTGTAAACTAAAATCATCGCGAGCGGGTTAATCACAGTCCAGGCTGCACCTAATATTGAATTTTGGTATTTACTTTGAAATTCTCGCTTGATATTACCAACAATAAAACCACGATAATGATACATTACATTTA
>CAMRDW010000190.1 GCA_947041315.1 uncultured Enterovibrio sp.
AAAAATGACCCACTCGAAAGATCCATCCTTGAAAAAAAGTGACGAGTTTAAGGATGGTTAGACCCACGATTTTCAAAGGGGCGTTAGCCTGTTAAATCCGCGAACTATTAACGAATAAACATTAAATTCGGACAAAGTGCGATTTCGGACGATTTCGCAAAAAAAACAAGCCAACAATGAGCGAAGATGCCAAAGCGACAGGCATGGACATAGCTCCCGCGCCTTGCTCCCTTGTGCCGCAGACACCAAACAATAAAGACAGGCGTGGTGGGTATTTTCAAAAAAGCACTTCTCAGGGCAATAAAATCCCTTTTTTTATCGCCTTCTCAGGCTATAAAAATTTCTGTATTTTCTCTGTTGGCTGTGGGGGTGGGAGCCTGTCTTTTGCAGAACCACAATCAAGGCACAAGGGAGCAAGGCGCGGGAGCTGTGTCCATAAGCAAAGCGTCGCCGCGTAATGGTCAGCATGCGGAGTGTGTCCGCTCGCAAATAGTGTCAAAGTTCATCCACAAAAAATGGGAATAACAGCGCTCAAGTCAGGCTATGCGGGCGAGGGTAAGTTATTCACAAAATCTGGTGGGGCCCGAGCCTATATCTAAAGAAAAGGGGCAATACCAGGGGCGGTATAGCTGTCCACGCGCACGAATTTCAATTGGATCCGCTGCTTTGTCCATGGCGAAAATAAATCTGATTTATCCTCAATTTTGGTAAGTAACAGCGGTAAAGCTTGGGCTTCAGGGGGATATAAATAGCAGGGATAACGTACGAAGGGAACAAGATCACGTTTTAAGTTAGAAATACACCGAAAGAAAATCGATTACGCTCGTATTTAGGTGATGGTGCCCACGAAAGTGTGGCCTATATTCGTTAGCCCTGACATAAGTAGTGACCATGCAATGCAATGTATGTTTTTGGTGATTTAATCACATATGATAGCTTTACATGTGAAAATTTCTGATATTTGTCATTATAATTAATTCTAGTTAGTTATATTGATACAATAGATAAGAATAAGATACTAACGCATTATATGTTCTATTCTATTTGATCAACTTCCACTTACATAAGGTTTGTATATTATGTCTGTTGTTGTAACTAATGCTTCTCAACACGAGCAAGGTGTGCCTAAAGGGTATGTTGAGCATTCTCGTGCTTTGAGTGATCACGGCAGATGTGTTCGCAAAGCATACATTTCGGGTGATCTAGAAAAACGACCACGTAAAGCTCGTTATGCTTTAACTCCCTCACAAGAAGTAGAACAAACAAAAATGATTTTTTCTGCGCTGGACGCTAACCTCTGTAGGTGAAATTAATGAGTAAATACCAAGGAACGAGAGAGGCGCATAATAGTCTCAAAGATCTGAACGACTCAGGTGAAAATACTGCAATCGCGATAGAGAGAATGGCTGACGACTTCGCTTTTGGTTATGACGAGGATGTAGGTCGTGACACATATCTTTCGAACCCTAATGAAAAAAAGAATGCGGCACAAGGTGTGCCTAAAGAGTATGTTGAGCATTCTCGTGCTGAACGTGAGCATGGTCAATATGTTCGCAAAGCATACATTTCTGGGGAGCGAGGTTATGAGATATCTCTTTCGAACCCTAATGAAGAAAAGAATGCGACACAAGGTGTGCCTAAAGGGTATGTTGAGCATTCTCGTGCTTTGAGTGATCACGGCAGATGTGTTCGCAAAGCATACATTTCGGGTGATCTAGAAAAACGACCACGTAAAGCTCGTTATGCTTTAACTCCCTCACAAGAAGCAAAACAAACAAACATGATTTTTGCCGCGCTTGGACGCTAACCTCTGTAGGTGAAATTAATGACACAATACCAAGGAACGGTAGAGGCGCATAATAGTCTCAAAGATCTGATCGACTCAGATGAAAATACTAAAATATCGATAGAGATAATAACTGATTACTGGGCTTATGGTTATGATGAAGAAGTAGGTCGTGACACATATCTTTCTAACCCTAATGAAGCAAAGAATGCGGCAATTAGTCGTATACACTTACGACCAATAAATTTCACTGGGAAAGAGAAAACCGAATTTGGTTATACCGCAACGGAGAGTTGCTGGGATAACTGGAAAAACAATAAAAGATTACCAGCCCGTGAAGCAGCTTCAAATAATATACCAACATCGAATGATTGGATTGTTTACTGCGTTGATCATCAGCGTAATATTTGCGTTTTAGCGTACTTACCAAACCCAACAAATCCACATGCATTTTGCGAAAGAATTGATAATATGAATTTATTTATTGAAAGGGCTAATCAGTGGTATGGAAATAACAAGACATTTCCAATGGGGATAAAAGAATTACCATCCGTCTTCGATTGTAAATGGTTAAATAAAAATATACCGGACGAACAGGGCGAACCTATGATCGTTTGTTGAATAATTCTTGATGCGTTATCGTGTTGTTGGTGTTTATTTTTTTATCGAACCACTAATAAATTCATTCACTATTTTTTCACATACATAATCTGACTAAAAAATATACACTCGTGCGTTTGCCCTGACTGGATCATATAGCTGCCACGCGAGAATATAAAGATGAAACATTATATAGTGAATGACCACCTTAAAAAAAGCCGTGAATGGCGTCCTTTTTAAGGTTATAACTCAACACACTTTAACATCTAACAAAGAAAAAACAAATTATTCAAGATAGGTCAGTATTCAACGTAATAATTTATGGAAATAACTTAATTTTTTTACTCGTAATATCATTGATTAACCACTCCCTTAAACTAGCCTCCTTAGCTACTTTATTATTTCCACCTAATTCATAATATTGTTTAAAAAGCTTTCCATATTATTCATCCATAACATTATCTATATCATTAATTTTTAATGACAATATATTATTTTCATCAGGCAAAACTCCTATAAGGGAAGCAGCTAGCGCAATGTAATATTTAATATCACTTTTTGTAGATAAAGAGATATTTTTTTTGCGCTTAAATACACATCAACACGTCTAAGAATAATGCCAATGATTTAAACCCTCATTGGCCATCAAAGATCATTTCCGATTTACCTTAGCTTCCCAATAATCAAATCGTTCTCACTGAGCGAAGATTCATGCCTTTTGATCCGGTTGTTTTGTTGAATAACAGTGGCCTTAAGTTGCGCGGTTTCATCGGTCAAAGCGCAGGATTTTTCTTTGAACATTTGCTCACTGGCCTTCATTGAGGTCAAAGATGATTGTGCAGAGGTTAAGGAGGTTTGCAGGCTTTAGCGTTTAAAATTTAGGCTCGTTTTTATCCCAAATTTCAGTGCGTAAACCAGGTACAGCCAAGCCTTGTGGGTGAGCCACATTGTGACAACGTAACGTAAAAAGGCCGCCAATAGCGACTTTTGTAAATTCAAATTTCAGAGTTATGGTCAATGTCGGATTTACAGCCCTACTATACACACGGTCTTTGATCCAAACTGACGAACAAAGGCGTCACGAATTTTGCTTCTTCTTGATAACGATTTCGAGCATCCCAAAGATCAACCGCATGCTGAATATTTAGCCAAAAATCAGGCGTATTACCCAATGCAGCAGCCAACTTAATCGCAATCGGGGCGGTCAATACGCCCCCATTTATCAAATTACTTAATGTATTTCGGTGAACCACCATCGCACAAGCAAGCTCTTTTGACGTGATCCCCATAGGTTCAATAAATTCCACTTTGAGCATTTCTCCAACGCTCACTGGACGACGCTTTGTCTTACGCATAGTCGGTAACCTCAATATTTATGTGGGTCGAGATAAGTATTCAATGCCCCTCCATCTACCCATTGAAAAATCAAACGATACTGCTTATTTACTCTAATTGAGCACCAACCCTTTAGGTTTCCTACTAAATGTTCAAATCGATTTCCTGGTGGAACCCTCAAATCAGACTCTGCTTGAGCTGCATCTAAAATTTCCAACTTCCGAAAAAGAGCATTTTCGATACTATTGGGGATCAAACGATGCCGTTTATCTTCTTCATAAAACAGCTCTAACCATGATTCTCTAAATTCTAATGCCATTCAATATTGCACTGTAGCAGTGTGCACAATAATTAAAGAATACTGCACAGCAAGACTGTGCGCAAGTTCTATTTGTTAGAGAAAAAGGCAACGTGACATCTAAAAATCCTTCACCTCCGCTTCCCAATGATCAAATCCTTCTCACTCAGCGAAGACTCATGCCTTTTAATCTGGTTGTTTTGCTGGCTACGTTTTACAAAGAAAGCGCGGCTTTAAGTTGGGCGGTTTCATCACTTAAAGCGCGGGATTTTTCTTTGAACATTTGCTCACTGGCCTTCACTGAGGTCAAAACTGGAATGGTGAGCTTGCCACTAAAAAGGCGGGAGAATTTCTAAGCTGATCATGCGGCAGACAATATGTATTTATCACTTCGCTTATATACGAATAACTCGCAAACATGGTTTATTACTATCCACAAAATCCGTGGGTAAAAGCGAGAACTTAAGGCTGTATGGATGAGGATAAGTTATTCACAAATGATGTTATTTTCAAAGAAAAAATCCGCTAACAACGGCCTTTGAAACAGGCAAATACTACTCACCGCAACCCACAGCGCTTGATATAATCATTCACCGTCGGTATCAAAGCTTCCACAAGCTTTGCAATGGCCGACAAAGACAACCCCATTCCTAAATACTTCTTGATGTCTGCTTTGTATTTGTCCAAGGCATAAATTTTATTCAAAGACCCATCTGGCCGACCTAATGTGAAGCCTTTGGCCTTTCTTGCCGCGAGCGCCTCTTTGGTGCGTTGGCTAATAAATTCACGCTCAATCGCTGCCGCCAAACCTAACACCGTCGCGGTGATCTTGGCTTGCATGGAGCCATCAAGGATCATCTGTTGTTTGGCCACATACACATTCACTTCTTTCTCAGCGCAAGCGCTTAAAATCTCAAGAACTTGAAGGGTTGAACGCGCCATTCTCGACACTTCAGCAAAAACCAGATTATCCCCTGCCTGCATTTTCGAAATAAGCGCGCCGAGTTTTCGCTCACGCCAAGGCGCTTTTCCGCTTACCGAATCAATAATAAATTCGATATTTGAAAGCCCTTTTTGATTGCAATATTCAAGCAATCCGTGTTTCTGATTGTTCACATCTTGCTCGTCTGTGGAGACGCGCAGGTAAGCAAAATTAGCCATGATTACAACCTCTTTTTTTCACGCCTTAAAGGTTCTTTTAGCGCTATGGCGTTTTAATAACATCAGAAATTTGATGTATGTTACAGATTTCAAATCAAGAAAAACGCAAACAAACAACATTAAAATAAAACAGGGGAAAAAATGGTGCGTCAAATCACCATTATGTTAAATATTGAATTTAAGGGACACTTTCAGGTTCTTCGGAAGAATCTCTAAATGAAAAGGTCAAAAGTAACAAAAAGAAAGAATGAAATACTTCATTTTTCGTGTTACTTATTTGTGATGGTTTGATGCTTTTTTGAGCACTGATCTTTTGGTGTTCATTTGAGCGCGTTTTTACGTCGAAACCTATAAAAAATGACTAAAAACGTAATACGCAAATCTGTGTGTTCTTTTCTTTCTCTTTAGCGAACAGTAACCAGATAATAAATAAAACACGTAAACAAAGAACAAAAAAATATCCATAACTTCACCGTAAATGATGCATATTATTTAGCCCAGATTTTTTAGAGACAACAAAGCCTTTATTTCTTACTACTCAGATTGTGATACTGAATATTTCGATTTTGTAAATCAAGTAACACGCACCGATTGCCCAGCATGCAAAAACACAGTAAAGATACAGAAAATTACAAATAAAAACCTTAAGCGCGACACCTTAGAGGCTAGAGATCAAAAAGTAAAAGAAAATAAAGAATGCTTAAAAGGTATCAAGAAAATTCAGGAAATGTCGAGTGTAAAAAAGTTTTTTAATTTTACTAAAAATATATTTTTTGTTTTTTAGACATAGTTTAACCGTAAACTATGTCTAGAGTGTTGAATTCCTCTTACAAATATTGATATAGGAATTTAAAAGCTGATTTCCACATAAAAAAACCAGCGCCTGTTTTCTAGAGAGAGGGGAGGAATCCAGGTGCCGAATTCAAACAATGAAAAATTCAAAATTGATTTTCCACTTCATAGGAATCAGCTCTAAAAAATACCGAATATTTAACACCTGAAATTAATAGGTTTTATGTTTTTTTTTAACTTATTGAATTTTTATATAAAATTGAGTTTCAGATAATTGAAAATTCAATTGGGGAATTTGCCTATTTGTAATATCGTGAATATGATCACTTCGACCCCCTCATGTGGAAATACGGACCCTAAATTCTGGAGAGATAGGCATGGTTGAACGCAGGGAGGT
>CAMRDW010000191.1 GCA_947041315.1 uncultured Enterovibrio sp.
AGAACCTAATTTGAGCGTTGAAAACAAAAAGCAGCCAAATGGCTGCTTTTTTTATTCGTCATTCGCACCGCACCTAACTTCGATATTTTAAAATCTGATGTTTGAAATTAATATTGAAAGGCAAAATTTTTACGTCGCGTCATCTGCACATATATACCCGTCGCCTTTGAAACTGCGTGGATGTTGGCCACTCTCGCTCAGACTAATCACATAGTCTATCTATGCTCAGGGCCTTCAGTCGTTTGCCGCCTACACGCAACTTCAAGTGTCTTGGGTATAGATTTTTAAGCTTCTATACAGTGAGGTGACTAAAAATCAATGTTATTTTTTATAGATGCGGCAAGTCGATTCTATTCTCAAACGATCATTATTCTTTAAAATAATTTATTAGATATTCAAATATTTTATCCAAACGCTCCTCCAAATAGATATCATTATATTCCTTTGATTGAGAAAGCAAGTTTTGAGATAAAAGATAAGAAAATTTATTTTGATTTTTTTGTTCTATTTCTTTTAAATAATCATCAGTTAACATATCTTTTCCGCCAGACTCCCTCCTTGATTTATTTATTGGAACTACGTTTGCGATTGACGTGAATATCTTATTGACATTTCCTTTTGTCACATATTTTGGAATTAAATAGTGTTGTTGCAAATCGGGACTTGAATATATAATTTCATTATTCTCCAAGTCTCGATTAAATTTTCCAGCATATTTTTCCTTTGTCATTATATAATATGCAGCTTTAAATCGATTATTTCTGGCGGAAGCCGTTTTAAGGTTATTCCGATCAAAATTAACTATTGTACTTGGTTTTAATAAAAGAACATCATGATCTATATTATTCGGCTCAAGCAGTTTTTTTCCAAATAGGTTAAACTCAGTAACCACATCAAGATCTGATTTATTAAAACTTCGGCCTACAATACTTAAACCCAAGGCATATTTTTTTACTGTTTTATTAAATTCTTCATTACCTATTAGATTTGGATTGTTACATATTACAGCAAACATATATTCAAAATATGTCAATGGCGATATTTGCAATATTCCATCATTATAAAAACAACAAATTGACTTTATAATATTCTCTTTATGTAGATCCCACATTTCAAACCAATAACTGGCTTTCTTCTTCAACATTACACTATTTATTATTAAGGGGAGTTTGTTTTCATGAAGTTGTTCAGACAAAACAAGAATGCGAGCAATTCTTGCTAGGTTTTCAAAGTCATTATCATATTCGAAATAAAATCGCAATGCCTCTTTTTCATTTTCATTTCTTGAATTTAAATCGACTCTTAAATATTGAGAAAGCCCTTTAGTATATCCTGTATACTCAAATGATTTTGCATTAATTAAATTAAATATTGTTAACTTTTTTCCTGACGCATTGATTTTTTCAAATACACGACAAACAACACCTAAATCAGTATTACCTTCAATAATTGTTTGAGGTATTCCATATTGAGAAATTTTACCAAATGTAAAGTTCAAAAAATCTATATATTCATCACTTTTCTTCTCTGTAATTTCATTTTCAATTGACCTGATAAACTTATTGATTAAATTCCCATACTTCCCAATAATTATTTGCTTGGCGGAAATAAATCTATGCCCCTCTTTATGTTCAACATATCCTTTACTTTTTCCAATTAAAATTCCCACACATAAATACTCCATATTGGAATATTGCTTCTGACTATTCTTAAATATAGAAAGATTTTCTAATTTATCATTTTGAAAATGATCCATTAATAACGAAAGACAGTCGAAAAAATATTGATAGGACGGATCTAAATTACAAAATATTCTTGCTATAGACGTAATTCGTTGTTGCCCATCAAGAACATAAAAAGAATTTGAAGCTGAAGATTCATTATTTTTTAAGTCTATTTTATTGACATTAATTGACTCGTAACTAATTTTCAGGGATCCATTTACAGGCATCGTTAAAATTGAAGAAATTGGATATCCTCGAATAATAGAGTCACCTAAACTTTCAATGCTTGATTTTTTCCATACAAAGTCTCGTTGGAATCGTGGAATCTTATATATGTCATTTTCAATACCGTTTTTCAGCTCTGACAGATTGATGTCAGTATGAGAAATGTTACTCATAAATTCTCTTTATATATAACCATAAAGAAATGCATTTTATATTATCCAGCATTAAATTCAACACAATGTAACATTAACACACAAGACTAACTACCAGGATAGAAAAGCACATCCTTTTTTCAGACTTATAAAAAATATCCTTAGAACCACATCAAGAAATGTTTTCTGTTCCTTCTTGATGCCTTTCAAATGCAACTGATGGGATATATAGTTTACGCTCATGATTAATTCACACAAAGAATATTAAACCAAAAAACGATCACCCGAGTAATTATTAAAGTTATCTATATATCAAAAAAACAATCCTCAAATAGTTATAAGCGACACTCTGCACATCGAAAATAACATTGATTTATAGGTGCTCCGGTGAGAATTTATCCATAAACTCACATCTTCGCTTGACGCGATGTAAAAAATTTTGATTTAAACCTCGATATTTTAAAATATCGAGGTTAGGTGCAGAATGACAGTTAAACCTTCTTTATCTTGCCTCAATATCTCTATACCCATCGTCTTTGACGATGGGAGGGGGTTGCCTGCTCGCATCTTCAATTACTTTGGGTATCCCACACCATTTAATATCACGCGTCTCTGAGTCGAAAGTGCTCTTTAGACAGAAAATAATTAATAGAAAAAACACTTTAACCAAATGAAGAGCTGGTATTTCTTATTCTTCATCTACAAAATCAAGTTCTTTTTGAGATGTTATTTTGGGTGAACTTGTGGTTTTTATCGATGTCTTTTTATTTTCTATGATCCTATTTTCCATTCTTTGAAGATATTGAGCCAAACGAAGATCGACAAGCTCTTGGACCATGTTCTTGAAAAAATCTGTTTCCTTGTCTTTTAAAGAAAAAACAGGCTTAAAGTGGTCGTTTTCAATTTTAAACCATGTTTTTCCAGATTTATTCTTTGTGGTAAATGCCTTGATGGGATTTGTTTTCCAGTAAATAAACCAGGCCTTGTCTTTCGGTGTGCTGCATTTCAACGCCTCTGATAATTCCAAATCAACTAAATCTGGTCGCCTAAAAAGAACTTTATGGGAATGTTCGGCAAGTGCGCTCAGCGTCGGGGGTTTTCTAAAGCCATCAAGATCCAAGAAGGCTTCAAGTAAAATAGCTTTAAATGATTTAGACATTGCAGTGATTTCTATTCCATCAAATAAAAAATCTCTGTAAATATTCAATATAGAAAGCAAAGCGAGATCGTTTTCTTGCAATGCCACTAAGTCAAACCAAGTTCCGTGTTGTTTGCGCATTTTAATTAAATCATAATCATTTCGGAAAAATTCTGTTGCTGATGGTCTGTGGGCTAATTGCTGCTTAAGCTCTTGGTAATCTTCAATGCTTGATGCTCGGATTTTTTTTGCTAATTTCTCCCAAAAATCGACCAAAGCAGGATCAAAATTAACAAAGCACCCCTCAGCTAATTGAGGGTTTGATAAGCGACTTAAGATCTCATTGATTCCATTTACATTAAAGAGAGTTGCAGGACGATTTAAAAACGAAAAATGGTTTCCAATAAAATCAAGTACCACTAATTTACGCTTATTCGTTGCAGATGATTGACGCAGGCCACGTCCCAATTGCTGAAGAAAAAGAATTTTAGACGCCGTTGGTCGAAGCATTAAAATGGTATCAATAGAAGGTAAGTCAGTCCCTTCATTAAATAAATCAACGGAGAAAATAACCTCTATATCTCCTGAATTGAGTTTTTCTAATGCTTCATTTCGGCGCATTTTAGAATCGTTATAAACGGCAACGGCGCGTATTCCTTTTTTGCAAAAATACTCACTCATAAATTCAGCGTGTAATTTTGAGACACAAAAAGCAAGAGTACGAGTTTGGTACTTCTCCTTCCATCCTGTATAAATGTGCATAGCTCGTTTTTGTGTTGCAAAAACAACATCTAACGCTTTTGGATCAAATTTACCATTACGCCACGGAATTTCTTGATAATCGACAGATTGATCAGAAATTCCATAATATTCGAAAGGAACCAATATTTTTGAATCAATGCCATGAACAAGATTGCATTCAAAAACAAGGTTATTATCACACAAAGAAAGAATGTCTGCTTGATCTGAGCGCTCAGGTGTTGCGGTCAACCCTAACATAAATTGAGGCTGAAAATAGGCTAATAATGCTTTGTACGTCACAGCGCTCGCATGATGAAATTCATCAACAACAATATAATCAAAATGATCTCTCGCAAACCTTTCTAAATGAGCTTGCTTACCTAAAGTGCTAATTGAAGCAAACAAAAAATGTGCCTTTTCATCTTTTCTACTGCCGTTATAAAGTCCCGTGTGCGCGTCTAGATTTAACAAGGTAAACGTTTTTTGTGCTTGAAGAAGAATTTCTTCTCTATGAGCGATGAAAAGGAGGCGTTTTGCGTTTATTTGCTTCGCATCAAATGCAGCAAGCCACGTTTTTCCCATTCCTGTTGCTAATACCACCAAACCACGCTTGTAACCTTCTTCACGTTTTTGATGAAGCGCAGATAAAGCACGCTCTTGAATAAAGTGAGGTACTGGCATATCCGATAATTTTTCGTCAAAAATATATTCACTTAATGCCAGTTGTACAGTCGATTTTGATTTTTTATAACGAGGTATATATTCATCAATCCAAACGTGTGACAGGGGAAGCGTGTTTCTATTATTAAAGATAACCTTGAACTGCTCACGGATATTCTCAAACTCTATACCTGAGTTGGGATCGATTAAGGGTTCATAATCATGCCGCAATGTCCATTCATGACTTTCAACTAAGGCCGTTTTACTGATGTTATTAGAACCAATCCAAGCGCAACCTTCTAAAATAGTTTTTTTTTCACTTCGCAGAAAAATATATGATTTCATATGAAAGCTTTGGTGATTTTTGCATTCGAATATTCGGCATCTCGCACCTGCTCCATTTAAAATCATTAATTTTCTAAGTGCAATCGGATTCGTAATTTCGAGATAATCTGAGGTAAGGATTTTGAGGTCCACTCCTCTATTTAGAGCTTCCCACATAGAATCAAATAATAAATCCAATCCCGATGGCTGAATAAAAGAGACAGAGATCTCAATTTTACTTGCATTATTAATCGCATTTTTTAACTTAGGCAAAAGTGAATCATAAACTCCACCGACTGTGAGTTTTTTTCCTTCATATAATACAGATTCATTCAATTCGATCAGTGATTTCATTTTTCTTCTTATTATTATTTTTTAATCAAAATGACATTAAGCCATCGCTCTTTCTCTCTGTTGGGTCTTAAATCAACACTCTGCCACATTTTATGAACTGAAATATTTATGTTACAAATAAAACTATTTAACCGCTCTTCATCACAATCTGTAAAATAGCGCCCATCACATTGCCTATCTTGAGAACCATACTTGAACGAACAATAAAAAACGCCCCCTTTAACTAATAAGGAACAAAGATGTGAAATGTTTTCTTCTATATCTTTTGAAGGAATATGCAATAAAGAAGCACAGGCCCAAATACCATCAAACCGATGCGATGAGTAGTAATTTAAAAACGTGCTGACCTCTACCTCTTGTTTAATATACGATGATGCAATTTCAGCAAGTATGGGACTCTCGTCAATGGCAACAAACTCGTACCCGTTATTTTTAAAGTATTTACTGTCTCGCCCAGATCCACAGCCAGCATCCAAAATTCGCCCACCCGCAGGAACCAAAGGCAAAAAATGTAACAACAAAGAAGAAACATCGACATCTTTCGTGCTATCACAAAAAACTTGTGCATTTTTATTATAAAAATCAACCGACATTACAAACCCTTCATCCACTTTATCTCCTTTCATTAAAAATAATTTTATATGAGTCAGTCTCATGGCTCAGATCGCAAATGCTTTTAAACAGAAAGCTATATTTAAAGCTCTCGCATTGCACTAAATAAGCAGCCAATTCAATCTTGTACATATACCTTTTCTTATTAATTTATCGCAAAAATAACGAGTATACCTAATTCCAGCCTAAATAGCTTAGCCATTACATCTCATTCATTTTATCGAATTCATAGAATTAGTTTCTTATTTTTATTCATTTCCGTGACTCTAGTTTGCATGTTTTTTTAATACTCTCTTCAGAATGAATGAATTTAGAGCGCTATATGTACCTCATGGCTTGACCGCTTTCAGAGATGGTTTTTATTCGGGGTCTTTCTTTTATAAA
>CAMRDW010000192.1 GCA_947041315.1 uncultured Enterovibrio sp.
TTTAGTTGTCATTGCTTGCTGTTATTTGCCTTTTTTTATCGCTTCACTTCCCGATACAAAATGAGCTGAAAATTTTGCCGAGCAAGTCATCGGAGGTAAATTCGCCTGTGATTTCACTTAAAAATTGCTGGGCGATGCGAAGCTCTTCGGCCAATAATTCGCCTGCGTTAAAGCCTTCGAGTTGATCTTTTCCTCTTTCTAAATGTTCTGCGGCTGTATCTAAGGCGCAGAGGTGGCGTCGGCGCGCCATAAAACCGCCTTCTGCGGTGCCTGAATATCCCATGCAGGCTTTTAAATGATCTCGAAGGGCGTCTGTTCCGTTTCCTGTTTTTGCGCTAAGGCGAATGAGCGGGGTGTTGCTTTTTTCGCAAAGTCCGATTTTTTCGTTTGTGATATCGACTTTATTTCGAATGACGGTGACGCCCATGTTTTCAGGAAGGCGCTGCATAAATTGCGGCCAAATGTCTTCAGGGTTGCAGGCGTCTGTGGTGGTGGCATCCACCATAAAAAGCACTCTGTCTGCCTGGGCTATTTCGGCCCAAGCGCGTTCGATTCCAATTTGTTCGATGACATCGGATGTATCGCGAAGGCCCGCAGTATCAATGATATGAAGGGGCATTCCATCAATGTGGATATGCTCACGGAGCACATCGCGCGTTGTGCCTGCAATGTCGGTGACGATGGCGCTGTCTTTTCCACAAATGGCATTGAGCAGGCTTGATTTACCTGAGTTGGGGCGGCCAGCGATAACCACTTTCATGCCTTCTTGGATCACCGTGCCTTGCTTGGCCTCTTTTCGGACGTCATTAAGAGAAGTGATGACCTTATTTAAATCTGAGGCCACTTTTCCGTCAGATAAAAAGTCGATTTCTTCATCGGGAAAATCAATGGCGGCTTCCACGTAAATGCGAAGATGAGTCAAGTTTTCTAAAAGGGTGTTCACTTTTTTTGAAAAGGCACCTTGCAAGCTTTGAAGGGCGCATTTGGCGGCGTGCTCTGAGCTTGCATCAATTAAATCAGCAATGGCTTCCGCTTGGGCTAAATCGAGTTTGTCATTTAAAAAGGCGCGTTCTGAAAATTCACCAGGGCGAGCCGGGCGCACACCGTCTATTTCAAGAATGCGCTTGATGATCATATCAATCACGACAGGACCGCCGTGGCCTTGTAATTCAAGGACGTCTTCGCCGGTAAAAGAAAAGGGGGCTTGAAAATAAAGGGCGATCCCTTGATCGAGTGCTTGGCCATTTTTATCTTTAAATGGCAAATATTCCGCGCGGCGAACTGGCAAGTGTCGCCCTGTTAATGCCATCGCAACCTCTTTGGCTTTCGGGCCCGATACGCGAATGATCCCCACACCACCGCGCCCCGGCGGTGTGGCTTGTGCAACGACAGTGTCAATGTGAGTCATGTTTTGAACCTAGACGAATAAAAAAGTGGCTTAGTGTATTACCAACTGACTTTAAGAGACAGTGATTATCCCTGTCGAGTAAAAAGACGGGTGAATTTGTGTGCCTCTTTAGTCCTTTATTTACCCCTCGCCTTGGACGCTGCCAGCCTTTTGGTGACGCGCGTTCAACCCCATCACAGAGTTCCTCTATGCAGGCCCCTTTATGCAGAGTCCCTTTATGCAAAGGGGCTTTACTTGCTTGGCGCAGGGGCGCAATCTTAAGTGTCTTGGATCGTGCTCTTGTGCGCTGCCAATATTGAGTGGGGTTTTAAGTTAAAAAAGGACATGCTTAAAAGGTGTTTTTCGCTTTGTTTCACCCAAAGATTATTCTTAAGTTATTGTTTTTAAAGTTTCTTTTGTGGATTAGACTTCTTTCATTGTGGTAAATTGTGTTTTGAAGTGATAGGGATGTTGCGTTTTCACTTAACAATAAAAAGATAATTTATGTCTAAATCAAAAAAGTCGTACCTTGCTAATGCATTTTTGGTTCTTTTTCTGAGCGCTTGCGGTCAAGAAAATCATGCCCCTGTTGATGCCCCCCTTCTTTCTGCACCTTTAAAAATGAACAGTGTTTTTTCTGCAACCTATCTTCAATCTATTCAAAATACGCGAAGCGCTACCGTCCTTGAAAAAGAAGCCTCTCTTTTGTCCCCTCCTCTTTTGCAAACCGCGGCGCCTCAAATAGAGTCAAAAAGCTACGATGGGAAAATGGAAGCGACGAATCTTTTAACCTCAGAAAAACAAATATTTGATTGGCCAGTCACTCAAAATATTGACAGTGAAGGGAACATTGAAACGATTTCACATCGCGCTTTGACATTGAAACCTGGGCGCTATGATTTTGTTTTGGTTTTGACATCCAAAGAGCTTGGGGCGCAGCAATATGTTGCAAAAGCCTTGGGGAAAGAGATTGTTCATGATGAAAACCCGGAAATCGATTTTGTCCTTTCGCCCAACATGGGTGAAAGTATCAATGAATTTGAGCAGGTCAAATACCTTTCTACCTTGAAATTTTCTTGGCCCGCAGACAGTCTTGCAAAGCTTGCCAATCCACAATTTGGCCTCTCCATCAATGAGGGAGATGAAGCGATTTATGCCATCAATAAACAAACGGGTCTGGTTGAAGTCACCTTGCATGTGGTTCCGGGTCAATATCAATTAGAGGTGCATCTTTACGATGGCGATCTTATGGTTGGCGAAAATGAGGAAGAAGATAATTGGGTGAATTTAATTGAAGGGGAAGATCTTCAAATAGATATTATTCCCTTGCAAGCGGACATCAGCATTGATCTTGACCCTTTGCAAAATAGAGGGACTTTTACTTTTATCGTGCCGAAAGCCCTGGTCGATGAAGTGGGTGAAGAGGCCGAGCTGGGTTTGATTGTACGGATGACGGATGGGAATGACGTACAAGAAAAAATGCTGTCAGTGTTTGATGAAAACGGTGTTTATGTCGCGCGTGATATATTTGATGTCGCTGTGCAAAAGCCCCTCAGCGCCTACCTTGCTTTTCATCGTATGCGTGATGAAGAGAGCTTGTTTTCAGAACCGCCCATTGCCACTTGCAATACCCGCATTAAGATCAATGAAACGCAAACCTTGGCATGCAACCTTGAACTAAAGCGTGAGAGCCTGATCAGTGCTCGTATCTTGGGGACCTTGATGTTAAATGTGGTTGATGAAAATCATCAATCCGCGATAGGAGCACAAGTATATTTAAACGGTAAATTGATTGGGTTAACGGGCGAGGTTTATTCAACCGGCTCGATTAAAACACATCAAGTTGCAGGCCATTATCAAATAAAAGCACAAACCGAAACACACAGCGCGGCCTCTGAGGTTCAAATTATCCCCTTAGAAATCCTCAATGAAATGCTTTATTTATTGCCCGATAGCGCCGATGAAACCTTTCCCGATTTTTCCTTTTTAGACATTAAGGCATCCAAAGAGCCTGACTCAGAAATGAAATTGACCTTTTCGTGGAATGGAAATCCAGAAGGAAAGACGTATACGGTCTGTATGGCAAAGGAAAGCTTCCCAAATAATTGCAAACCAATGGGACGCGTTGAGGGGAAAAATCAACTTGATGTGGCATTAAAATCGACTTATCTGTTGGCAGAAAATGATTTTTTTATTCAAGTCAGCAAAGGGATCTTGTTTAAAAGCAGTAATAAAAAGTCGCTCCCCCCGTTACTGATTAATTCGTTTATTCAATACATTAAAGCCTCGAATACGAATGCGGGAGATGATTTTGGCTCTGCGATTGCGTTGAGCGCGGATGGTAATACCTTGGCTGTGGGGGCGTCGTCTGAAGATTCAAACGCCAAAGGGATGAATGGGGATGAAACGAATAACGAAATAGAAAGCAGCGGCGCGGTCTATGTCTTTAAAAAAAGCGCTGAAGGCTGGAAAAAACATGCCTATATAAAAGCATCAAACCCGCAGAAATTCGCATCTTTCGGTGCTTCTTTGTCATTAAGTGCTGATGGAAATACATTGGCGGTGGGGGCTCGTGGTGAGAGTTCTAATTCACAGAGTGTCAATGACGATAAGAATAACACCTTAGCCCACAGATCAGGGGCGGTTTATGTCTATCAGCAAAATGCCAACAGTTGGCAGCAAGAAGCGTATATAAAGGCATCCAATGCACAGTCATCAGATGAATTTGGTGCCAGTGTCTCTATCAGCGCAGATGGGAATACTTTGGCGGTTGGGGCGTACGGTGAAGACGGCACCTCAAGTGAAGGTGAAGTGCCAGTGGATGACTCGCAACTCGATTCTGGGGCCGCTTATGTCTTTAAACGTGATAGCGGAAACTGGACACAACAGGCTTATTTAAAAGCGTCGAATGCTGACGTTGGGGATGCACTCGGCACTCAACTCACCTTAAGCGCTGATGGAAACACTTTGGCAGTCAGTTCTTTATCTGAACAATCAAAAGCTGTCGGTATCAATGGGGATGAGTTGGATAACAGTTTACTTGAATCGGGGGCGGTGTATGTCTTCACACAAAAAGCGAATACTTGGACACAAGAGGCCTATCTGAAAGCCTCGAATACCAATGCGATGGATTATTTTGGTTATTCATTGTCTCTCAGTGGTGAGGGCGATTGGTTGGCTGTGGGGGCGATTTCTGAGAGCGCATGTGATGAAGGGATCAACGCCGATCAAACGAACAATGAATGTATGGGTTCCGGGGCTGTTTATATTTTTAATCGAAATGGCGCTTGGCAGCAACAAGCCTTCTTGAAAGCGCCTCACAAAGACATACGTGACGCCTTTGGGGGAGCGGTCTCTTTGAACGATGACGCGACCTATTTGGCGGTTGGGTCACTTTATGAAAGTTCTAAGGCGACGGCTCTCAATGGGGATGCATTGGATAACTCAAAGCTTTCATCCGGGGCCGTTTATCTCTTTAAACGCCAAGAAAACGACTGGAAGCAAAGCAGCTATATCAAAGCCAGTAACACAGGGGAGGTTGACACATTTTCTTATCGGCTGGCATTGAGCGCAGACGGTGAAACAATGGCGGTCAGCAGCAATTTGGAAGATTCCAGCGCAACAGGTGTGAATGGAAACGGCGTGGACGATAGCATGGAGGCTTCGGGCGCGGTTTATATTTATTGACAGAAATAAAATGAAGCCCTTTTTTTAAAAGAGAGATCTTGATTTTACGGCGTTGGCATTGAAGGCTCTATGCATTCTTGTCAGCGCCGTTTTTTATTGAAATCTTCCCTTCTATTTGAGCCTTTCTCTTTCTATACCCGTCGCCTTTGACCTTGCGTGGGGCTTGGCTTCGGGCGGGAAAATCAATCACAGAGTCCATTTATTTTCAGGGGGGTTCACTCACTTGCCGCAGGCACACATCTTCAATTTCTTTGGGTCTATTTGGGGCATTTTTATTTGGGGGATCTCTATTTGGAAATGCTTTTTTCGTTTCATTGAATGGAAGGGGCATAAGAGGCACTTTGCAGTGAGTAAGAAAAAGCGAATTTAAGCTTATTTAATTTTTTTCCAAGGGGAGGCACTGCCATCATTGCCCCTCTTTGTTTAGAGACATCCACGCCCCAAAAAAACGGATTGAAATCGCGATCTCATTGCGCAGAAAAAACGCGATCGATATCGCTAAAAGTTAATAAATTCATCGAGATAGGTGAGTTTCATTTATATGTTAAGAGGGGCTATTAGTGTTTTTTTTGCCAAAAAAGCACTGATTTGAAAGAGAAGAAATTTCGGATGATGGATTATCTTATATGTTAAACAAAAGTGTGAAGAAATATTTTTTCTTGTTCACCTTGCTGGTGGCCTTCTTGAGTGCCTGCGATACAAATCCTTCTAATGTCCAAGTCGCAATGCGTGATACCAAGCTCAATATCATCCCGATAACGCAAGTGAGTGGCAGCGCTCAAACGCTCACCCAGGTGGGGTTGCCTTTTCAGTTTATTGCGGTTGAAGAAGTGGCGGGGGAATACAAAGACGTCACACAAAAAGTCACATGGCACAGCTCCAACCCAGAGGTGGCCAGCGTCGGGCAAGGGCAAGCGCTCGGGATGAACAAAGGAGAAACCCTGATTTATGCCTTGTTGCCTATCACAAGCGCGAGCGGCTTAAATGCGGACTCTTTTTCTGATCCTTCTGGCTCTTTTACGCACAGGAGAAGCAATAAAATTTCGCTTTTGATAAAAGATGAGCCTCTTTTGGTGTTGCAAATTAGCCCCAATGAAATGGATCATCCTACAGGCACTTTGGCGCATAAATTGCCCGTTGGGGCAAAACAAAGCCTGAATGCTGTCGCCACGTTTGCGGACAACACCAGCTTTGATGTGACTGCTTTTGTTCATTGGCAGAGCCAGAACAATG
>CAMRDW010000193.1 GCA_947041315.1 uncultured Enterovibrio sp.
TTTCTTCCTTTCTTCCTTTCTTCCTTTCTTCCTTTCATCTCTTTTCTTATTTTTCGTGATGCATCCCCAAGACACTTGAGGTTGCGTGCTTGTGGCAACTGAATGAATCCCCTAAGCCAGATGGGGTATGTGATTGCGCTGAATGAGAGAAGACAAGACCCATGTCGGTTCAAAGGCAAGGGGTATATTTCCCTTCTTTTTGACGATGCAGAGTTCTTGTCTTCGTTTTCAAACTCCCATAAGAGAGCGCATCCAAGATCTGGCGCTTTTTATTTTGGCGCTTAATGTATTTTCCGGATAAAGCGTATTTTAATGCTTTGTGTTTTTTATAAGCTATTGAATTTAAAAGAATTGCATATAAGAAGAAAAAATAACATTTCATTTAAAATCAATGCCTTAGCTCTGTTTTTTCGGAGGAGGTTTAAGACGTGACCGAGCTGGCGATATTTTAAGATGAACGAAAAATAATGAGGGGTTTATCTCCATTTTGAAAAGTCATGTTTGAAGTTTAGCTCCACTCAGGATAGGTTTAAGGCATGCTTCATTACGGATAGGCTTGTCGGAGTTCAAAATGATGTCTCGTTCAAGAAAAGAAATACTGGCTATTTTAAAAAAAGGTTTCGTTTCCTCTTGTCAGCCTGTGGACGATGGGCCGATGGACACTCCCGAAATTATTGCCGCAATGGGGCAGGCTTCTGTTGCGGGTGGGGCCGTTGCTTTGCGCATTGAGGGTATTGAAAATATAAAAGCCACACGGCAAAAAGTTGATGTTCCTATCATCGGCATCGTGAAGTGTGATTTGACGAACAGCCAAGTCAGGATCACACCGTTCATTGACGATGTCATTGCTATCGCGAAAGCTGGGGCTGACATCATTGCCATTGATGCCACGCAAAGAGATCGGCCCACCTTGGTTTCTGATCTTATAAAAGCCATACATGAGGCGGGTTGCCTTGTCATGGCAGATTGTTCCAATTTTGATGAAGGCATTGCAAGTAAGGAGTTAGGGGCCGAAATAATCGGTACAACCTTGTCGGGCTATGTTGCAGGGGATGTGCCAGATGAGCCTGATTTGGAATTGGTGCGATCTCTTCATCGCGCAGGTTGTTTTGTGATGGCAGAAGGACGATATAACACTCCCGCTCTTGCAAAAGAAGCGATTCAGTCTGGCGCGTCTTGCGTGACCATTGGCTCTGCTATTACACGGATAGAACATATTTGTGGTTGGTTTGCAAAAGCGGTAAAGCAAGAAACCAAAAGCCTTGAAGAGGTACTTGGATGAGCCGTTGTTTGGCTGTCGATTTAGGCGGTACGAAGCTTTCAGCCGCATTGATTGAACATGGCATTATTTTAAAAAAACAATGCGTCGAAACCTTGTCTTCTTCCGATCCGGCGGTTTTGAGCGCGGCCCTTTCTGATCTTTTAGTGCCTATGTCATGTGAGGCTGATGTCGTTTCTGTTGCCTCCACTGGGATCATCAAGGATGGAATTTTAACTGCGTTAAATCCTGAAAATTTAGGCGGATTAAATGCCTATCCTATCGAATCGATTATCGCCTCAATAACCGGATTAAAAACATGGGTTATTAATGATGCTCAAGCTGCTGCTTGGGCTGAATTTAATCGCTATGAAGCACAATACCCGAACATGGCATTTATTACGGTTTCAACTGGAGTCGGTGCGGGTCTGGTACTGAACGGGGAGCTTCAAATTGGCGCCCGAGGGATCTTTGGACATGCGGGGCACATGCTTGCAGACCCGAATGGACCTCTTTGTGGCTGCGGTCGCAGGGGGTGTGTTGAAGCCCTTGCGTCGGGGCGTGCAATGGGTTTTGCAGGAAGCGCATATTATAACCAACCCTGCACGGGCAAAGAGGTTTATTCACGATATTTAGACAATCAACCGCAAGCCCGTGAAATTGTTTTACGTTCAGCTGAGGTGATCGCTCAATTAATAGCAAACTTAAATATCACGCTTGACCTTGATGCTGTCGTGCTCGGGGGCGGTGTGGGTTTAGCACCGAATTATCTTAGCTTGGTTGAAGAGGCTCTTTGTTGTTTGCCCCTTGTTTATCGACCTAAATTACTACCCGCGTTATGCGGTACTGATGCGGGGATCATCGGGGCATCACTTTGGGCAGAATCAAATTGCACCCTACCTGTCACTTTTGAAATTGCTTGAGTTTTAGCGGCGCTCTCGAAGCCGAATCACATAGTTTTTTATGTTGAGGGGCTTTGCTCGCGCCTTTGAACTGACTTTTTTAAATCTCGTGGGTATGGACATCATTTAATAGAGACCTTTTAGTTCATATTATTTAAGGAGCATCGCCATGGAAATACAGGCTTTTGGGGCTTTGAATTACACCGTACTTCTTGCCTACCTCGCCGTTATTATGCTTGTGGGTGTGTATTTTTCGAAAAGGCAAAAAACGGCAGATGATTATTTTAAAGCCGGTGGACGAATTCCAGGTTGGGCGGCAGGTATCAGTGTTTTTGCAACCACATTAAGTTCGATTACTTTTATGTCGATTCCTGCAAAAGCATTTACTGACGATTGGACATTTTTATTTGGGCAATATATTAGTATTTTGATTTTGCCTTTTGTTTTTGTTTATTACATTCCATTTTTTAGAAAACTTAACATCACTTCAGCCTATGAATATTTAGAACAACGATTTGATATTCGAATGCGTCTTTTTGCCAGTCTTTCGTTTATATTATTTCATGTTGGGCGGATCGCGATTATTACCTATTTAACTGCATTGGCTTTAATGCCTTTTATCAATATCAATCCTTTAACGATTGTTTTTTTAATCGGTGTTCTTTGTATCGTTTATACCTTTCTTGGCGGAATTGAAGGCGTCATTTGGACGGATGTTATCCAAGGGATCATGCTTTCTGTTGCTGCTGTGGTGATATTTATTATTATTTGTTTGAATGTGGACGGTGGGGTAACAGAGATAGTACGGATGTCATCGGATGCAGATAAATTTTTCCCTGCAGAGAAAATGAAATGGAGTTGGACTGAAAGCACGGTTCCAGTATTGATGATAGGTTTCCTCTTTGCAGGCTTACAGCAATTTACAGCGAGCCAAGATGTTGTTCAGCGCTACATTGTGACAGAATCTTTAGAAGAAACGAAAAAAGCGTTAATAACAAATGCAAAATTAGTGGCGTGTGTACCGGCCTTTTTCTTTGCGATAGGCGCGGCACTTTATGCTTATTACACACAAAATCCACAATTATTACCTGAAGGTTTTAACACTGGCGGAATTTTACCTTTCTTTGTGATTTCAGAAATGCCAGCTGGGGTTGCAGGTCTTATTATTGCCGCTATTTTCGCCGCTTCTCAATCGAGTATTTCAAGCAGCTTAAACAGCATTTCAGCCTGTTTTACTACGGATGTTTATGCACGATTTGGCAGTGAGAAGTCTTCGATAGAAAAACTGAGAATTGGACGCGTTGTCACGGTTGTGGCTGGTATTTTAGGCGTGATTTCATCAACCTACCTTATCTTATCGAATGAAAGTGAATTGTGGGATGCCTTTAACAGTCTGCTTGGTTTAATGGGCGGTCCTATGACGGGTTTATTTATGCTGGGTGTCTTTGTCCACCGCGCCAATGCGAACAGCGCAATGCTAGGCGTCATTTGTTCTGTGATTGCTATTTTGTGGGTACGCGCCAGCACAGATTTAAATTTCTTCTTTTATGGTGTAATTGGCACTTTGATGGTGGTGATTGTCGGGTATTTGACTGCGCCACTGTTTAAAAATAAAACGGATGAAAATAAGGCAGAACCTCAGCCTTTGTAAAAATGATGAAAAGAGAAAAGCTTGGATTTTTGTCTGGGCTTTTCAATTTAAAATAGGCAGACACATACAAGAGAGAAATGACATGATTTTAGGTCACATAGAAAACCCAGAAACCTTCACTTATCTGCCTTTGGCCATTCAAAAAAGCTTGGCATTTTTTAAAGACAATGAGATGACGTCTTTGCCTGTGGGTCGATATGAAATTGATGGTGATAATATTTATGTCAATGTGATGGAGTTTGATACGCAACCCGAAAATGAAAAGCTGGCAGAAGTCCATAGAGACTATATTGATGTTCAATTTTTAATCTCTGGAGAAGAGAAAATTTGCTTTGCTTTGCCATGCGAGACGAACCCCATAGCGAAAGAGTATGATAAAGAAAGTGACGCTTATTTGGTTGAGGCTATGAAAGGGGAATTAAATATCATTATGCAGCCTAAGATGTTTGCCATATTTTTAACAGAAGAGCCTCATAAGCCAGGTTGTATCGTCACGCGTTCCTCATCGATAAAAAAAGCTGTAGTGAAAGTAAAAAAAGAACTACTTAAAGTTTGTTAAATTATATGTTTAAATATTTCTCGTGATTGTAAAATAAAGCTACGCTAAACCATGTTCGGCTCAGGTTATATTTTCAAACGCGAGAAATAATCCCGCTTAATAAATATAAATTCCGCTAAGTTATTTTAAAATACAATGCATCGATAAATCAAATGAGCCTTTTTGAACAAATCGAGACTTCCCCCTTTAATCTGGAATGATGCCTAAATTGTTTAACCGTCATTCCAGACATGAAAAGAATAATATGATTTTCTAGGCACAATTAAAGGCCAATGCTCAGCACTTTAACGTAAGGCTAGGTGAAGAGTTTGCCTTTCAATTCTAATTTCAACATTAAATCTTAAAATACCGAGGTTAGGTGCGGAATGAGGGGGTTTAAATATGACCTCCAAATTAAATATACCCGTCGCCTTTGAAACTGGGTGTTGGCTGCGCTCGTTCTGGCCCATCACAGAGTAAATTTATGCTCAGGGCCTTCACTCGTTTGGCGCCTACACGGATCTTCAAGTGTCTTGGGTATCGCCCTGCTTAAATTCCAGATATATAGACTTTTGAGACAGAAAGTTCCATTTATTTTAAAAATAAAGTCAGGTTAATTATTTGAAATTAAGATAGTAAAACTTAATTTCCTGATTTTATGTTAATTGAATGGTGAGATATCATGAAAATTCACTAAAAAATCAGTTTTAAATGCTCGCAATCGATACCGATAAGTTTGATACTTTTATGAAGTGAGTACTTGCTATTTGGCATATGCTTGCTGCTAGAGAGGCGGGAAAGAAACAATCGTATTACCGACTTTTGATTGTGAGGTAAAAATATGATACCGAAAGGATTGGCGGCGCTGGCTCGCGTTGCAATAAAAAATGACCCCGTAAAGGCTTCCGTTAACATTGTAAAGAACATTACTAATTCATCAGCTCAGCTACAAACAAATAATACAGATAATCCTGTTGAACAAACCTCATCCAAGCCACCCTTTTTTGCGCCATCGTCTCCTTTTAAAATGAGTTTTGGTGCGCCTGGATGGGTGGCATCGGCCTCTTCTTCTCCTCTTCAACAAGCTTGTATCAATATCGATATGTTGACTGGGGATGATATAGGAACGGCGGAAGCTTCAGGAATTTCGAGCATTAAAGCGGCATACGATAAACTGGATGAGAAAATAAAAGAAAAAGAAGGAAACATCCACGCGATAAAACATTTTTATGAAGTGCACGCCGCCCAAAGAACCGAAATTTATGAACATCGAAAAACGCTTGAAATGCATTATAACTTGCAGCCAGACAGTTTAAAGTTAGCACCAGGAGACACCAAAGAGAGTTTGGACTTGCGTGCTAAAATGATGGCGAGCGAGCAAAATGTATCCAGTTAAAATTATGAGTTTTTCCTGAATGGAGACGTTTAAAAGCGCGTTTAATAAACACATATACCCAAGGTCTTTTAGCTTGCAAGGAGGCGTCAAGCCGATTGAGCTGATTGAGCCACCCATCCTAAAACAATGAGATAGATTGCAGTGTCTGGCTTTATCAATTAAAAATTATCGAATAGAGATGAGAGAAGGTGATCGGTGAAAATAAAATGAAAGATGGGGCTTTATGCAGCTCGCTTGAGCCAAAGAACGGGATTTTCACAAAGCCTTTACCCAAAGGAATTGAAGATGCGTGTAGGCGGCAAGCGAACGAAGCCCCTGAGCATAGAGGTACTATGTGATTGGGCTGAGAGAGTGCTGCCAACAACCACGCGACTTCAAAGGCGAGGGGTATTAATCATTTCGTTTTTTAACAGAGCTTATTCTTTGCTTTTTTTAAAGGGCTGAAAATATTGTGCTGATCAGCCCGTTTTAAAATATCGGCCACTTCCAGCAAAATGCCTTCGTCGCTTTTCTAAATGATCACAATAATGGGTCAGCTCTTCCAG
>CAMRDW010000194.1 GCA_947041315.1 uncultured Enterovibrio sp.
ACAAAATGAGGGACTCGCAAAAAAGTTTGCTTACAGCTTAAAGCGCAAAATGGTGTAAAATACCGCTCATTATTTTTCATTAATTATATTTTAGAGAGGACACCGAATGTCTGCTAAAAAACCTTTGGCACTCGTTATTTTAGATGGCTGGGGCTATCGCGAAGATAACCAAAACAATGCAATTTCAAATGCCAAAACGCCTGTTATGGACCGTTTAATGGCAGGCAACCGAACTCTTCTTTCAGCGTCCGGTATGGATGTTGGCTTGCCTGACGGTCAAATGGGCAATTCAGAAGTCGGCCATGTGAATATCGGTGCGGGCCGCATTGTTTATCAAGAGCTAACACGCATCACAAAATCCATTGCCGACGGTGATTTTTTTGAAAATCCCGTTATCACTGAAGCAATTGATAAAACAATAAAAACAGACAATGCCGTTCATATCATGGGCTTGCTTTCTACTGGTGGCGTCCACAGCCATGAAGATCAGATTGCATCTGCCATTGAAATGGCCGTAAAACGCGGCGCTAAAAAAGTGTATCTACACGCTTTTCTTGATGGTCGTGATACACCGCCACGCAGTGCAAAAGCCTCTTTGCTTCGTTTTAACACGCTCTTTAGCGAATTGGGTCAGGGTCGCATTGCTTCTCTCATTGGTCGTTACTATGCAATGGACCGTGACAACAATTGGGATCGCGTAGAAAAAGCTTACGACCTTCTTCTAGAAGCAAAAGGCGCTTTCACTTACCCTTGCGCCATTGACGCACTCGACGCCGCTTACGCACGCGAAGAAAATGACGAATTTGTTCAAGGATCTGAAATTCGTACAAACGACCAAGCTGTCGCTTCAATCAATGACGGTGATACCGTCTTATTTATGAATTTCCGTGCCGACCGCGCACGTCAAATAACGCGCACTTTCATGCCTGAATTTGATGGTTTTACGCGTAAAAAAGTGGCTCAACTGGCTGACTTTGTCATGCTCACTGAATATGCCGCAAATATCAATACTGCATGTGCTTACCCTTCAACAAATTTGGTCAACACCTTAGGTGAGTGGCTATCGAAAAAAGGTAAAACACAATTACGCATTTCAGAAACAGAAAAATACGCCCATGTCACCTTCTTCTTCAACGGTGGAATCGAAGAAGTGTTCTCAGGTGAAGAGCGTACACTGATAGCCTCTCCTAAAGTCGCCACATATGATCTACAACCTGAAATGAGCTCAGAAGAGCTTACTGAGAAACTCATTCTTGCGATAAAAAGCGGAAAATTCGATCAAATTATCTGTAACTATCCCAACGGAGACATGGTTGGACATACTGGCGTATATGACGCGGCCGTAAAAGCATGTGAAGCCGTAGATAGCTGCATTGGACGTGTTGTTGAGGCCATTAAAGAAATGGACGGTCAACTGCTTATCACAGCAGATCATGGTAACGCAGAAATGATGGTTGATCCTAAAACCGGAGGGATCCACACCGCGCACACCACCTTGCCCGTTCCGCTTATTTATGTTGGCAACAAAGACATTAAACTCATTGAAGGCGGAACGCTTTCAGATTTGGCGCCCACCATGCTGGCCCTAACTGACATCGAAATTCCTTCAGAAATGACAGGCAAACTTCTTTTTGTCGAAGCATAAAGCCTTCTTATTTCCCTGAATGTGAAGATCTATACCCAAAGGAATTGAAGATGCGCGCCTGCGGAAAGTGAGTGAAACCCCTGAGCATAGAGGACCATGTGATTAGGTTGAGCGAACGAAACCAACACCCACGCAATTTCAAAGGCGACGGGTATAGCCCCAACGGCCAGTGACCGAAGCCCATGATCATACATCCACGATGTGATTGGGCTTTAAAAACGCACTGCTCCTTATGATCTTCAAAGGCAAGAAGCATAAAAGATAAGCGTTAAAACAAAAAATCCGATCCCAATGAAAGCTTCATTGAAATACTTGGGATCTCTTTTTTCTTTCCCCTTTCGAAAAGTGAAAGATCTTTTTTCTACATAAAGATTATAAAAATAAACAGAGCTCTTTTATTTTGAAAACGACTTCACAGCCCTTTTTTCTCTACAAAAAAGACACCGAGAATACAAAAAATACATTTTATTAAACAGCATAAAAACAAACAATCTCAGAAAAGAACAAAACGATTGTGCGCTTTTTAACCCCCTGTGGAAAATTCTGTGGATTGCGTGAATAAAGTATGATTTCTCTTTTAGATCCACAAGATATAGTGTTGATCGAAATTAAGCTGTGGGTAACTTTCCAATTGATGTGGAATATACCCCTCGCATTTGAACCTGCGTGGGTGTTCGCCAGGTTCATTCAGCCCAATAACAGAGTCCATTTATGCTCAAGGAGTCCACTCAGTTGTCGCTCGTGCGCAACGAAAAGAGTCTTGGGTATAACTTTTCTTTAATGATAAAAAAACCGACTTTCGTCGGCTCTTTATTGAGAAAAAAGGAGGGGATGGAAAGATTCAAAAGAAATCTCCAACGGATTCTTTTAGTTTTCGCATTGCATTCTTCTCAAGCTGACGAACACGCTCTGCTGATATTTGATAATGTTCAGCCAATTCTTGTAATGTTGTTTTTTTATCTTCTAACCAGCGTGAACGAATAATATATTGGCTTCGCGTATCTAAACTCGACAAAGCTTTCGCGAGTCGAGTGTTCGCGTGATTCTTCCAATTTTCTGTCTCAACGTTATTAGCAAGATCTGAGGTTTTGTCATCCAAATAATAAACAGGAGCGGCTTGCACATCACGTTCATCATCATCCGTACCAGCATCAAATCCCATATCTTGCCCAGCAAGACGTGATTCCATTTCACGTACTTCTGCCGCATCTACACCAAGATGCTCCGCGACCATGTTCACTTCTTCTGAATTAAACCAACCTAAACGCTTTTTAGATTTGCGTAAATTAAAAAATAATTTACGCTGCGCTTTGGTTGTAGCAACCTTCACAATGCGCCAATTTCGCAACACATATTCATGAATTTCAGCTTTGATCCAATGGACTGCAAAAGAAACTAAACGAACCCCAACTTCAGGATTAAAACGTTTTACCGCTTTCATTAAGCCAATATTGCCTTCTTGAACAAGATCAGAAACAGGCAAACCGTAACCGGTATAACCCCGAGCAATATGAACAACAAAACGTAAATGAGAAAGGATCAGGCTTTTTGCTGCATCTAAATCTTCCTCATAATGCAGAGATTGGGCAAGCTCGTGCTCTTCATCAGCAGAAAGCATTGGGTAGCTGTTTACCTGTTGAAGATAAGAATCCAAGCTATCTTGAGAGAGAGGACCGAGTGCATATATCTCTTTTGTCATTTTCACCTCTTTGTGGAAGTTTTAATCGATTTGGTCAAATTAGCCAACCATGTCAATGTACTCAAGATACAAAAAACTGCAAGCTTGAATCTTCATCAACCCATACAATCTGACCCATTTTATTTATACCGGTTCAATTTCTTTTAAATGTTTTCCAGCAGCAAGCCTTGCAGCCAAATGCCCAAACAAAGAGGCCCCCATACACAAAATAAGGACTTCATCCATTCGAAGGCTCGTTAAGTGAAAAGCGCTGTTATACAAACCTGCCAATTTTAATACTGCTGAATCAAGTAAAACACCGATAAAAAAGGTCACAACCCAAGCTAAAATAGCCCCAGCAAATGCCAACCAAACGCCAGTATATAAATAAGGGCGAAGAATGTAACTATCTGTTGCACCAACCAATTTCATAACTTGAATTTCTTGCTTTTGATTTAATACTTGCAAACGCAATGTATTTCCAATAATCAAAAAAACAGCCATCAACATTAAACCGGAAAAAACAAAAGACAATCTTATAACAAGAGATTCAATTGCAGACAAACGCAATAACCAATCACTGTCTAGGCGTACTTCATCCACAAGAGGTTCAAGACGAAGATCAGCCGCCAATCCCGTGGCAGACTCTGCATTATCAAGAGCGGGTCTTACTGCTATCACGGCAGGCAATGGATTTTCATCTAGCAAATTAACCGCCTGCTCAAAGCCTTGGATCTGGCGAAATTGTATCAGCCCTTCTTCTGGCGAAATATATTGCACAAAACCAATATCGTCTCTGTTTTTTAAAGACTCGCCAAATGCTTGCGCGCGCGAATTAGGCATTTTTTTTAAATAAACCGTTAATTGATTAGGAGAATTCCATTCATTTGTCACGGCAATCACATTTTTCGCCAACATAAAAAGCGTGGTAGGCAAAGCCAAAGAAAAGCCAAGAACCAGCACCGTCAATAAATTTCCCAATGGGCGTGAAAACAAATCACGCAAAGCTTGGCTTCCTTGCTGTTTATGCAATGAAAGGTAGCTAGCCATAATCGACCTCCGATAAATGCCCAGAATGAAGCTCAAAATGACGAATGTCATCTTGATTTAGAAGAGTCATATCATGCGTTGCCATCAAAATCGTTACACCTACTTGATTAAATTGTCGAAAAAGCGCCATTATTTGCAAAGATAAAGCGGCATCCAAATTACCTGTTGGCTCATCTGCAATCAAAACCAAGGGGCGGTTCACAACCGCCCGAGCAATTCCGACGCGTTGTTGCTCACCACCTGAAAGTTGAATAGGCGTGCAACTGGCTTTATCTAATAGCCCGACTTTATCAAGGGCGGCTGAAACCCGCTTTTTTATTTCATTTTCAGGGGCCTGCTCTATACGAAGCGGCAGTGCGACATTATCAAAAACACTCCGATCCATTAACAATTTATGATCTTGAAAAATAATACCTATTTGACGGCGAAGAAAAGGAATGTCAGTCCGTCTAATTCGAGAAATATCATGCCCATTAAAAAAAATCGTACCGTCGTTTGGTTTTTCTATCGCGCAGAGCAATTTCAGCAAGGTGCTTTTACCTGCGCCTGAGTGCCCAGTCAAAAATGCCATGTCACCTTTGGGCAAGTGAAAACTCACTTTTTGCAATGCTTGCTGTCCACCGCGATAGGCTTTGCTTACCTGCTGAAACCGGATCACTCAGTTCAGTCCTCTTTATTAAATAATGCGTTTATAAAATCTTCTGCAACAAAAGGCCGTAAATCATCAATGCCTTCTCCAACGCCAATGTAACGAATGGGAATATTGAATTGATCCGCAACCGCAAAGATCACCCCGCCTTTTGCGGTACCATCAAGCTTTGTTAAATTTATCCCTGAGACTGGGGCGATATCATTAAACAGGCGGGCTTGACTGATGGCGTTTTGCCCCGTGCTGGCATCCAAAGTAAGCATGATTTCATGGGGGGCATTTTCATCAATTTTCTTCATTACACGAACAATTTTTTTCAGCTCCTCCATAAGGTTAGCCTTATTTTGTAAGCGTCCCGCCGTATCTGCAATCACAATATCAATGTTGCGCGCTTTTGCCGCTTCAATCGCATCAAAAATAACGGAAGCGCTGTCCGCCCCTGTATGTTGAGCAATAACAGTCAGCTTATTGCGCTCTCCCCAAACTTGAAGCTGTTCTACGGCGGCTGCACGAAATGTATCTCCTGCGGCCAGTAGCACCGATTTACCTTGAGCTTGAAATTGCTTCGCTAATTTGCCTATCGTGGTTGTTTTACCCGCGCCATTCACTCCGACCATGAGAATAACAAAAGGTCCATTGGCATTTTCAATATGAAGCGGTTTTTCTACTTTATCTAAGATTTCTGCCAATTCTTGTTTTAAAAGGCTGTACAGAGATTCACTGTCTTTTAGCTCTTTTCTTGTTGCTTTTTCTGTTAACTTTTTAATGATTTTTGCAGTGGTTTCCATCCCAATATCAGCAATCAACAATTGTTCTTCAAGTTCGTCAAAAAGCGCATCATCAATTTTTTTACCGGAAAATAACCCAGAAAAACCCGCGCTAAAGTTTGCTTTCGTTTTTTGAAGACCTCGCCTTAAACGTGCTAGAAAAGGCTCTCGTTTCGGTTTTTCTTGCTCCAAAAAAACAGGTTCGTTATCAGCTTCTTCTTGGTTTTTTTGAGCAAGCAATTGGGCGTCTAAACGCGCTTGTTCCTCTAAACGCGCGGTTTCTTCTGCCTCTTCTTGGCTTTTTTGAGCAAGCAATTGGGCTTCTAAACGCGCTTGTTCCTCTAAACGCGCGGTTTCTTCTGCCTCTTCTTGGCTTT
>CAMRDW010000195.1 GCA_947041315.1 uncultured Enterovibrio sp.
CTGCTTGTCTGGGTTTTCTCGCATTGACGACAGGCGTATTTGGCCAAGTAAAGTGGCCTTTTTCCAATCGGCGGTAATTGTTGAGATCTAGCACATCGCAATTCTCCTTCAAAAGAAGAGATAGGATGCGTGGACCTTTTGAATTTTGGAACGTGAGGTTTATTAGGCGCTTACCTTTTAAGATGTAGGTATTCCTGCATTCTGGGGAATGAATTTTTTGATAAATTGTTATATCGGCTTGATACAGGAAAAAACGTAAATCACACATATAAACACCAGTGAATAACAATTCCTAGAAAACTGTCTATGATCTTAATGTTCATCATCAAACAGGCGCCCGCTTTGAGTTACATTACAAACACACTCTTAACATTTCCGCCCTTAACCTTCTTTTTTGCAATGATAATACTTTCGTATCTATTTGAAGATCTTGCGATCGTCTCAGCGAGTGTCGCAGCTACACAAAATGTCCTTCCTGTTTATCTAGCCCTGCTTGCTCTTTTTATCGGCATTTCGACGGGGGATCTTGCCTTATATTTTCTAGGGCGCTGGTCTCGAAAATGGGAAGGACTTCGCAGAGTTATACTTAAAAAAACCAGTTTAAAAATCATTAAAAATAAATTAAAGACAAATACATTTAGTGCGCTATTTCTCATTCGATTTATTCCAGGCTTACGCTTTATTGGTTTTTGTTTAAGTGGTTTTTTTCGCCTTAATTTAAAGACTTTTTTGAGTGCGGTGCTTCTTTCTACTGCCTGTTGGACTGTCTTAATGTTCACTCTTGTATATCAACTCGGTGAAATAGACTGGATTCAAAAAAATATCAGCTGGGGACTAATTCCGATCTTATGCACTCTTCTTTTTTTCTTCCATCGCATCGCTTCTGAAAAAATCAGAGAAAAAACCCGCCGTGCCGATTAATTCAAAAAAAGAAACCTCAGCGCAACCTTGCCCCCTTAATCAAGGAATGCCTGTTCTTGACATGACAGGAAAGCCTCTTTCTTGGTTTGAATTTTTACCCACCTTTTTCTTTTATATACCGGTTGTCTTTCTCTGGATATGGCTTGGGTTTAAATATCGCAATTTAGCGTTACCCTTGATTGCAAACCCTGGGATCCCCTTAAGTGGCATGGTAGGAGAGTCTAAAAATGAGATCCTTTCATTGGCAGGAAACAAAGCAAGCAGTTGGATTTTGCCTTATGTCATGTGGAGGAAAAACACTCAACCTTCTTCGATTCAAGCACAAAATATTATATCGAGACTTCAAGAAAAAAAATTAACGTTCCCCTTGGTGATTAAACCTGATATTGGATGCCGAGGTGCTGGCGTTCGATTAATCGAAAATTCCGACGAACTTGAAAAATACCTTCTTCTTTTTCCTAACGATTCCAACATAATGATCCAAAAGAAAGCCCCCTTTTCAGCGGAAGCTGGCGTTTTCTATGTCCGTTATCCTGGTGAATCGCACGGAAAAATAATTTCTATGACATTCAAATACAATCCTTTTGTCATTGGAGATGGCGTTCACACCTTAGGTGAGCTCATTGACAATGATCCAAGAGCAGGAAAAGTTCGTCATTTATACAGAACCCGACATAGAAATACCTTACCTGTTGTTCTTCAAGCCGGAGAAGTTTATAGACTTACTTTTTCAGGAAGCCATTGTTGTGGTTCTATTTTTAGAAATGCAAATGAGTACATCACTGAAGACTTGGTTTCTGCTTTTGACGAGATTATCAATGATTTGCCTGGTTACTATTTTGGTCGCATCGATCTTAAATTTAAAAATATTGATTCTCTAATGCGAGGAGAGGATTTTAACTTAATTGAAATTAATGGCGCCAGCAGTGAAGCCGCTCATATTTGGGATCGTAATACTACCTTAAAAGAAGCACTTTCTACTTTGTTAAACCAATATCAAATCCTCTTTAAAATTGGTTCAATGCAAAGAGATTCCGGTATACAAGCACCAAAGTTCATGAGGTTATGGCAGGCGTGGCGAAAAGAAAGTGCCTTAGTGAAACGTTATCCTTCAACTGATTGAAAATTAAGAATTCGCATTCAAATTCAAGTCTGTTTTATTAGAAACATGCCATTATTTAAAAGCGAGTGTGTAAAACATGAAAAGAAACTTAAAGTAACACATCAGCCAAAGAGGAAATTATGTTAGTAAACGATACAACCTCAAAGAATGATCTCATCATTCCAGCCGAAGTAGAAGGTTGTTTAGATGTCGCAAAACAGGCTCTTACCTTACTGAACCGTTTGTCTTCCCCTGAATATAACCAAATAGCAACACCCTATTTGGAAAGCTCGATTGGAGAGCATATGAGACATGTTTTAGATGTATTTCACGCTGCTATGGGCTGGCCTAATTCTGAAATCATTGATTATGATCTGCGCCGACGCACTCATCCTGTTGAACGTGATAAGATGATAGCAATTGATGAATGGCACTCGATTTCTCAGTGTTTAAAAGAAATTTCTTTTGAAGAATTAAATAACAAAGTAAATGTGAAAAATGAAGTTTCGTTAACACATAAAAAAAGTGCAATGAATACGTCCACTCTCGGACGAGAATTGTCATTTGTTTCGGGTCATGCAATACATCATTTTGCATTAATGCGGATCAGTTTATCTTTTCAAGACATCAGTGTTTCTAAAACATTTGGAAGGGCAGCAAGCACAGCAAGTTATCACCGTGGAACTCAATAATGTGCACCGTTAGTTGGCTGCTTAATCCTTCGGGATATGATGTTTTTTTTAATCGTGATGAACAAAAAAGCAGAGCCATTGCTTTTCCTCCTTCTCATTTGATTTTAAATGGTACTCCCTGCCTCATGCCTCTCGATCCTGAAGGCGGAGGATCCTGGATTGCAGCGAATCACCATGGGATTTCTATTTGTCTTTTAAATTATTACCAAGGTGAAATTCCCTCAAATAAACTAACAAGTAGAGGACGCCTTCTTAAATTTCTGTCTTCTTTTCCTTGTGTCAACGCGCTCATTGCACAGTTAAATCAGCTTGAAATGCGACGTTATGCACCTTTCACACTTCTTGTCTTTAATCCCAATCTTAATTCACACCAAGAGCATGTTCTCACCTTCCAATGGGACGGAAATGTCTTGTTTCAAAGAGCGAGTGTCGAGCCTATGATTTCGTCTTCTGTTGATTATCTAGATGTTATGGTGACACGACGTCAAGCATACAAAAGCATGATGAACGGAAAAGTGGACGTAGAAAATGCTATTTTATATCACGCAAGCCACCTTCCAAAAGCAGACCAACGTTCGGTCTGTATGCATCGAGTTGATGCACACACTGTCAGCTTTACTCACTTAAAAGTCACCCCAAGAGACATTCAAATGACGTATATCGACGGAAGTCCTTGTGAACAAAACGCCGCCATAACCTCCGTCTTAAAAAGAAAAGATCAAGCTTTTAAAATGGTACTGCCTGGAGGCTAGACGGGAAAGAGCATGACAAAAATGAAGAAAAGGCATATTAAAAATACATTTCAAAAGAAATATCCAAAATTTTCGAAGATGTATGTAAAAGATTGAACAGCTTAACTAACGATACACTCTGTAATGAAATTGAACGAGCGAAGATAATTCCTTTTTTTTAAACGTGATGACCATAATTAAGATCAATTAAAACAACTTATATTCAAGAAAAAAGGATGTTAATAGTATGATGTTAATTAAGCATAAAGGTCTGGGAGCATGAATCGATTATGGCTCGTTATTTTTGGTCTTTTTTCTTGTTCCAGCTTTTCTGCCGGAGAGTATTATACTGCATTTTTCAGTAATAACGCCGTAAGCGGTTATGACACTGTCTCCTTTTTTGACGGTACACCGCTAAAAGGGAAATCGGCTTTCACTGCCCATTATAAAGGAGCTGTATGGCTGTTTCAAAGCCAAGAAAATCTCGATAAATTCATCCAATCGCCCTCTTTGTATGCTCCACAATACGGTGGCTATTGCGCTTGGGCTATCGCGAAAAATGATAAGTTAGCCCCTGGAAATCCGCTATATTGGAAAACTGTGAACAATAAATTATATCTAAATTATGACCAAACAATCCAAGAGCTCTGGGAAAAAAACATGACTTTATTCATCGAGTCTGGCGATAAAAACTGGTCTAACCGTTGAAAAAATAAAGACAAAGAATCCATCATCTCATCGTCTAAATGCTTAAAAAGGAACAGAGCATGAGAAACAGCCCCTTTCAATTGCCAAGAAGAACCCCTTTTGGACTTATAGAAAAAACCCTTGAATCAATTACTGGCTTAAAAAAACTCAATACATTCTATCAAGATCGCCCAAGCGGCATTAATACCGATCATTTTCTCAATTACACCATCAATGTTTTAAATATTAATTATTCAATTTCAGATGACGGTAGTAAACATATCCCAACCACAAGCTCTACTGTTGTCGTTGCAAACCACCCTTTGGGTGGTGTTGAAGGGGTTATTTTGGCCAAAATATTAAGAAGCGTTCGAGAAGATGTAAAGATTCTGGCTAACGCTTATTTGAAAAAAATACCCGAACTGAGTGATATATTTATCGGTGTAGATGTCTTTGAAGGAAAAAATGCACGGAAACGAAATATAAAGGCATTAAGAGAAGCCCATCAACACCTCCAAAACGGTGGATTGTTGCTGATTTTTCCAGCCGGTGAAGTTTCCTCATTTGATGAAAATGGACAACTCAATGACAAAAAATGGAGCCGTTCTGTCGCAAGCTTGGTCCGAAAACACAAGGCCATTGTTTTGCCCATTTTTATCGGAGGAAGAAACAGTCGAAAATTTTATCAAGCAGGTGAGATTCATCCTTTATTAAGATCTATTTTACTCGCCCGTGAACTTTTAAATAAACGAGATAAATCAGTTAACATCACGATAGGTGAACCCATTTTATGGAAAGAATATCGACTTTTCGAATCTGACGATGCCTTAGTTAATTATCTGCGCCTTAACACCTATCTTCTCAACCACAAACTGAGCAATAAATACGAGAAGAACGCTTGTTTTACATCAAATATTGCTTCTTCTGGCGACCCTGCTCTCTTTATCGAAGAAATAGCAAAATTACCTAAAAAGTGTAAATTAATCTCTTCCGAAGTTTTTGACGTTTTCTGCGTAAACAGTTCACAAATTCCTCTTATAATCAAAGAAATAGGTCGCATTCGAGAAAAAAATTTTCGCGCTGTAGGCGAAGGAACAGGATTAGAAACGGATTTAGACCAATACGATCAATACTATTTACATTTATTCATTTGGGACCGAGAACAGCATGCATTAGTCGGGGCCTACCGTATCGGGCATGTACAAAATATTATTCTAAAAAAAGGCATTGAAGGACTCTATTCACGTCGCTTGTTTAAATATGATCAACGTTTTATCAGTAGTCTAAATATTTCTTTAGAAATGGGCCGATCTGTTATAGACAAAAAGTATCAACGCAGTCTCTCAGCCCTTTTGCTTCTTTGGAAAGGAATTGCAGAATATGTTTGGCAACATCCTGAAATAACTACCTTATTTGGCCCCGTCAGCATGAGTAGTGATTACCCAAAACAAGCTCGAAGGTTATTAGCTGAGTGTTTAAGTATTCACCATTATGATGAGCAGATTGCCCAGCTTGTTAAACCAAAAACACCTTTAGAACTCTCCGAACCCGTCCCCTGGCACACCTCCATGCTCTCCGCATTAGGTGATATACAATTACTCTCTAAAGTTATTGCGCGTATTAGTCAGGGATCAGGTGTCCCTATTCTTCTGCGTCAATATTTAGGGCTGAATGGAAAATTGGTTTGTTTTAATGTAGATCCCGACTTTAATAATGCATTGGATGGTTTAATAGTGGTGGATTTACGCCATATTCCCGCAAAAACCTTGGGGCGTTATATGAGAAAAGACAAAGCTGAAGAATATTTATCATTTCATTTGAATGAAAAGATAAAATAATTGTGAGTCCCTATGTGTCAACCTGCCAATGAGCAATTATGATTTAAGATAAAGTAAATTTCAGGGCGGTATTGAGGAGCACATGATGTTAAAAATTGATTCCCCATTGCCAGAGCAACAAGTGAAACCAGAGGCGGCCTTAGAAAGGCGTAC
>CAMRDW010000196.1 GCA_947041315.1 uncultured Enterovibrio sp.
TACTCAGGGGCTTCACTCGTTTGGCGCCTACACGCATCTTCAAATATCTTGGATATAGATGAAATGACATCTCGCCATCAATTGGTTTTTATGCATTAATAAACAGAGATATTTAAAATAACAATTTGGATATATTATGGATTCCCTTTCTCAAATTGTCCTTGGCGCTTCTGTGGCTGGCCTTATTGCGGGCAAACGCTGTACACCGAAAGTGCTTTTCGCTGGGGCCGTTTTAGGGACCTTGCCTGATCTTGATGTTTTTATTGAATATGATGATCCTATTATGGACATGATAAAACATCGAGGGTTCAGCCACTCTGTTTTTGTCCTCCTTCCGCTGTCCTTTTTTTTGAGTCTTTTATTTAAACGTGTATTTGCATCTGCTTGGCCATTTTGGCAATTGTTTCTTTTAATATCAATGGCATTAGTGACACACCCGATTCTTGATACTTTTACAAGCTATGGCACCCAGTTTTTTTGGCCGATAAAAATGCAACCTTTGGCATTCTCGAGTATTTTTATCATCGATCCTTTATATACGTTGCCTTTGCTTTTTTTTCTTATTGCGGCTTTGATCTGGCGAAATAAAGCGGCCAGGTTGTGTGGTATGGGATTAGGATTGTCCAGTTTGTATTTACTTTGGTCTTTATTCTCTTTAGGGCAGATCAAAGATCGTCTTGAAGAAAATATGCCCAAAAGCGCTTCTAAAGAGCATCAAATATACGTTGCGCCCACGCCGTTTAATACATTTTTATGGCGAATTGTACTTTTGAATGAGCATGAATATTTAGAAGGTTTGGCTTCTTTATTGGATGACGATCCTAAAATTGATTGGGTTTCTTTGGAGCGAGGGAATTGGCCACTTCTTACTCAATCAAAAATTATTGAAGATTTTGATTATTTTACAGGGGGATTTCTTCGTTTTACACAAGAAAAAGACGAATTGATTGCAACCGATTTACGTCTTGGAATGGCGATTTACCATCCTTTTCGTTTCGTTGTCGCTAAAAAAGATGCAAAAGAGGAGTGGGTTTTAGTCTTGCCTGAAAGAAGAAAAGAAAATGCGATTTTACCCAAACATATACCTGCATTTTGGTTACGCCTTTTAGGGACTCAAAGTATTGATGCTCAACTTAATCATCCTGCGCCTTTGATGACGGGAAAATAAGTGAAAAAATAAGCATGTACATGTTTTTCTGGCTCAGCCTCTCCTCAGGAGAGGCAAAATGAAGAACGGATATTTCTTTTTTGGATGTAGTTGGCTTTAAGTATTTTACCAGTCAATTCCTTTTCGTATTTTAATTCCTGATTCAAAGGCATGTTTTATATTACGTACTTCAGAAACGGTGTCAGCAAGTTCAATGAGACGGCGATGGGCTGCACGCCCTGTGATGATCACTGATTGCTCTTTTGGACGATGATGAAGGGCTTCAATCAATTCATCCAATGCGATGTAGCCGTATTTTGTCATGTAAGTTATTTCATCTAATAAAACAACATCATAGCTTGGGCAAGAAAGCATACGTTTACATTCAAACCAAATTTCTTGAGCTGCTTTTGTATCTGAATTTATGTTTTGCGTATCCCAAGTGAATCCTGTCGACATGACATGAAATTGAACACCTGCTTTTTCAAGTAAATTTCTTTCTCCACAAGCCCAGTTTCCTTTTATAAATTGTGCCACACCGCATTTTTGTCCATGGCCTACGGCGCGAGCTATCATGCCAAATCCGGAAGTGGATTTTCCTTTTCCATTCCCAGTGATGACCAAAAGCAAGGCTTTTTCTATTTGGGCATTTGCAATGCTCTTTTCCACTTCTTCTTTTATTTTTTGTTGTCGTGCTTTATAGCGAACGGGATCCATGTGTGAGGCTTTTTTTGATGAAGACAATGAAGTAAAAAGGTTTCTTATGGCTTGGTCAACTTTTTCGAATAGAAAAATCTTTTTGAGTCCCTTTTGGCGTTATTTTACAGTTTCATCATTGTCTAAGCTCGCTTTTAAGATTGATGGCTTATCGCTGTCGACTTTGATACTGCGTGGGTTTTTGCTTGGTTCTTTGTGCCCAATCACATGGTTTATCTATGCTCAAGGGCTTCACAGGGTGTGGGCTGGCGCTGGCGCGCATGTTATATCTTGAGGTGTATCAAACGGCGGTTCTCTTGTATTTGCTCTGGCACTTTGTTAATAATTTGATTTTTATAGCGCGTTGGGTATCTCACCTTTGCATCTTTTGTGCTTTGGACTTAAATAAGAGAGATCAAGATATTTATTTCTTCTTTCTTGCTTGTTAAGATCATGAATTGAAAACTTTTATCGATCAACTCATTGAGAATCAAGATTATTCTCAAGTTGAGTCATTAAAATCTTTTTGATGTGTTATCTTCGTCATCTTTTCATTGACACAGCGATACCCAAGATGTTTGAAGATGCTGGAAGACCGTTGTGAGTCCCCCTGTATCTTCAACCTCGATGGGTATAATTTCTTTTCTGTGACGTGGTTTCTAGAAACAAGATATACATCCTTTTTTATTTTCTGGGGACATCGATTGAAACTTCAGCAGCTCAAATATTTAAAGGCGATTCAAGATAATAATTTGAATGTATCCGCGGCATCTCAATCACTTTTTACTACGCAGCCCGGTGTGAGTAAACAAGTCGGTTTATTAGAAAAAGAATTAGGTGTTCGTATTTTTGAACGCAGAGGAAAAAATTTAAGTGGGATCACGCCAATAGGTGAGAAAATTTTAGAGCAAGTTGGGCGTATGCTCGCTTTAGAAAAAAAAATAAAAGCACTCGCTAATGAATATCTAGATCCTAAATCGGGCACCTTGAATATTTATACAACACACACTATTGCGCGTTATCTCTTACCAAAAAGCGTGTCTTATTTTACAAAAAAATACCCCAACATTAACTTTCATTTGCATCCTACGCTTCCTTTACAAAAAAAAGGGATCATCAGTAAAGGTCATTCAGATTTTTCAATCATTGCGCATGATTTTGGGGAAGACAATGATTTAATTGTTGTACCAGCTTATCTTTGGACTCTTGGATTGGTGGTGCCAAACGGTCATCCTCTAGCGAGTGTAGAAAAACCGTCTTTAAAACAGCTCGCTGATTGCCCAATTTTAAGTTATGAGCCAACTTCGACAGGACGAAAAACGCAAGACGATGCTTTTGAACTGGAAAAATTGAAACCCAATTATGTCATGACCGTTATGGACGCAGATCTTATTAAATGTTATGTTCAGCTGGGTTTTGGTATTGGAATAATATCGACCTTGGCGGCGAGGGATATTGAACATTCGCAATTAACATATATTAACCTCGATCATTTATTTTCGCCCTCTAAAGCCTGGATTTGTTTTTCAAAAGATATTTTATTACAAAATTACATGTATGATTTTTTGACTTCTTTTTCACCCAATTTAACAAAAGAATTAATGGAGAACGTATTAACATTAAATAGTCGAGATAAAATAGAAACCTTATTTTCTAAATTTGAGCTTCCAATTTATTAGACAGATATTTTATTTTTTACACAATGATTTTTACCTTTTTTGGACGCCAATTTACTCGTTTCTTTTTACGCGGGAAAGGGAGCAGACTTTCGACGCTCAATCGGCTTGTCTGCTTATACTCATGGGTTTATTCCCATCACACTCAATATTTGATCTTTTTTGCTTGAAAAAAATGAGAACATCATTCTGAATTTTTAAATCTAAAAGCCGCTTATTGAACGTTCACGCCTTGTTTTCAGTGATTATTCCTGCGCAATACTGAATGACTTTTACCTGTCGGCTTTGAAACTGTGTGGGTGTTGGCTGCTCTCGCTCAGGCCCGTCACATAGTAGATCTATGCTCAAGGCCATCACTCGTTTTCCGCCTACACGCATCTTTAAGTGTCTTGGGTATAATGGAATGGTTTTTTTCTCTTTTCTTCGATTGCACTGTTAACCGACTTTCTACGTTAAGTTAAGTGTTTCTTGGGTATAAAGCATCTGATAAAAAATCAGTGTTTACAATGAGGATCTTTTTTATTTTCTCGAATATTTCTGCCTTGATTGTTATTGACTTCAGGATGATCAACAAGCAAATGCTTTCTTATTTTTGGAGGCTCGGGGGTATTTTCTGGATGATTTTGATGATAGATAGGGGTTCGTGGGCGATAAACATGAGAAGGACGATTGTCTTTCAGTGTGGTTTCTTTAATTCGTGAATTTACCATGATTTCAATTGCCGTTTGAGGTGGAGTGGCTTGTTTTGGGATTTCTGAGGTCGTCGCCGGGTATGCATGAATATAATATGCATTCATCAATATTAGAAAGACGGAAATTTGTAATCCTTTCTTTTTTATGTTGATGTCTTTGCTTTTCTTATTCATGATTTCTCTCCTAGGCTGCAGAGTCATTTTTATCATTACGTGCAGCAATGAAACCATAGAAAATGTAGCCAAACATGGTGAGTATAGACCCCCAAAAGACGGCGGACTGCCCACAGGCATAGACACCATAAATACTGTAAACCACGGCCAATGTTCCGATGAGGGCCCCTGTTTTATATTCATGGGGGGTGACATGTTTCTTGCGTAAAATAACTTCGAGACCGGTCAAGGATAATACGTAGGGCACCATATTGATAAAGACGGCTAAATTGAGCAAGACATTAAATTGATTCACTAAATTAGGTGAAATCGTCATTACAGCAAGAATCAACTCAAGCACTAACATGATCAGCATGCCTTTAATGGGGGCATCCGCTTTGTTCACTTCGCTGAATATCTTAGGAAAAAGCCGCATGTCTGCCGCGGCTTTTGAGACTTGCGCATTTGTAAATTGCCATCCTAATAGTGAGCCAATGCAGGCGGTAACGGCCAATGCGGTGACAATTTGCCCTACGGTTTCATTGAACATGTAACTGTAAACTAAACCAAAGGGCGCATCTGATTTTGCTAATTCAGCATTAGGAATAATCCCTTGAATGACGGAGGTTGAAGCAATATAAACAATGGCGGTAAAGCTGGTCGCAAACATACAAGCCAAAGGAACATTTTTTTCAGGGTTTTCAACTGCACTGGAATTGGCCCCTGCAGATTCAATACCAAGAAATGCCCATAAAGTGAGTGCGATTCCTGATGATATAGCGGTAACTGTGGTGTCTTTGTGTGGATTCCAAGCACTTGCAAAGATTTCAGGTTTAAACCAAAACCAACCCATTAGAGATAAACCTACAACAGGGAGGATGATACCCCATACGGTAAAGGTTGAAATTTGTCCTGTAATTTTTGCGCCACCAAAATTCGCAACCATCGTCACAATTAAAATAGAAACGACGGTAATAAAGGTGTGGATAGGGGTGGTTTTAATCCATGGAAAGAAAGGAACGAGGTACCCCGCAGCAGAGACGGCAATGGCGACAGCACTGATTACAAGACAAACATAATAGGTGTAAGAGGCGATAAAAAAGGAGGATTTTCCATGTGCTTCAGACGCATAAGCAGACATCCCCCCATTTTGGGTACAATACATTCCGCATTTTGCAAAAGTATAAGCAATACACATCGCCCCTAATGCGGTTACGACCCAGGAAAGCAAGGAAATAGCCCCTGTTTGTGCCAAACTTGCTGGCAGCATAATAATACCTGAACCCATCATATTCACGGTGACGATGGTGGTGAGACCAACCAATCCCATTTTATTTTTTTCTTCTGTTGCCATATTAAACATCTCCACCTTTTATCACATTATTTTTATAGCCGTTGCTTTTTTCGTCTATTTGAATGTGCGAATTTCTTGGGTATATTTCATTGTTTGATTCATTGAGTGACATATCCATATGCGTGAGGAACTCAAAGGAAAATAGAAGAATATTTTCTTTGTTGAATCAAATTAGATGAGACAGAGAAATCGAATTGAATCTTTTACAAGACAATGAGGTCATTAATTTAAGGATGAGATTATGTTTATTTATAGAGAAAAATTAAACTAAATTGGAGTGTTTTTTCAATTCTACTTGAACTTCAGTTTGTTCATATTATTATTTTTTTACCTTCATTCTTTGTTATGCCAATTCCATTGAGTCGTTAGCCAAACATTGCGCCGGAAAAAACGCGCAGAAGAAA
>CAMRDW010000197.1 GCA_947041315.1 uncultured Enterovibrio sp.
GCCAAGTTGTCTTTGAAATATACCTGTTGCTTGTAAAGGGGTGTGGGTGACGGGTGCGCTCGTTTTGCCGAATCACACACTCAGTCTATGATCAGGGACTTTACTCACTTAGCGCAGGCGCGCAACGGCAAGTATTTTGGGTATCGGTTAGGTTAAAAGGTCTTCCTGACGCTGAGCGACGTGAATGAGAAGTCTTTAACGTCGATTTGTTATAATCTCATTCACATCCTTTGTCTGCAGTGGATTTTCAGGAATGAGAACACCGGCTTTACTTAAATGCACCCATGCCATTTTCCAGTGAAGACCTTGCCCTGGTGCATATTGTTCATTACCGTTCCCCCATTGAATGCAATACCCACTATTAGGGAATTCTTTGCATTTATAGGTTTGTCCTTTGAATTCGACACGGGTGCCGGCTTGATAGATTTTGTGTTGATCAGGAAAATGGAAATGAAAATCAACCCCTTTAACTTCTTTCCAAGCCGATTCCCATGAAACACCTTCACCCGGCTCATACTGATTTGCTGATGTATCCCATAATGAACAATAACCCGAGTTCGGAAAAGGACGGCATTCAAAAAGGCTTCCGAGGTGTACGACTTTTGTACCTGCTGTATAGTTTTCAAGTCCATCTGGAAATACATAATCATGAGGAATAAATTCATGACTTTGTACAGAAAAAGCTGTTACGAACAGCGAAACAAAAAATAATTTTTTCAAAAAAACCTCTTTTTATATTTAACCTCGTTCTTTCTTGTTTATTTAAAATTGCAGAGGTTGAAACGAGAAATAAAGAATAAATTCGTGAGCATGTTATTTTATCTTGATCACTCAGAGTGAGTGATCAAGAAGAAGTGCTCTTTTAAAAATGTGCTTTTATTCAATCTTATAGAAAAGTACAGGCTTTAGCCACTTGGGCATCTTTGTACCATTTTCCTTTTCTTCCTTTAAATATCGGCATACGCTTAGTCCAATTCGGAATATAAACATAGGCTGTCTTATGAGGTGGATCCCAATCAGCTTTGAAAAAAGTATTTTCGACTTTCACAAGGTCAAAATGATGTTCGTTTTCATCATCACCTGGCTTTCTTTTCTTTTGATAAAGCCCCTCTAGATTTGTTTTAAATCCTGAAAGTGAACCGTGATATTCAGTGGCCCCGAAGCGTTTTAAGTCATTGGGCGTCAATGCGAGGCCTGTGTTTGATTCCCAGTTTCCATCTTTGTCTTTTTTAATGGGGTTTGATAGATTGCCATCTTTATCGACTATATACAGGTTTCCATCTGCGTCTTTTTGAACGAGATAATATTCGTCGTTCTCTTTAATATAATCCTTCCCATCTTTACCTTTAAAGGTGCCATCTCCGTTGTCTTTTAAATCCTTTATCTCTCCGGTGTATTTTTTCCCACTTGAAATAAAGTTATCCTTCGGCGGTGTATGGAAATTATCGGGCTTTTTGCCAGGTAGCTTAGGGTGCCCTTTAGGACTTAAATCATGAAGATTTCCCACATCATCTAAGTCATCCAGCACATCACCGCTCACTCTTTTTGCTTTTTCTGCTGCCTCTTTTGCATACTTGCCTGCATCAGGTCTTGAGCCTATGACTGCCGGCTTTCCATCTTTACCAGTAAGTCCTCCTACCTGACCTGACGTTTTAAATTTTTTAGGAAATTTCTTGCCCGTTGCTTTGAGGTATGATGTCGATATTTTTCCTGCGCCATATCCTATGGGGATCAGAAACATTGCATCCCCAACAATACTTGCTCCTATATTTTCTAGATCACCATTTTGGATATCTTCAATGGTTGACCATAAAGGTAGGATTTCTTTTAAGAACAAAACAAAGTTTTCTGAATTGGTATAAATTGTTTTAAAGTCACCTATTCGGCTTTTCATCAAGTTTTCAAGGTGAACACGCAATGCATGTTCTTTAGATGGTTCATAATAATTCGCACCATAATAACGAGTAGTGCATGTTTTATAATAAATGTGGCCTGAGGTGCGTTTTTCGTCACACTCACTGCCTTCCTTTTTATTTATCGCCATAAACAAAGGCATGTTATAAGTGTCACTCATACCGACATGAGAAATGAGTTTTATTTTATCAATCGTCATTAATTGCTCAATATTAGGTTGTGTTTTTATTGAAAAACCTAATTGATCGCCATGAATAACCCAATTTTCAGCTGTGATTTGGTGTGTCGAACTGCTTGTTATATCGCCTTTTTTCATTGACATTTCTGTTGTTGTATGCAGCCTGGAGTTTTTATAGGAGTCAGGCTCAATCCAAGGTGTTAATCCCTGAAGTTTTGCCATCGTTATAATATTATTGGCTGCGTATACAGCAAGTATTTCTGCGGTTTTATTAAAATCAGTTTTCCACATATCACGAATGCTAAATTGACGCTGGCCTGTCGTATCACGATATTTCCGCCACGCTTTCAGCTGGTTTTGCTTCACATGTTCAGGAACATTCCTATCACCGTGATAAATTGAAGGGGCCACATTTGGGCCACAAAAATTTGCGACACCGTCCAAGAAATAGTAACGACAGTCTTCTTTAGCATATTTTTTCCACTTCTCTTCCACTAATTGAGATTCAACTCCGAGTGAATATAAGTGTGTTTTAACAAAATCTTCATCAGTAAAAGCGATGGTATTGATTTCTGTATTATTTTCATCAACACCTGTTGGACGTTGTAATGCTTCAACTGAATCTAGCTGCGCATTTAGCGTGTTAATCGCATCCCATAATTCTTCTGGTGAACTTACGGTTAAACCTGAAAATTTAAAAAGATCAAAATGATATTTTTGCGCTAAAAATTTTGCTTGTTTTCCCGCATCGCTCAGTCTCGGTAATATGGCATCAAACATTTCTGCAGCTCCCCCATCATCAAGCGATGCTGCCATCTCAGAAGAAAAGGACGTTGCAATAAAACGATTTAATATAAATGACTTCGTGTTTCTTAAGGTCCCTATTGGATAAAGGGTGTCGAATCCTATACTCTCTAGCGCATTTTTTGCCGTTAAGGTTTCATCGGGTGTCAGCTCTTCAATCTTTTTCCCATAAGCATCAGCTGCAACATCTAAATAGGTTTTGCCTAAATAACCGCCTTTTCTACCTTGATAGGAAATCAAGCCTTTTTCTTTATCTAGAAGAATATTGTGATTTAATTTGAAAAAATCATCATGATAATCAGGCTCTGAAAGACCGAAACTTATCGCCTTAATCACTTCAATGGCCGTTGGGGCCTCTTCCTCCGTGGATACTTTATTTAGAAAGACATCTTTTTGAGGATCTGTTAATCCATTGATATCCACGTAAAGAAATGGAGACAAATTTTCATCATTCCAGTTACTGGGAATAATATTTGATAAAGAACTTAATGCGGTTATTTTGACTTGGCGATCGGAGCCATATTTGTTTTCATTGTCGTAACCAAGGCGAGAAAATATCTTTCTTATTACCAAATCAACAATATCAGGATCATTTTTAAATTTATCATCAATCAAACCTATGTCTGATGCTGGAACAATCAGTTGTTCAATAATGAAATTTTCTATTTCATCTGGGTTTTCTATAAAGTCAATAGAAAAACCGTAATAACCTTCTCTAATGGATGAGTTAGGTCCATTTATAATTTCATTGTATTGTTGGTATTTATTTTGAAGCTCAGAAGTCGATAAATAAGCACTGAAGGTATTATCAAACGCGGAACGTCCCATTCTTTTTTCAAATTGATGTGACATTATTTCAGCTGCAACATCAGAGTCAAAGACGGTACTAAAATCACTCGCACGTTCAGTCCAAACCGCCGTTCCACTTAGGCCACTGTTTTCATAACTTAATGTGGCTCTGCCTTTTAATTCAGAATCTATTGATGTGACAATGCAGCGATCGCCCTCTTTGGGGGCGCTGTGAATATTGTCCAATGTAGCGATATACTCATGCTCTTTTGACGCATTTAAAAAACGTGCTTCTTTTACGAATGATTGTAGAGGTACATTGCCTCTTATAACCGTAACCCCTATTTTAAATCGTTCCGTCGTTAAATCACTCAAGGTTGATGCAAGAACCAGACATGATGTTGTCGGGTTATATTTAGGCGATGAAGCAAAAAACAGTGACAATCCGTCCGCCCCAGGCAAAGAAGGAAGATCGGGTGTTGGCGGGGGTGGGAATACCGGAACGACATTTAAATTACAAGATGCGCTTCGAAAACTATAGCTTCGCGCTTCTTGAAAATTATAATCATCAGTTGCTATCTGTTCATCATCAGCCTTTAAACTCGATGAGATTGATAATAATAAAAAAGGTAAAATATAATGCATTTAAATGTATCTATTAATGGACGTTAATGTTGATTTTTAGAATGGTCTTGAAAAATATTTAATTCTAAAAAAACCGAAAAAACAGTGAGGCTTCCACTTTTGTACCCAAGAAAATAGACATAATTATTTTTGGATAAAAATCATCATGCTTACTGTTATATTTAATTTGTGTGTGTGACGCTAAGATTCAATTTAACATGCTGATTTACTTATCTTAGTTAAGTTGTTTTTATGCTCAAAAACCTCGTTCTAAAGATCAAACAATGAATACTGCATTTCACTAACACCGAATTTTCTAATATGATTTGTATTTTTCAACATTTGTTAATTAAATTTACAACCAAGCGATAGATTCGCATTTTTATTTTGAGTTAGGGTGTTATTGTATGAATCAGGACGCGCTATTCCCCATCTCATCGAAATGAGGGTTCCCCAATTATTGATTCTTATTGTATTCATTTTTCCTGTGTTTGAATCATATATTGACCACTCATTCATATTTGCACAAAGAGAATGATGATAAAAGTTTTTCCATGGCGCCCATAATAGTCCAGTTGCATATTCTGCTATTACTTGGGTGTAATAAGCATCAGCCGGTAAAGTAAAGTGAGCACTTTTTGTTGCGATTAACGAAGGGGAGTATTCAACATATTTTTTGTGATCCCCTGTGCCATCATCTGCACAATATTCAACCCTGTATCTGGTAGTGTACGCACCATGATTAGAAAGGGTTAGACGTGTTTTTTTTCGATCGGCAGAATTAAGGGTAAATTCATCACTCAATATTTTATCGGTATAAGATGCTAAGGAGCTTGTAGAACTTCTTGAATTTAAAGTGTTTTCTGGGTGGTTAAATGCCAATGTGTAACTTGAAAGAGTTAACAAGAAGGACGCTAAAACATATTTTTTAATTAACATTACTGCTCTTCAATTAATCTAAATAGCATGTGCCGGATGACAGTGGTTCGGGCATTTTTTATCAGTTTTTGAATTTAAAACCAAACTGAAAAAAAAGTGCCTTATTTAAAATAAACAGCTTATATAAGTAAATTTGCAGGGAGTTCAAAAACAGTTCGAATTCTTGCAATGAAGTACCTAGTTAATACAGACAAGGCTACAAGCACAATGAGGGTATCAAAGAGAATACGAGTTATTTCTTTAAACGAAAATGCCAGACAGTCGATTGTGTAAAATCAGTGAGTATCCTGTTTTTCAATGTCTAATAAATTTCGAGGGGGAATATATTGTATTTTTTATAAAGTTTAAAGTTTTTTAAATAAAATTATCAAATAGACATCCAGAGATAAAAAATAGCACTGTTTTCTGTGCAGTTTTGTTGTGTTTTGTATTGTTACTTGTGCGGCCTAAGTAATGCCGTCTTTTTTATTTCTAATTAAATGCTTTATTTCTAAAAAAAGAGATTACATCTGCTCCTAAATTGTAAATGGTGATGTTGTTTTTTGTAAGGATCCACAATGCGCTGTCAATAAATCTTTGTGCGAATGTGATCCGATGTAAATATACGCCTTTCAATGTTGATTTCAGCGTCATATCTAAAGGAAGTGAAGATGCGCGCTTGCGTTATACAAAAGACACTTGAAGATACGTGCTTGCGACAAACGAGTGAAGGCCCAGAGCATAGATCTACTCTGTGATTGATCTTAAGCGAGCGCAGCCAGCACCTACGTAGTTTCAAAGGTGACGGGTATAGAGGGATTGATTTTATAATAAACAGATCTCATTGGGCTCGGG
>CAMRDW010000198.1 GCA_947041315.1 uncultured Enterovibrio sp.
ACTATTATTTTAAATACGCCATTAAATAATTACATTTGCTTATATTTAAAGAGTTTTCATTTCTTTCTTCTATACCCAAGACACTTGAAGATGCGTGTAGGCGGCAAACGAGTGAAGGCCCTGAGCATAGATGGGCTATGTGATTGGCCTGAATGAGAGCAGCCAACACCACGCAGCTTCAAAGGCGACGGGTATAATTGAGACGTTCATAAGGATGTTATCGGTGATTTTAAAAAATAAGAATGATCAAATTTTTAATAGAATTGATATAACCCCTTGCTAATCGAAAGTAACAATCGGCCTCAAGAACACTGTGCTTTCATCGATATAAAAAAAGGATCCATTTAAAATTAAACAATTTGATCCGCTCTGCAATTGAACTTAAATTTGGCATTGATATTCATGCAAAAATGCAATCTTGAACCCGTACCCACACATTGAGGTTCATTGCAAAAAAAAGTCCAGGAAAAAATATCGAAATAAGCCTTACGATAAAAAAGACCAAAACTTAAATTGCAGCAATAACCCGACAGCGTCAGATAAGGCATTAAGATTCATGGAAGTTTAATATCTCGCGTGCGGTAATTCACCCCCACAGGTGACAACTGCTTTTTTGGTAACCAAGAGGATTTCATACGGGTTAATGGATAAGCTCGTTTTCTTGCAACAATAAAATAAACGGATCCAAATGCGGGAAGCAAATCAGAAAAAGCATTTTCAAACCAAACACCGCAGGTTCTTTGCTTGGTTTCTGGAATCAACCCAAAACAAGAAATTTCCATAATTTCATAATTTAAGACTCCGAGCCAATCTCGTACACGTAAAGGAGTGAACATGCGCCCATTCCAAGGCAATGTGTTTTTACGCCAAGGTATTAAGCGCCCAATCCCCATCAAACTGCTTGGATTCACTCCCGATATGATCAAATAACCGTCATCGATCATCACTCTGTCGATTTCCCTTAACAAACGGTGAGGATCGTCCATGTAATCCAACTGATTTGCAAGCAAACACGTATCAAAGGCCTTCGCAATAAAAGGCAATTCATAGCTGTCCGCCTCAAGATTTCGAAGAGGGTTTAACTTGTCGAGAAAGATTTGATGCGAAATACTACAAGGGAGAGTTTCTAGCTCGCAGCTTAAGCCGCCTAATTTGAGCATGTGGTAACCAAAAAGACGAGGCAACCATTCGTCTAGACGATTTTGAATCAGTGAACAAACCCATTCACCGTGCGCAAATTGTTCCCAAGTGTAAGGATAATCTATAGGTCTTTGGCTGCGTGCAGGTTTCATATTTTATCTACATTTAGCTGAGGGTTTCTATGCTATTTATTTCAAGCATACCTGCATTTTATGACAATTACATCTGGATTATCGAAAATGAAAATAAGCATTGTTATATCGTCGATCCGGGTGATGCAAAACCCGTATTAGAACGATTAAAAAGAGACAACTTACACCTTGATGCCATTCTTATTACTCACCACCATCGTGATCACACTGACGGTTTAGAGACACTCCTCGCACATTTTCCTAACACTCGCGTTTATGGCCCCCCTTCAACAGATATTTCCTCAATAAACCATACTCTTTGCGATGGAGAACGCTTTACAATTTACAACATTCCATTTACCATTCATTGCATTCCAGGACATACACGCGATCACGTATGCTATTACGGCAATGAAATGCTTTTTTGCGGTGATACGCTATTTTCTGGAGGATGTGGGCGCTTGTTCGAAGGTACGCCTGAACAAATGTATAATTCGTTGTCTCTACTTGCCTCTTTCCCAAATGAAACCAAAGTATTCTGCGCCCATGAATACACGCTTTCAAATTTGGAGTTTGCGCAAACGGTTGAGCCTGATAACACTGAACTTCAACTTTACGTAAAGAAAGTCAATGCATTGAGGAAAAAAGGGGGAAATTCACTTCCGAGCACCATCGGTATTGAAAAAGCCATTAATCCTTTTCTTCGAACGCATCAACCCAACGTAAAGATGGCAGTGAATACAACAACAGACTCTGACTTGGAAACATTTACTGCGCTTAGACGTTGGAAAGACGAATTTTAACCTCCGCTATCTATACCTAGATATTTGAAAATGCAGGAAAACGCCAAGAACGAAAGGCCCTGAGCATCGATATTATGCAATCAGGCTTTGAGGACACAGCCAACCCCCATGCAGCTTCAAAGGTAACGGGTATATAAAACCCAATCACATCCAACATCGATGTGATTGGGAAATAAACATCAGCAAAACATCCGCATTTAAATTCGAAGGGTATAACACGCTCTCTCCTGCTCAATGTCACCTTTTTTTGAGGTTAGCTAGTCATGAAACGCCATTTTGTATTCGTATGTTTGTTATTCATTTTAGGATGCCAACTTCAATTGGATAAAGACATCGAGGTGAAAACGAATTCGCCAAACGAGTCAGAATTGCCTCTTTCAGCAGAAGTAACGAACCATCCTCAAGATCAGAGCGATGTGTGGGAACGTATTGCCATGCAATTAGAAATGCCCATGATTGAAAATCCGAGTCTGGATCATTATCGCACTTGGTATCTAAAGAACCCACATCATCTAAAAACCGTCTCAGAACGCGCAAGTCCTTTTTTATATCTCATTACAGAAAGGATTGAAAAAGAAGGACTTCCTTTAGAAATTGCTTTGCTTCCCATCGTAGAAAGTTCGTTTGACCAATATGCTTACTCTCACGGCAGTGCGGCGGGTCTTTGGCAGTTTATGCCCGAAACAGGACGCGTTTTCGGCTTAGAACAAAATTGGTGGTATGACGGACGCAAAGACGTTCTTGCTTCAACCGATGCCGCAATAAAATTATTAAAGTATTTACACAAAAAATTTAATGGAAATTGGTCACACGCCCTTGCTGCCTATAACACAGGTGAAGGCCGCGTCTTTCGGGCCATTCGAAACAACAAAGCCAAAGGCTTACCGACTGATTTTTCCTCTTTATCTTCTTCTTTACCAAAAGAAACACGAGACTATTTCCCTAAATTATTGGCCCTCGCTGATGTGATTAAAAACAGAGAAAAATACGGCATATCACTGCGAGCCATTCCAAACAAACCTGTGGTAGAGCAACTAAACCTCGACGTTCAAATGGACTTAAGTATTGCCGCTGATTTTGCGAAGATCCCTTTAAAACAATTGCAAAATCTCAACCCTGCTTACAATCAATGGGCAACCTCACCAGAAGGTCCCTACCATCTCCTTCTTCCCATAGAGCAGGTCGAATCATTTAAAAAGACGTTTATTGAACAAGACGCAAAAGCCATCAACATATCCCGCTACAAAGTCAGTTATGGCGATACCTTGGGACACATTGCACTACGATACAAAACATCAGTAAAATCAATCCAACTCGCCAATGATTTAAAACAAAATACAATCAGCGAAGGACAATACTTGATGGTTCCTTTTGGACAAAAAGAAAAATCACAATTAGTGCAGAAAAAGAAGCCAACAGAAAAAAAGAAAACGCATGATTACAAACTGACCCACACGGTGACCAATGGAGATAACATTTCATCTTTGGCCGAAAAATATGAGATTTCGCAAAAAAACTTGCTCCAGTGGAATCAAATCACCTCCACAGAAACACTGCACATTGGACAAAAATTATTGATATGGAAACGCGCGCAAAATGGAGCACGTATACGCACCATTGTGTATGAAATTCAAGAGGGAGATGTATTGAGCATGATTGCGGATAAATACCACGTTTCTCTTTCAGATTTGATTTTATGGAACGCCCTAAGTGAAAACGCGTATATTCAACCAGGACAAGAACTGACCTTGCACGTTGATACGACCAAACTCAGCGCTTAAAGGCTCCCCGTCCCCCTCATTGACAGGAGGGGGAACGCTTTCCTTGCGTTTTTTTCAATCCAACAGGGTATTTCGACCCCTTTTCATCCCAAAAAATACAAAAAGGAACCCGCCGCATCATAGAAGAGGGCCTAAAGAAAGCCGTTCCCATTTTGAATCACTGAAAAACCTAAAAGATCCCCTATTTATACCCAAAATATTTCAAAATGCAGGCAGCGGGCAAGCAAGTGAAGTCCTTGAAGTTAACCGCACTCTGTGATGACTGAAACAAGGGTACCCAACAACCACCCAGCGTTAAAGCGACAGGTCTAATCCCAATTACGATGAATATTGGATGATTCTTGCTTGTAAAAATCACAGAGCACATTGCTATAAATTTCTAAATTAGGATCACTCGTTTTAAAAACTTTAGGCCTTGTTCTTCGCGATTTTCCCAGTGCTATATCGGACTAACGACTTAATGGAACAGGTATATACCCAAGAGACTTGAAGATGCGCGCCTTCGGCAAACGAGTGAAGGCCCTGAGCACAGATCTACTGTGTGATTGGCCAGAACGAAAGCAGGCAACACCCACGCAGTTTCAAAGGCGACAGGTATAAATCGAAAGCGTCTTTCCATTCAGCTCATCAGGTTCTTTTTTATTCTAAAAAGGAAAAATTTTTTTTTATTTTTGAAATAAATTAATACATGAATCAATAAACTCAAATGCTTATCGAAATATGATGGCTGGGCCTTTTAGTTATGCAATACGCTAACCTGAGACAAGCAAGCCATCTTGCTCTGTCAGCACATTGGAAGTACATATGAATCACAATAAGAGAGGATTTTATGGGTCAGCCGTCTGATCACAATTTTGTTACATCAAAAGGTTATTCAGCCTTAGAAATGATGTCTCACGCTGAAGCTTATGCTTTGAAAAAGGTCAGTAAATCGACCAGCACAACCATCATCTTAGCCATACTCGCAGGTGCATTTATCGGGTTAGCCTTCCTTTTCTTCATCACAGTCACAACCGGTAACGAAAATATAAACTGGGGAGTGAACCGTTTGATTGGGGGATTTGCTTTCAGTTTTGGCTTAATTCTTATCGTTCTTTATGAAGCAGAACTCTTCACAAGCACAGTACTTTCAAGTATCGCTTGGGCGAATAAACAAGTAAGCACACGCAAACTCTTATCAACATGGGGAAAAGTGTATTTCGGAAACTTCATTGGAGCCATGATCTTGGTCGGATTGGTTTCAGCGGCCGGTTTATATCAATTAGACGGTGGGGAGTGGGGGCGTAATGCACTTAACATTGCCCAACATAAGCTCCACCACACATGGACTGAAGCCTTCACATTAGGGATTTTATGTAATATCTTGGTTTGCACCGCCATTTGGATGACATTCAGCACAGCAAATCCTGTTGGAAAAGCCCTTCTAACCATGTTACCTGTTGCCATGTTTGTTTCGAGCGGGTTTGAACACAGCATTGCAAATATGTTTATGGTCCCCCTTGGGATCATCATCTCCAATTATGCCTCTCCCGAGTTTTGGCTCAATCTTGGCGTCAATTCTGAAATATACAATGATCTGACGGTTTCCAATTTTGTCATTAATAACCTTATTCCTGTAACCTTCGGCAACATCGTCGGCGGCGCCTTTTTTGTGGGTCTTGTAAACTGGGCAATTTACAAAAAATCATCCAAAATAGACTCGAAACACCCTGTAAAAGCAGAAAAAAATAAACGCCCAAAACAAGCAAAAGCTTAAGCTTTTTTCTCTGTTTACAACAAAACGCCTCATGCTCCTGTGGGGCGTTTTGTTGGCTGCCATTTCAATTCAAAAGCATCCGTTATCTGTTCATGTTTTCAAATCGTTTCAAACAGACAAGCCGCTCAACGCCATCCCTGATCATCCTCTCGCTCAATGGCGTAAAGACCTTCTTCTATTAAGAATAGATAACCCCTCACCTTTGAAGATCCAGGCTTTTAAGAGCCCCCAGAGGCTCCCTAGCTGCATATTTAGGTTTCTTGGGTAGATACGGCTTCAAGGCATAAAATATCGCTGATTTAGAGAGAGCGAAACGCCCCGTCTGCTTTGGTTAATGAGTATCAGAAAGGCGCAATACGCTAAGAAAACGTTTGCATATTAACTTTCGTTGCCGCTGTGGTTCGATGAGGAGAAAACGCCGTCGGTCATTATTCAT
>CAMRDW010000199.1 GCA_947041315.1 uncultured Enterovibrio sp.
GGTGTCCAATTACCCTAACTAAAAAGCCTTGAATTTGGAGTTAATATTCATGCAAAAATAAAGATCTGACACACAGCCCAGATTTTCTTTTAACTCATTGTTTAATCACTTGAGAGCGGATTTTTTCAGGATATTTGGGTGTAAAACTCACAAAGTTCGTTTTCGTTTTCTTCAAGCAAATAAAAAAGACGTGGGTCTATTATTTTTCCGGCCTGCAACGCGAGGGCTTGGAGGGCGCTTTTTATGCGTATTTTCAAATCCCCTTTCTCTTGCATGATTTCCCTGTCCAAAAGTTCAGCGGCCGCGACAATACGCGCCCCTTCGGGAATGATCTCTCCTGCAATTTCAGGCTGTCCTGTTCCATCCCAACGGGTATTTTTGTGCATCAACAGGGTCACACTTAAAAATGCAAACCCTGTTTTAGCTTCAGAAAGTAAAGAAAGACTTCGTGACTCTATGCTTGAACCTTCTTTATCATCCTCCCAAAGTCCTCCAAGAGAGCAGAGTGGATAAGCCAAACTCATGTCTTCAGCATTCACCTTGGTAAGCCCGTATTTAAGGGAGATCCATTCACACAATTTCGCAATACGCGGAACAGATAAAGTGGCATTGTGAGATCGAAAAGCATTAAGTGACGCAATTTGATTCATAACAAGTTGATAGCTTTCTCGCATCAAAGCAACACGCGCTTCACCCAATAAATTGGCAACGCGGCTTTTGACCAATTCGGCTGAAACAGGCTTAATTAAAAAATCAGCCGCACCCACTTTAAGACCCTCAACTTCACTCTTGTATTCATCCAAAGCAGACACGATCACAATGGGAATATGTCGAACACTTGGCTCATTTTTCAATCTCTTACAAACTTCATATCCATTCATTCCGGGCATCATGATATCAAGCAAAATCAAATCTGGTCGTTGTTTTAAAGTCAATTCAATCGCGCGCTCTCCTGATTTTGCAAATATCAAGGTGTATTGATCTTGCAAAATACTTCGCATCACATGCAAGTTACTTGACTCATCATCAACAACCAAAACCTTATAAGCCATAACTGCTCTCTCCTCGCAGATGAACATCTGGAAATTTATCCATTAACCCCAAAAACAATTGATGGGCTTCATCAAAATCAAAATTATCTATTGAATCAACAACATGTAAGAAATCTAACGGAGAAATTCGCGCAACAATTTCAGGGATCAATACTCGATACATCTCCTCATCAAATCGACCTTGCGACAATTCAAATATAAAATGCTCCATTTTCTCTCCAAAAAGCCAGGCATCCATTTTCTCCTGCTCTAAATGCTCAAAGAGGACATCTTCTCGGATCCCAAGGCAGGCAATGACTTTTTCTATGCTTTCTTGAAAGGCATTTTCCAAAATATCAACGCGCAACAAAACTCCTTTTGTATCTGCGTTTTCAATTAAATGAAGAAGCCGGATCAGTTCTAATTCAACTCTCTGAAAACCAAGGTAATGAGCTGATTCTTTTGCATTTAAAAGAGGTTGTATCAAGGACTGAGGCTGTTCATGCAATACTCGAGGAATAAGGGAAGGTAAATCACGGTATTTCTCAATAAATTCTCTGACCACATTAAATAAAATGTCAGAGGTCGGCCATCGATGAGTGGCATAATTTTCATCAAATACATTGACCTCTGAACCCGCTTTAAGGGGATTAAACAAGCTTAAACTGTTTGTGAGTTCATCCAGCCCTAAGCAAGATCTTAATACTTCAAAAACACGTTCACTTTCAAAGGGTTTATTAATCCTTCCATCAAAACCGAGGGCTTTCCATTCTGCGTCAGAAATCACATCAATCAAGAGGGTCATCGCAATCACTTTTGGAGGCTCTTTTTGTGATTGCTTGGCCCAATGATGCACCATATTCAACATGGAAACCGCATCACCTTCTAAATACACATCCAACAACACCACATCAACTTGCTGCGTTTTAATCACATCAGCAGAAGACGCAATGTCATCACAGGTTAAAACCTTCACCCCTTGTCGTAAGGACATAAATCTCAATTCTTGCTGATTCTTAGGTACATCATCAATGACCAAAACTTCTATCGCAGGCAAACTGTAATGTGGAATATTTTCATGGCTTGATTGTTTAGCTTGTTGACTTGAGATAATAGGAAGATCTGCGTAAACCAATGAGGCGTGTAATGAATCACCGTCAAACCAAAGATCTCCTCTCATTAATTCAACTAATTGCCCAATCAAGGTGGAAGAAAGCACTTGACCTTGGCTGGCCGTTTCATCATCTTGTTCTTTGTGGGGATCACTCGAAAAAGTAGAGACTGCAAATCTCACCATGTCATTCATGGGTAAAATATGAAGGCCCACATGCCCTTGAGAGGTTTTGGCTAACGCGCTACGGATCATGTTTTGTAGTAATTGCTTAATGCGCCTTGCGTCTCCAACATAATATTCAGACAACAATTCACTGTAATAAAGATTAACTTCTCCTCCTCTTGCGAAAACCGTTTCTTGACCAATAAAAGCAATTTGTCGCCCAAGTTGAGCCAAAGAAAAATCCGATAAATCAAGTGGTAAGGATTGATTCTCAAGTCTAGATGTATCGAGAATATCATTGATGAGTTTTAATAAGCCTTCTCCTGATTCTTTAATTACTTCAAGATGGTGTCGGCGTGAGGGATTTTTTTCGCTCTTCATCAATATATTCGTCAGTCCAAGAATTGAATTCATGGGCGATCTGAATTCATAACTCATATTGGCCAAAAAGGTGGTTTTAGATTTTTTCGCCTTCTCTGCTAAACGCGTTTCTTCTTTTCGTTCTTCTTCTTGCTCATGCCTTTCAGTGATGTCGATAATGATCCCATCAATCCAGGTCGTTCCATCTTCAGCGCGATAAGTATGCCCTATCTCTAAAAACCATTTTTCTACATTTTTCTTCGTTCTGAAGCGGTATTCGCATTCATATTTTCCATTTCGTAAAGAAGCCACTTCCCGAATTTCTCGATATCCCCCAACATCTTCTCGATGAACACAATTGATGAAATGCGAGGTATTATTTTCGCCCGTTAAAAGAGCAGAGGAATAACCTGTAATCGATTTCGACGCATCACTGATGTAAACCATGTGCCAAGTGGCCCCCGTCATTTCGCGAAAAACCATACAGGGTAAATTGGCAATCAAAGAGCGGTATTGCTTCGCATTTTCTTTTAATGCCTTTTCTATATGTCTCTGCTCAGAAATATCAGAAACAATCCCAACAAATTCATGTCCATGACTGCCCGGCTTTGAACTGTGCCCTATGGCAAGCCGAATAGGCAACAAAGAACCGTCTTTTTTCTTTACAATCACCTCTCGAACAGAACCCACAACAGAGCCATCTTGTCGCTCTAAAAAATGCCGAATATAATCATCATGACGATGTTCATGCTCATCGGTGACCAACAACTTTACATTTTTACCCATCACTTCAGATGCATACCAACCAGAAAGAACTTCAGCTGAATGGTTAAAAAAGCTAATAAGCCCTTTTCTATCAATGGCAATAATGCCGTCAGTGACCGTGTTCAGCAGCGACTCAAGCTCTTCTTCCTTCGCATGCATAATTTTCACTTTATGTTTCAAACGACAAAGTGCATTGGACATTTGACTAAAGAGCGCAATGAAAAAGGAAGTAAGCATCAAAATAAGCAGAATATTTTGCGCACTGATTGAATAAAGGAAAGGACGATGTGGACGAACAGAAAGAACAATCGCGTCACGAATGATAAAGGTCATCATTAATACAGAGAAAGTCAGAAAAAGAGACGATAAAAAAGCCCGTGTTAAATCTTTGTCCCACCAACCCTCTCTTTGTGCGGAAAAGCGAATGAGCATGCCTATCCACAAAAAAAATCCTGACAAAAAAACACCCAATAAAAAGACAGGCACATCAAACAGACGAATTCCCACTCCATTGATCGCACTCAAAGACATCAAGGCTTGTAAAACAAGGGCCATTTCAAGCAAAAATGCAGAAAAGAAAATACGTGTATTGCTGTTGTGTGAAGACGAAACAAGATGCAAAGAAAAATAGGCGAGATAAAACGAAAGCAGAGTCGGAAAAAAGAGAAATAAAAGGCTGAATTCTTGATCTCGAAAGACAGAAATAGAAAGAAAACCTAAAACAGGGATCAATACAAAACTCCAAGCAAGCAAGATTGCGTTCATTGGAATCGTTGAAAAACGCCAAATAGATTGTTTTCTTTCTTGAAGAGGACGACAGTAAAGGGCCAATGTCCCCAAAAAAAACGTCCCCAAAACGCCTAAAAGAAAAATCCAAGGATCACTCGAGCCACTCAAAATAAGCTCTTCAGAAGACGATTCTTTGAAAAAGACAGACAAAGACTCAATGATTGACATTAAAAATACTCATGCTAGATCGTTACAATAAAAGTGTATTAAAAAATCAAATAACACTCATTTTTGAGACATAACAAAAGCGTAGTCAACATTCAAAAAGCAGGGACTTAAAGGGACTTTAAAAAGCAACACAACCGCTGCTTTTTAAAGTAAAAAAATTAAGAACGAGGAAGAAAACCAACAGCGTCGTACACATTTTTCAAAGTGACAGCGGCGCGTGAAGACGCTTTTTCCGCCCCTGTTTTCATCACCTCGTTTAAATAAGTTGTTTCTTGGCGATATTGCTTATAACGCGATTGAAGAGGCTCCAACATCGCCACTACCGCATCTGCTGTGTCTGTTTTCAGATGCCCGTACATTTTACCTTCATATTCATTTTCAATGTCCGAAAAGCTTTTCCCCGTAGCAACAGAAAGTAAACCCATCAAATTGGCGACGCCGGGTTTATTTTCAATATCAAACACAACACGAGGTGGCTCTTGTGAATCAGTGACAGCGCGCTTTATTTTTTTTGCAATGATTTTAGGATCTTCGAGTAAACCTATCACATTATTTTTATTTTCATCTGATTTTGACATCTTCTTCGTCGGATCTTGCAAGCTCATCACGCGCGCGCCAACCTGAGGAATGAAAGGCTCTGGTACGGTGAAAATGTCGCCGTATAAATTATTAAAACGAGAGGCGATATCCCGAGCAAGCTCTAAATGTTGCTTTTGGTCATTTCCCACAGGCACTTGATTTGCTTGATATAACAAAATATCTGCCGCCATCAAGACAGGATAACTAAAAAGACCCGCATTGATATTTTCGTTATAGCGCTGAGATTTGTCCTTGTATTGCGTCATTCGGTTAAGCTCACCCACTTGCGCATAACAATTCAGTACCCAACTCAATTGAGCATGCTCTGGCACGTGCGATTGAATAAACAAATTACTTTTTTCAGCGCTCAAGCCAACAGCAAGGCAAAGTGCCAGAGAATCTAACGTTGCTTGGCGTAATGCTGCAGGATTTTGACGCACGGTGATCGCATGTAAATCAACAATGCAATATTGACAATCAAAATCATTTTGCATTTGCTCCCACTGACGCAAAGCCCCGATATAATTGCCAATACTCAGTTCACCAGAAGGTTGAACACCACTTAGCACAATCGGCTTATGCGTCGTTATGGGCTTGCTCGTAGGATCGCTCATATTTATTAGTCCAATGAGAAAAAGAGCCCGCATAAAATTGCAGGCTGAAAATGAATAATTATACCATTCTAAGCAAGTTGTTAACCAGGTATTGCACAGGAAACGTCGCCCAGAACAAAAGAAGAATTATTGATATACCCAAAGCAATTGAAGATGCGCGCCTGCAGCAAGCGAGTGAAGCTCCTGAGCCTAGATGGACTCTGTGATTGGGCGCTGCGAGTGTAGCCAACACCCGTGGCGCGTCAAAGGCGACAGGCATAATGCGTTATTCTAAATTAAGAAATTCATCACAATGTTATGGGGGGTTTTCACAAGCAAAAAGGAGCAAATATTGACCTTCATATACCCAAGACACTTGAAGATGCGCGCCTGCACCAAGCGAGTGAAGCCCCTGAG
>CAMRDW010000200.1 GCA_947041315.1 uncultured Enterovibrio sp.
TAACCAAAGAGCGTCATCCAGAAGTGGATTTTCGCTCAACAAGAGAGCATTGATTTTTTGTTCTTTTAAAGACCCTTTGCTTTTGATCTTGTATTGCCAAGATCTTTGAAGTTGCGCACCTGCGGCAAGTGAGTGAAACCCCAGAGCATCGATGCACTGTGTAATGGGGTTGAACGAGCGCGACCAACATCTACGCAGCTTCAAAGGCGATGGGTATATTTCTTTCCCTCGAATAAAAAAGGGGAGGGGCTTGCTTTTAAGAGCAGTAAGATTTTAAGTTGTCTGTTTTTGAGGGAGAGATCAGGCCTTCGGATTTGAACCTTGTGATATTCTATTTCAACTTAAATGGCCACGCTGTCCGTTTTTTATCGGAGAAATAATCTTGAATCGTCTAGGTGTTTTTGAATTTGGCAGTCGTTGGTTAAAAGTTGATTTTCACCTTCATACACGCGCGGACAAAGAATTTAAGTATTTTGGTGAAGAGAACGATTATTTAAAGAAATACATTGATTCACTTCATCAAGCGGATATTGGCCTTGGCGTCATATCAAACCACAATAAGTTTAATTTAGATGAGTTTAAAAAGCTTCGGAAAAAAGCGAAGCAACGCGAAATTGGCTTATTAGCAGGTATTGAACTTTCGATAAAGGATGGCCTATCGGGGATACATACCTTGGTGGTTTTTTCTGATGAATGGTTTACGAATAAAGAAAATAAAAATTACATACAAGATTTTATGAATGTGACTTTTTCAGGCGTCCCCAATTTTGAAAATGAAAACGCCCGTTCGAATCAGGATATCATTGGAACTGTACGTGAATTAGACAGATTTAATAAAGATTATTTCCTGATATTTGCACATGTAGAAGCTTCGAATGGTTTATGGGGAGGCTTAACGCCTGGGCGAATAAAAGAACTTTTCGAAAATATGCCGCTTCGACGCAGAGCCTTAGGGTTTCAAAAAGTTCGCACTCATGATTTGCGCCTTATGATTCAGCAAGCATTGGGTGAGGCGTATCCTGCTGAAGTGGAAGGCTCTGATCCTAAAAAACTGGAAGATATCTCCCTTAAAAAAAATGCCACTTTTTTAAAATTGGGTGCATTGAGTTTTAATGCAGTCAAATTTGCTTTGTGTGAGAGTGCATCACGCGTGAAATCGAAGCCCCCTCAATTGAAGCATTCCTATATTCGTAAAATCCATTTTGAAGGTGTGGGGAGTTTAGGTGGGCGTGAAATCTGTTTTTCTCCTGAGCTTAATGCCCTTATCGGTATTCGTGGCAGTGGAAAGTCGTCGGTGCTTGAAGGTATTCGTTTTGCCTTGAATATTTCTTTTGGTGAGACCTCTTCTGATTTGAAATATAAAGAAGGTTTACTTCAGCATTTATTGCAAAGCGGGGGAAAAATCACCATAGATGCTATGGATAGGCACGGTTTACCTTATCAAATAATACGTATTTTAGGAGAACGTCCAGATGTTTATTTTGATGGAAAAATACAACCGGGCGTCTCGATTCAAGAAACGGTATTACATTGTCCTCTTTATTTCGGTCAAAAAGATTTATCAAATTCAGGGGCTGGTTTTGAAAAAGATTTGATAGAAAAGTTACTGGGGGAACGATTACACCCAGTACGTCAAAAGAGAGAAAACGCCGCTTCGAGCGTACAACGTGGTGTGGATCAAATTAAACGTTTAAACCAAACCGTTGAAAGTAAAGAAGAATGGTTGCAAAAAAAACAAGATTTAGAATTCAAATTAAATGTTTATCAAGAGCATGGTGTTGAAGAAAAGCTGCAAAAGCAAATGGACTTTGAGCGTGACGAGCGTAAAGCACAGAAAGTGATCAAAGAAACACAGCATTATTTTATGGAGTTAAATAATGTGATTGAAAGCGTTGAAGACGATCTGAGAAATCAAATAATATACACCTCTTCCCAAAACCTCTCTTTTTTTAATGATTTTTTTAGCACATTTAAAACCGTATTGGAGAGTTTGGATAGCATCAAATTGCTTTCCGATAATAATTTAAGGGTTATTGAGCAGTTAAATCAAAAGCTCACTTTTTTTCAAGAGAAAAAACAAGTATTGAAAGATGAGTTTTCTCAGATTGAACGCCATTTAGCAGGGGAACTTAAAGAGGCAGGCGCTCACGCAATAAGCCCAGAAGAATTTAAAAAGATTAAAAGCTTACTTGAAAACGTGGAGCAGATGCTTCTTTTTATCACAAAGAGTGAAGATCAATACACTCAGCTGCACCACAATTTGTCGCGTTATTTGAATGAACTGAATGCATTGTCTCTTGAGGAGTTTCAGGAGATTGAAGAGGCCTTAAATAAAATTAATCGTCTGGGATCCCCGCTTAAAATTGTGCCTCAGTTTAAAGCGGACAAACCTGCCATGTTGAAATACATTCAAGATTTATACCGTGGGAGTCGTATTAGAGAGGCAACCTTGAAAAGTGTGGTGGATGAATTTAGGGATTTTAGCGAGGTATTTCAAAATAAAAATAAACTCCAAAGTATGCTTGGCAACACATTTGATATCTTTTGGCATTATTTTGAAGACCATCTTGGGGCTTTATTGGCTTGGCAAGTTCCTCATGTTTTTACCATTGAATATCATGGTAAGCCATTAGCACATCACTCATTGGGTCAGCGCGCTTCTGCTTTGATTTTGTTTATCTTGAGTCAGAAAAAAAATGACGTGGTTATTATTGATCAGCCAGAAGATGATTTGGATAACCAAACGATTTACAACGATGTCATTAAGCTTGTCCTTGAATTAAAGCCCAACACGCAATTTATTTTTGCAACCCACAATGCAAATATACCAGTGCTTGGAGATGCTGAGCAGATCATGGCCTGTGAATGTAAGGATGATCATATCGATATTTTTTCAGGCGGCATTGATTGCGTTAATGTACAGAAAAAAATAGTGCGCATCATGGAAGGCGGCACTGAGGCTTTCGAAAAACGTAAACAGGTATATGAAGCATGGAAATCGAAGAACTTTTAAGAATAATGACTCATGGCGAAGATTCAAAGCACCAATTTAAAGCCAATGTGACCCGTTCAGAAAGCTTGGCACAAGAAATGGTGGCTTTTAGCAACTCACAAGGTGGCATTGTATTGATTGGCGTTTCTGATCATGGGGCGATTTCTGGGTTAACGAGTGACGATATGGGGCGTATTAATCAATTGGTTTCAAATGCAGCAACGGAACATATGCGCCCTCCGATAAGCCCTATCACTCAAAATTTATCCTTGCCTGATGGTATGGTTATGGTGGTTTTTGTTCCTAAAGGGATAAGTAAACCCTATATGGACAAAAGCCTTCACGTGTATGTAAAAAGTGGAGCCGATAAGCGAAAAGTAACGGCGCGTGAAGAGTTGCAACGTATGTTTCAAGCGGCGGCCTTGGTCCATGCGGATCAAATACCAGTAAATGCCTCTTCAGTTGATGATGTCGATTCAGATTTTTTTGATGCTTTTTTTGAAAGAGAATTTCCAGAGCTGGATGTGGAGAATATTTCTCGTGCTCAGCTTTTGGAAAATATGAATTTACTCCATCGAGGACAGTTGAATATTTGCGGTGCCTTGTTATTTGCAAAAAAACCGCAGAATCGCCTTCCTGCTTTTATCGTGAAAGCCGTCTCTTTTCCGGGAGTGGATATCGAAGATGAGCAGTATCTTGACAGCCAAGATATTACAGGAAAGCTTTCAGATATTTACCAAAAGGTGCGGGGGTTTGTGTTAGCAAACATTCGACATCAGCAAAATGATCGCGGTTTTAATTCTTTAGGTGAGCCTGAAATTCCTCATATTGTGTTAGAAGAGCTGCTGGTTAATGCTTTGATTCATCGTGATTACTTTGTTTCAGCCCCTGTAAAAGTGTTCGTTTTTGCTGATCGCATTGAGATCATCAGTCCTGGACATTTGCCGAATAGCTTAACCATTGAAAATGTAAAAATGGGAAATTCTAATTTCAGAAATCCGATTTTAGCCTCATTTGCTGCAAGAATTTTGCCTTATAGAGGGATTGGAAGTGGGATTCGACGTGCGATAAAAGCCTACTCAAAGATTGAATTCATTGATGAACGAGACGCAAATACCTTTAAAGTCATTATTTGGCGCTCGAAAGTGACGCAATAAATGAATGCCTTTGAAAAAGTCGTCTTAAGACGGTTTTTTTGCGCAGCGTCATCACGCTAGTTACCAAAATATTTCAGGGTGATATGATAAAGTGTCAGCAAACACAGAGCAAATACAAAGGCGCACAGCATGAAAAACATGGATGAAGGTGCAATTGAATTTGAAGGGGAAGGAGACGATGATTTAAAGCTGACTTCATCTCCTCATCCCCATCCGATGGGAATCGATACACATGTTCGTATTGCCAAAAATCAATCGAGTGTATTTGAGTTGATTCGTCGTGTTGATCGTGGCGATTTGGTGCTTTCTCCTGATTTTCAGCGTAAAGATGTTTGGAAGAGAAAGGATCGCTCAGAATTGATTGAGTCAATTTTGATAGGGATCCCCATCCCCTTGATTTATCTTTTTGAAGATGAAAAAGGTGTCAGGCAGATCATTGATGGAAAGCAGCGTATAACGGCGTTAAAAAAATTTTTGAATAATGATTTTGTTTTATCGAAACTCCTGATGCTTCCCGAACTCGAAGGCAAAAAGTTTGATGATCTTGATTCAGTGCTTCAAGCAAAGTTAGAAGATTATCAACTCCATACTTATGTTATTCAGCCTCCAACGCCAGAGCATGTGAAATTCAATATTTTTGAACGAGTGAACCGCAGTGGCGTAAAGCTAAATAAACAAGAAATGCGTCATGCGCTTTATTTAGGAAAAGCGACAGATTTAATACAAGAGTTGGCAGAAAGTAATGAATTTAAGTTGGCTACTGGAAAAAATGTAAAGCCAAAGAGAATGCGTGATTGTTATTTAGTATTGCGTTTTATAGGTTTTTATTTATTAAAAACAGATCAACTTGAAGGGATCACTTATCGTTCTGATATTGATGATTTTTTAGCATCTGTGATGCAGTTTTTAAATACAAGAGCCTCTGATGCTCTAATTGAAAAGGTTAAGTCTTTTTGTTTAGCGGGTATGAATAACGTTTATCAAACGTTAGGAAACCAAGCATTTCGTTTTGAATCAGAAGCAGGTAAAAATAGACGACCAGTGAATATGGGCTTGTTTGAAATGCTGGTGTTTTCTTTTTGTTGTATTGATGTTAATAGTGGCGGTAGTGATATTGCCAAACAGCTGGTTGAAAAAAGAAAATTAGAAATTGATCAATGCGGACTTTTTTCAGGTTCAATTGATACGAATGAAAATGTGAATGAACGTTTTAATATAGCGATGAACATTGAAAGCGAGCTAAAAAATGCTTAAACAACTCAATATTACCAACCTAAAAAGTATCGAAAAAGCTAACCTGAAACTCGCCTCATTGACTTTGCTAACTGGCGCGAATTCAGTGGGAAAGTCTACCGCCTTGCAAGCTTTAATGCTGTTGATAAAAAATAGTCATCCTGTAAATCGGTATAGCATGGAAGAACAGATCCGTTATTTAGATAATTTTGCGGCCATTAGAAATAAAAAAACCAATGCTCGTAATGTGAACATTGAAGTTCACGATGATAAAAATATTGGGCATTCGATTGATATCACGATGGATGATATCGTAGTAAATAGCTTGCTCGATTATGAGTTTGAATCAACACAAAACGTACCAGCGCCAGAATTGTTATACCTCAATGCTAATCGTATTGGCGCGCAAGAATTAGTACCGACATCAAGCAGAAAAGTCGGTGCGCTGGGTGAGTTTTTATTCTCTCATTTTGAAAAAATTAAAGGCCGCGCCCTTTGTGAGAAAATGGCGAAATTTGAAGGCTCTAAAACGATTGCTTATCAATTGAGCCAATGGTTATCTTTC
>CAMRDW010000201.1 GCA_947041315.1 uncultured Enterovibrio sp.
ATAAAACCAGGCGATGTCGCTGTGATCCATGCCTGCGTGAATTTTATTTAAAATGGCCGTTGCAACAAAATAAGGCATTTGTTTGTATGAGGCGCTTTTAAAGGTCAAAGCCGGATTTTGGTTTTCGAGTCGGTCTTTTTTGATTGGCCGATGCATTTTTGTATATTTTGATAATCGTTTTTTTACAAAGGAGCAAAAATCATAAGGGCGGACCTCAAGGTGGTTTTTGCGGTATTTTGCAATACGAAAAGGCCGGAGTTTGAGCAAGGTTTGCGCTTGTTCTTCATCGAGTGGCTCGGCGTTTTTTTGTAAAATAAGCCCAAGGATCAGATCTGAAAAATGCAGGTAGTTCGTCAGGGTGATTTCAGGGCAGCTGTGCCCTGCAAAGCAAGCAAGGGCGTGATAGCGGTCTCGCAAACGATCTTTACCACAAATAACCGTCACGATTTTTTCGCGCTGCTTTTCATCATAAGGAAGAAGGGCGTCGATGAAAGAAGGATAATTGATTTTATCGTGGTGCAGCAGCAGTTGCAGGCGAGACAGGGCGCTGTGGCGCAAATGGTATAAACGAAAATAGAGTCCGCCTGAAAGATCCATCAAAATCATTTTCACCGTTCTTGAAAGGGTTGAAATATCGATGCGTTTACAGGGATCTTCTTCTTGATGAAAAAACAATTGCGTGTCTTTTTTGCTGTGTATTCGCCGCTCTTGAATATATTCATTGAATATTGATTTTTCGTCTTTGGTTAAAAGGATCATCAGGGGGATTTTTCGTAAAGCAGATCCGGTTTTGTTGCTTCCATAGACATTGTCCTTGATAAAAAGCCAAGATATTTCAGAGGGTTCAATGTCTTTAAGGCGTAACTTTGCAAGCTCACTCGGTCTTAATCCTGTCCGAAAGGCCATCACTAAAAAACACCGATACACTTTTTTTTCAAACACATCTAAGTGAGAAAAACGGTTTAATTCCTCCAAAAGTGCCTTAAACAGGGGTTCATCAATGATCCCCGCGCTCACATGAGGATGATTTTGTGAGCCTTGGCAAAGTGCTTCTGGGAGAGGCGGAATGTCTTCGAGTAAAACGGCAAATTGATGGATATCCTCTAATCGCCCAGCGCAGTATTCTCGCTCTTTAAGGCGTTTGATTTTATCGAGGATCCCTTGATAAATACCTAAAAAATCATCCCCATTGAGATTTGAAAAATCAATGTCTTCGGTTGAAATGAGCCATTTGATGGCAATGCAATGAAAATAACGTTTTGCTGTTGAAAGGGCGTTTTTACGGGCATCGATATGCTCGATAAACCAAAAGATGAGGATCTTCTCAGGAAGGGAGAGTGTCAATTGAGACAAGGATTTAAGCTCGTTAAGGACGCTTGAGCGTTTCATTGACGCGGTGCTTGGCCAACTAAAAATATCCTGTAAGCCTTCTAAAAAAAAGGGCGTCATGGGTTTGTTTTTATTGGTTAGGCTTTTTTTTCTCACAAATCCCTGATGAGCGAAAGACGTATTGTGTTTTAGTGTGCCGGAATAGATGACTGGGTTTTGTAATCTTTGCCAATAGGCTTGGGGTAGGCTGCTTGACGCTTGTTTACCCAGCGCGATTTCAGTGATGACTTGTGGTAAGTCTATTCCTGCTTTTTTTTCTGCCACGCAAAGTCCGCCATGAGAAAATGTACTTTGCGTTAATTTTGTATTGAGCGCGGTATTGATGAGTAAAAGGCAGGCGGTGATGCTTGTTGGAGGCTGCCAAGAGGCGTCTTTTATCTCTAAAAATGCGTATATCAGAGAAAGGGTGATGGGATCTGGAAAATAAAGGGATTCATTGTCGTAGACGTATTTTTCATTGTTTTGATCTTTATATTTTACATTGCTGGGTCGACGGCTCGTGATGGTGGGATGCAATACCAAATAGAGACAGTCTTGTGTGCCTTGAAAGGGCTGAGTCTGATTGAGACAAGCCGCAAGCGAGGGCCAAAGCGCTGGACGATTTAAACCGCCGTAAAAAATACTGGAAATTAAAAGACGAGTAAAAGAGGCCTGGGCCGTTGTTTTTTTTAAGGCTGGCGTGTGTACCCAAGTATTTTCTATGGCAGAGAGGGCGCTTGAGTCGTGTTGCCAGCGAAGTGTTCTTGTGGGTCGGTTTCGTTTTATGCTGATATAAGGTTCAGGAACGTCGATGTACCAAAGCGCATCTCGATTTCCTTTTTCTAATTTTTGGCAAAGGAAGTTATACCCCAAGCGATAATCTTTTTCGTTGGTCCATTTTTTACGCAGCGCGATATCGATGCTTGGCCAGCGTAAATGAAATCTATCGCTATTGGGCTTTTTTTCAAACATTTCAGGTAGGTATTGCTGAAAAAGGTAGAGCGTATCGCGGATCACTTTTGTGTCATGATGTTGTAAATTGGCTTTACGGCGATGACGCCCTAACTCTTTGATGATGCAATCTTCAGTGGGCACTAAGATCAGCGGGTTTTCCATCCAGATACCGCCTTAATTTCATGAGTGTGTAGGATTGATTCAATGGCTTCACTGACTTGGCGAAGCTGTCGCAAAGACATCAAGCTGTATTTTCCGAATGCTTCTTCCCCGAATTCTTCGTGTCCCATCCAGCCATTAATGATCTCTGAATTTATTTTTTGAAGCATTAATTCAGAACGAACGTGGTGTCGTCCCCAATTGTGCGGCAGGGGTAAGCGAGAGCCGAGAAATTGATGAAGCAAGGTTGGGGTTAAGTCGAAAGGGGTCCATTTTTCGTTTTTATTGGCGAGGGTAAACAATAAATTCCCAGAACCATTCATTGCGAGCTCACATCGTTTTTCAATGCTCGGCTCGATAAAACGAGATTGTTTCATCAATACATTTAAGTGTTCTAAGTAGAGGGTGATTTGTTTTTTTGCGGTGTCAGGGATGATCACCGTCCTTGCGGCAAGGCCGTGACGACATTCTTTATCACTGATCCACCATGTCCCTTGTGAAAAATTGTAATCGCTGAGTTTCCCCATCGGTGCCGTCACATCTCGATGCCCAGTACAAAAACTCAATAACGCCCAAACATACACCACGAATAAATTATGAAATTCCCAGATTGTTGTGGGGTTTAATAAGGGCGCTTTAAGGACCTCAAATAAATGATGAAGCACATGTTTTGGCAAGGAAAGACGACTGCCTGTTCTGTCTTTTTCTTTCGGTAACGTTGGTGGGTCTAAAAAGAGATTGGCTTGTGCAAAAATGGCGATTAGATATTTTTCGTGGGACATCAAAACGCTGTTCACCTCAATACAAGAATAAGAAAGCGCGGGTTTTTCTTTATGGTTTTTATTTTGAAGCAAGGCCGTGATCACATCATCAATCCCTTGATTAATGAACCAATGTTCTAGATAACGACAGATCCGCCAGAGGCTTAATCGGGTTGTGGATGCTTGATTGATCTCTTTTATCACATGATTGAATTCCTCTTTAGAGGGCAAGGTATGCACGCCTTTAGAATCTATCCATTTGTTCAAGTATGAAGGGATCGGAAGCGCGATTTTGTCGGTGACAAAAGGGAGTAAAGGTTGGATTTTTTCAGCTTGATGGCTTGCAGGAACCTGATGGAATAGAAGGTAATAGACTTGGTTATTTTTGAATTCAAAACATGTGTTTTTTTCAGCTTTTTCTTTGATCCATTGAGGGTGTCGACCGATTAAAAGGCTTAATAACAACCAATTTGCAACCCTGTTATGGTCGCTGTTTTTGATGCAATATTTTATTAAATGCGTTATATCCCAATCGGTCAGATGTTCAATATCACACTTGAGTGACAGATGACGGCGAGATATTTTGTTTGCGACTTCCTTTCCTTGCGCGGCTTTGAGGGCAATCGATTTATTGCGTTGCCTTGAATCGTAATGACGATAACTTTTTATGGCCTCAATGTCTTTCGAACGCCCATTTTCATCCTTTTTTTCTTTATTGTTTTTTAAGTAAAGGCGTTCTGTTTTTCTCTTAAAAGGGGGCGCTTTTGAGGCATTGTCTAAATTATCTTCTTCATTATCTTCTTCTAATTCAGGTTCATCACTTTCAAAGATGGTTTCGACAGACAGGGTTTCCTCTGGTGTTTTCGTGGGAGTTTGATTTAGGAGCTTTGTTTGAAAAAGACGAGGACGAATGATCCCTTTACTTAAACGAACGGCGTCATGAAGCACAGTGAAAATGAAATTCAGACCATGAGACTCAATATGGGAACCGATAAAAGAGGTTCTCATATTTCGAAGAGCACCTGATAAATCAGAAAGTGAAGAAAATGAGCGCACTTCAGGAAGCTCATTTAATAAATTGACGTGGCGCGGGTGAGTTGCAATCAAACGTATTTCACGAAGCGCGGCTTTGATTGCGGAGGTATGTTGCCCAAGGATCGTTAATTGTATGCAACACAAAAGCGTCAGCGCCAACCAATCGGAATATTTTTCTTGGCTTTGGAGTGTTTTTAATGGAATGGTTAAAGCCGATAGAAAGGGATATTGAGTGAATTTTCTTTTTGATTTTATGTTGTTAAAGATGGATGAGATCTCTATTTGGTTGAATTTATTTTCATCAGGGATCTTCTTCAAAAGTGAAATAACAGAGTGGGGGAGTAAATGAAGTTCACCTTGATATTTTATATAAAGAGGTGAACACAGAAGGAATAGATGAAGAAATAAACGAAGACGAAAGGTGTTATTCAGAACGTTTTTTGGGAACAAAATGATTGAAAGTCGACTTCTTTGGTGATTTTGAAAGTTATTTTGCGTCATTTTTTTCCCAAGGCTGACTCAAGATCGCGATGACGTCTTCAGTTGATGGTGGTGCTGGGGATTTTTGACGGTGTTTTTGTCTTTGCTGAACCAAGGTGCCGCGCGATACGCCCGTCCATGAACAAAGCTGTTTATCGGAAATTTTCGATGTTGAAAATAACGGATCTTGTAAATGTTCAGGCATATGATCGCAAAGACTTTCTCTTATTTCAGAGAGCTTGCTGGCATCAATAGAAAGGAACAAAGGCGTCAATACAGAAAGCCAAGCGGCCCGCTCTATTTCCTCATCACTTAATGGTCCACTTTGAACAAGCACTGTACCGATTGGAGGCTGATTGTTTTGCCAAAACAGAATTGGCCACAATGGGGCGTAAACATAAAGATGCTTTTGTTTTTTATGTTTTTTAGCTTCCCTGGTGTCATTTATTACGGTCAAAAGCATTTCTCTGGAAAGGATATCTTGTAAGGTGCCAGATAACGCATTGAAATTAAATAGAAAGGGATATCGATTTATCCAGAGATAGGCATCTTTGGCTGAGGGATGAAGGCTGATGATCGTGTTTGAATTAAAGAGTTTGGTAATGGCCATAACAAAGGAATATTAACAATCGGTTTACAAAATATTGTTCAAGTTCAAAAGATGATCAAATTTTACTCAGTAATAACGCCATTTTTTAATTTGGTGACGCAATGATAGACCTGAATTGACCTTAATAGACATTCAGCCTAAAAAGAGGTATTTTAAAATAAGAACAATTAGTTAAGGATCAGATCGATTGAAGAAGGTTAAGGAAGACTGACTGGCATGGCCTTCTAAGCTGTGGGTCACTGGTTCGAATCCAGTAGGGCGCACCATTTCCTAATTTTTCCCATCCCCTTGAAATAACTTCCTTTTTAATAGATCAATTGCGATCTTTTCTGATCTTGAATTTCCCTCATTTTGGCTTGTAACCCTCAAGTGACGCCCAAAATCCCAAGAGAAATCTGCCATTTTTTGTATTGATGTGACAAAATTTATATAAAAGACAAATGAAAATGCAGCTAAGCGTTTATACGCGAACACTTTATGTTTGCAATACTCAGCCTTCAAGCCTCCATTTAAATGGTTTTGCCATGTATATCAACGCATATGTTTGGGTGTATTGG
>CAMRDW010000202.1 GCA_947041315.1 uncultured Enterovibrio sp.
GGCTTGGTAAAGGCTTTCTTTTTGAGTGGGCGCGCTTTTTTTATGCAAGGCGCTTGTTAGCCATTTTTTTGTTTCACTGTCTGCAAAGGGTTCTGAGTTATTAAAAAAGAGATTTTCAATATCAGGTAACGACTGAATAAAACGACGTGTTTCAGTGTGTACAGTTTGCGCGGCCTCATTCAACCCGAGCTTTTCAAGCAATGAAGAAACAAGATGGTGTCCCGTGATCCAAAAAGGGCAATCCGTTAATGTTTCTTCTAACTCTTTGAGAAGTGCAATGTCCCCGTTATGAAGAATATCCTCTCGATAATCTAGAACCTTCTCTTTTGAAACCGCCAAGTATAAGGACGTGATTTTATTTTCATGAGGCGGTAAATTATCAATTTCTTTCCATGTTAAATAACGATGAAGCTGATAAGAAATGGCGGCCTTTGGGTTTGATGAAAGCAGGTTTTTTGCCAGCTTTTTTAATGTTTTTTTGGATGCGTCAAAGGAGAGAAAATCAGTGTCGCGACTGATCTCTTTGGTGTTATCTTTCGTCGCTTGCTTAAAGGTATTCATTGAAGGCGTTGAAGGACTTTTTTCTTCTTTGCTCACTGCGCTTGTGGTTGGAAGATGCGGGTCATTTTTGTTTTTTAACAATGCACAGATAAGTGAAGCGCTCTCATTTAGAATGCATTGTTCTTCTTGAAATGCCTGACAATAATCATGTTGAATTTGCTTTATTAATTCATCGCACTGAGACAATCCAGTAAAAAAAGAAGTGCTTTTTTCTATTTTGGGTAACATGAGAGCAAGCTGTTGATCTAGCCATTCAATCGCGCCTTCTCGGGCCCGTTTTCTTTGAGGATGAAGGGACTCTCCAAAATGTGAAATTAACGCCAACAAAAGCGTTAATCCTTCTTTAAGGCCATCAATACCATGAAGATGAACCATTGCACGCGTAAAGTAACAGGCGACTTTGATGTCTTTACTGTGTGAAAGCAGGATCTCTATCGCATTACGTTGAACAAGCTCCCAGTCAATGCTTCCACCAAATAATGACTCTATTTTTTTTATTTCGCTTTCCATTATTTCGTAGCAAAATTCATAGCTCGCATCCTCGCCAACAGCGCAAAGCGCATTGACGGGTTTTAAAAAGTTTTCAATGATCATGTTGTTCATTTTTGAATCCTTTTTTGTGTTTGTTCTTTTTGGCTCTTTTTCTCTTCTAGCTTGTTTTCATTGAGCGCACTCAAGACGGCCAGCGCCCCTTGAGCGGGGATTGTTTTTTTATGACTTTGTTCAATGGCATTCGCGCTTATCTGGGTGAGTAAACTGACAAGCTCGTTAAATTTTTCTGGAGACAATATTTTTATTTCTTGGAGGGCTTTTCTTAATTGCTCTGGAGGATGCATTTCTTTTTCTGTGAGTGTGCTGAACAAGAGGTGTTCATTTTTAGCGATGGTCAGCTCTTTTGTTTTTTCACGAAGGGAGGGGCTATTTCCTAAAAAAAGCATCGCGGCTTCTAAACTTTTAATGGCTTGCGTGTGGTCTTTTATTTTTGCATCTTGATTGGCCAAAGTGGTGAGTTGCTCAAGCAGGCGCGTTGAAACCACCTGGCTATAAAAGTACGCATTCGAGTGATGATGGCGCCATGCGGCTTTCAAATACTCATCAACAGCGGGTACATTTCCTTTTAAGAGAAGCTCGGCCAAGGCTTCTTCATTCAAATTGATGTATTGCGTTATTTGCGAAGAGGTGGCGTCGGCTTTGTTTAACGCATTCATCATTGAGATGAATGCGCTTTCTGTTGTGGTGCTTAGGGGGTTTTCTTTTTTTAAGCTTTCTTTTAGAGAAACTAAACCTGCGCGGATTTCTGCAAGCTGAGCAAAAAGAGTTTTGGCACTTTTTTGTTGTAAAGACAAGCGAGGTTCTTCTTTTAAATAAGCTTGAGAAAATATCGATGTTTGCTCTTTATATGCCTTTTGGTAAGCATGAAGTTGCGGTATATCGTCTGATATTTTGGCTAAAGTATTTTTTTGTTCCCAAGGGGATTGAGATAAAAATGACACCAGATCATTTTGTTTTATTGGGTATTCAAGTGAAGGCGCGGACAGAGGGGAGGGGGGCGGTATTTCATTTTTGATTGTGTTTCTCTTATTGTATTCAGGTATTGAATAAGCAAAAGAGGCCAAAAAGAGCACGACAAGAATATATTTAAAATGGAAAAAGAAAGCAGGTAAAGTTAAACGTGGGAATGCATCCTCTCGGGTTGATTTAAAAATCGCGCCCTTTTTTTTGTGATTTACCTGATAAGAGCTTAATTGAATAGAGCTTAATTTTTTAGAAAATGAAACCGCAGAATAGGGATGAGTGCGAGGATGAAATATCACCGATTTAATTAATTGCCACACGGATTGAGGGATACGTGAAGGACGTATGCCTTTTATTATATTTTGATACACTTCATCATTAAACGAGGCCCCAAGAAAAAGATGTGCTGTGAGCATCCCCAATGAATAAACGTCATCTTGCGTTTTTGCAATACCAGATCCTAAATACAAAGGCGAGGCGTATTTTAAGCTAACGTCAATGTGTGTTTCAGGTTTGTCTGTATAGCGTGAAGATCCAAAATCAATTAATTTCACCGTATCATCATCACAAACAATAATATTGGAGGGTTTTATGTCGAGGTGACATACTCCCTGTGAATGCATGTGTTCTAGCGCGCTTGCGAGTTGACGAATAAGCAGAGCGATATGATGAAATAGAAATTCTTCTTTTTCATGAGTTTGTATGATCTTGCTAAGGGATTGCCCAAGCGCCCATTCAGACAGCATGTAGGGGGTTCCTGAGATCAGCCCAGATTCAATGAATCTCATTACATTGGGATGTTGAGACAAGGCAAGTCGATATGCTTCATCAGAAAAATCAGGCACTTTGATTTTCTCAAAGATATCAGACTTTGTATCTTCTTCTTTTGTATTGCGTACTTTGCAGCAAAATTGCTGTGTGGGATCATTGGATTTTGCTAAATGATAGAGGCTTGTTTGACCATTTTTAGAAATAAAGCGTTCCAGAAGATCAAATTTCGAAAAAAAATCACATTCAATAAAATCTTTTTTTATGTTCAAGGCCAGTGTGTTTTTTGATTTTTTATTTTGAATGGCTTTAAGCGCCAGTTTTGTAATGTGGCCTAAGTTTGGATCAGTGATTTTTGACACGCCTGACTCTGTATTCAATAAATTTGTCAGGCTGGGATGATAAATACTTTACATGAGGTATTTCAATCCTGAAAAATAAAAAGAACGGTATGACTACAAAAAAAAACAGACTGATCATGAATGCATTTAAAGAAGGAGACGAAATAACATATTTTATCGGGTGTTTTTTAACAAGCGGATTAAAAGAAAGAGCCAGCAAAGCCTACATCGTATAAATAGAAGTATAAATAGAAGCATAAAAATAAATATGTAAGGATGAAATTATTCCCTTTTTGTATATCTGTTTGATGACAGCCTTACCCTCTTCTCAAAAGAAGAACTAAAAAAGCCAGATGAACGAATTGAAGAGGTGTATTTAATTTCTTTAATTTACGTTCGCCGCTTTTCTATAATCGATGACATTTTTCTAATCAACCAAAAGAACGCTCAAAAATCCTGCCTTGAGTGATCACAGCAAAAAAGCACTGGATTATACCCAAAGGAATGGACGTTGCGCGCTTGCGGAAAATGAGTGAAGCCCCTCGGCATAGATTTACGATGTGATTGGGCTGAATGAGCCTAGCCAACATCCACGTAGGTTCAAGTGTCTTGGGTATAGTCGATTTCATGAGCTGAGATTATATTCACTGCTCAGTCGATATGAGGCATTAAAAATAGAGACGAAACCGCCGTATGCGACTTCGGCTTGTGTGGTGATGTGAGAGGTAGGAGGCCGTTCGGCCTCCTACTCGATTTCATTTTCGATTTAAATTAAGATATTGCATCATTTATACCGAAAAGTAGGGTCAAGGCGCTGAAACACAAGATCGATAGAGTTGAACTGAGGCTGGACCTGAGTGAATTAAATTCTGTAAAAAAAAGACAGCATAGTAGTTGTCGCCATCTTTTGTATTGGTTCCATAAAACCACTGAGTGGGCCAACCATGGCTTTTGAAGAGGTCGCTATATTCTGGGATCAGTGTTTCGTGTAATTCATTTTTTGTTGCCTGTTGCCAGTTTGTTTTAGAAAGGAGTTTATTTTTATTTAAGGCTTCACAAAATAATTGTGATTTTTCATGATCATACAAAGCAAAAGAAATGTCTTTTGGACCAGTCGTTCCTTCCTCGATATTATTAGTCTCAGGTAAAATCTGAAGATATTCCCCCAATGCAGTTGTGGGAGAGGATGTAAATATCTTTCCATCAAGGGTTGAAACGGTCAAAATACCGAGTTGAACCCGCGTGTTTTGCGTCGTTTGGATGTCGTTAATTCTCGCTGTGATTGCAATAGGCTCTGCACCATAAGTATTATTTGATTTAATGGAACCTGACGTTATTGAAAGCATTGATTCAACGGAAGAACTCCAGCTTACCATGTGCGTGATATCTTGTTCGGGCTTCCCTTCATCGTATGTGCCAATCGCTTTTATTTGATGAAGATCGTTTGTGAATATGCTTTCTGGTAAACCTATGATTCTAATGCTTTGTAGTTGTGCTTCAGTGACATTAATTGACACTTCATTGCTTGTAATTGTCTGACCATCAATTGTTATTTTTGCAACGAGTCTGGTTTTTCCTACTGTATCGGTGGCCGTAACGAGGCCGTTTGTCACCAAGGCGCTACTGCCTTCTAAAATATCCCATGACACATCGTTTGTCATATCGATACCCTCGCTTCCGACAGGGGTATTAGAATAGATACCAAAAACAGTTAATTGTGATTGATTTCCCGTGATCAAATTGAGCGAATTGGGCTTAATCGAAAGATTTTTTAATAGTGCGTCGGTGACCGTAAAATCTAAGGTGTTTTTTATTTCTTCGGGGTTTTTTACGCGGGCTGTAATATGCACTTTTCCTTTTGCTTGTGCTGTCAGATATCCATTTTCAGTAATATGAACGCTGCCTGTGCTTGTTTGCGCCGCTTCTGTACTCCATGTTATTCCTGTCGTAATTTCTTTTTGTTTTCCATCGATATACGTACCGATAACACTTAAACGTACAGAGTGTCCATTTGGGATGATATTTTCGTTATTTTCCGGCACGATAAGAATCGATTTTAAGGGAAGATCTTTGACATTAAAACGGCTCTCTTCACTGATCAGCCCGTCTTTTATTGCAGTTACCGTCATTGTCCCTGCGTTTGAAAATGTAACGGTTCTTTCTTCATTATTGATCTGCGCGCTTTGATCTGGAGTCATTGTCCATTCAATTGGATCTCCTAGTATCGCTGTTGCGCTATTTTCAAAGGTTCCAATCACCTGTAGTTTCGCAGTTTGACCAAGATAAAAATCACTGTTGGTTATATCTCTTGTCTCATCAATTTTTTGGCTGACTTTTGTTAATTGACTGTCAATAATGCTTAAGTCAATTGAATTGCTCACTATACCTTCAAAGGAAGCTGAAATCTGAACCTTGCCAGCTTTTATTGCATCGACTCTGCCTTGAATGATCCTTACAAGCTCTGAACCTATATCGCTATGGCTTTCCCAGGTCACAGTTTTTGTTATATCTTGCGTTGATCCATTTTGAAATTTCCCAGTAGCAATAAATTGTTGTCGAGAGCCATTTATTAATGTGAAAGTGGGAATACCGTTAGACGTAATTTCAG
>CAMRDW010000203.1 GCA_947041315.1 uncultured Enterovibrio sp.
TTATTTTTGCACTTTATTTTAAAAATTGAGTGTTTTTTCAATTCGGTTTTTTTCTACTTAGTTGTGCGCAGCTCGTTGTTTTTGTAAACAAATCGGTGTGCCTTGTTCTATCCGTGTAAATGCTATGTTAGGATAAATGTCGCTGATATTGTTGCATAATTATTTGAGATCGCATTATGTTTTATTCTGATTTCTCTCGTCGACCCATCAATCAGGAACATCCTTGCGGTATAAATCCGAACGAGTTGGACGATTTTGAAAAAGTGAAACGCCAAATTAATAACCTGAATCGGGTGAGTGGAGATGTTTCATGGAGTGAAATTGAAATTATTTCAAGAAAAATACTGACTTATCATGCAAAAGATCTTCGTTGTGCCTGCTATTACGCGCTTGCGCTGACCCATAATGGGGGTTTAAAAGGCCTTATAGAGGGACTTGCGGTTATTTCAGATATATGTTTGATTTACTGGGACGGTGCTTTTCCGGATAAGAACAAGGATTTGAGTCGGATCTCAATATTTGAATGGTACGTCGAATATGTGTTGCCATTACAACGAAGAATAAAAATAACACCTAAAGATCTCCCTCTTGTTGAGCTTGGAAGTTATCTTTGTGTGAAAATTGAAGAAGAGCTTCGCTCACATTATGGTAATCGATCTCCTTCTCTTGGAGGGCTTCGTCGAACTTTTGATGCTTGGAGTGCAGAGATTGTAACTACAAAAATAATGAAAAATGAAGATACGCATTCAATTGAAACAATAAGAAAAACAGAAAAGAAGAATAATTACGGTATTGTATTTATTGTTCTTTCACCTGTTTTTATATTGTTTTTTACTTTGTTAAATGTTGAATATAAAGAAAGAATACAAAGAAAATTAATCGATGATATTAAGTCATCCTCAATTTATGACTTTAATATAATAATGAAAGATCTTGGCTCAGAAAGAAACACTCTAAAAAAGGAGGTTAAAAGTATAATTTTAAAAAGAACACAGAGTTTTTTAGATGATTTGATAATTGACCCTTTGAAATTAAATAAGATAGAAAGCATTAATGAGATCTTAATAAAAGTGAATGAATTATATCCGGATTCAATGCTTTCTAAAGAGCAGTTTATTAATCTGAATGAAATAAGAACCATATTAAAGGATGAATATTTAAAAATAAACAATGATTTTTTAAGTGTAAGAACTTATTTCGCTAACATGCAAAGTAAAGAGACTGGTGATATTTATTTTAAGAAGGCCTATTATTATACTAATACCTTATTTCCTTTACTTGGAAGGATAGAGTATGCACAAAAAGAGAAAAGCTTTGAAGAATTAGAGAAGGCACAAAAACAATTAAATGTTTACCAATACAAGATCAATGAAATCAAAGATTCATTGGCTAAACAATAAAACGGATTATTCACTCACAATTAAAAAACATCTTTAATAATATGATAAAAATATATTTAATGCGAAACCCATTTTTGATTTCAAGTTTGATGACATTCTTGCTGCTATCTATTGTTGCAAGTGCATATTTATCATTCGGAAATGAAATGAATAAGTTTGTTTTTATATTAATAAGTTCTGTCTTTGTTTCTGTATATCTCATTTTTAATCTTCTCTTATGGCGAAAAAAGCGTCGATGGAGATCAGAACAACATTTAGAAACAGAAGATGAAACATTGACTCAGCTTCTTCATCCATTGTTAGAACGAATGGGGAAAAAACCATTATATTTATTAATTGGGACTAAAAATGCAGGCAAAACACATTTTTTATTCTCTTCAAACGCCATTAGTTCCGTTTATAAATATAATACGGTGAAAAACGATTTTTTTGAATGGTATGAATCTGATAAAGCCGTATATATTAAACCAAAACATCGTTTAATATTTCAAGAAATATCAAGTGTGGATTCTTCCCTATGGCAAAGATTTGTTGCAGAAATAATTTATTTTAGACCAAGAAAACCATTTAATGGATGTTTGTTTTTCGTTGATTTTGAATTTATTATAATTAACACGGAAGATCATGTTGAACTAGATATTACGACCTTGTGTAAACGTTTAGAGCATATTACAGACCAAACATCTTCGGCACTGCCAATCTATTTGATGATGTCAAAGTTAGACAAATTAGAGGGGTTCAAAGAATATATTCAATTTAGCCCCATAAGAAGCACTGTTGAGTTTTTAAGTATTCAGTTAAAAGATGCAAAAGGGAGCATGATTGATTATTTTAATGACAGTTATATTGATTTAGTCAATTTCATGGAAATGAGCACATTGGATATTTCTTCACATTCTAATGGTGAAGAGGAAAAAAGAAGCATTCTTACTTTTCCAAAACAATTTGAATTGTGTTATACCGAAATTAAAAGTGTCATTGAATATATAAATTCGATTAATCATGGTAAGTATAAATTCGATCTTAGAGAGGTTTTTTTCTTTTCAAATCACCAGGGGGGAAGGAAATATAATTTATTGGCTAAAAGTTGTAGTGATTATTTCAATATACCAATCATTGCGTCGAAGTCATGTCATCTTTCTGAAATTGCATATTTCACTCGTTTTTTAGTGGATCTAAAAATAATTTCTGAATCCGAATTTGCAGGGGAAAATAAAAAATACCTTAGAGAGATTCAGAGGAAAAGTATTATTGCAATAAGTGTTTCAGGGATTATTCTTGTTTTGAGTGGCTTCTTAATGCACAAAATACTAACAAGTAATCTTCTTATTATGAACACTTTAATTTTAGCACAAGAAAAGAACGAAAAGATCAATGATGATTCGAAAATATTCATTGAGCGTTTGTTAAATGCAAACAAAAAAATAAAGCCTTCTTTTGACTCTTGGTTTATTGGCAATGAAGAGTTAGAAAAAGAAATTTTATCTTTAAATATGAGTCATTTAAATGAGGTAACAAAATTAGCATACAATGCGTTATTGAAAAATATAAATGATTATTTAATGCCCTTGATTGAGGAAGGATATCGACAAGAACTTATTAAAAATAAGAATAATTCGAATGTTTCCCTTTCTTTATTAAAAGGCTATTTAATGCTTAATGATGAAAGCAAGCGAGATCTTCAATTTCTTAAACAACAAACTAAATTACTTCTTGATAACCTTCAAGTACAAGATGATCTTACTCATGAAACAATGATTTTAATTGAAGCTTATTTTCGAACTCCATTTTCCCCTGTTGCGATTAATTTGGATATTGTGCGTTCGACACGGAGACAACTTTTATCGAAGTCTAATGTGAATTTTGTTTATCAATCTTTATTAAATTTAGCTAAAGAGATCAGTCTTGGAAATTTAAATCTTGTGCGAGCAGTTGGTTTTGATTTCAATAACGTTTTTATAGATAGAATTGATTCTAGGGGATTAAGTATTAACAAAATTTTTACAGAGACCGGGTTTAGCACTTTCTTTCGTCCGAATGTTGACTTAATGTCGAAAGAGGTTATTGCTGATAACTGGGTTCTTGGATTATCGAGTAATATACATCCAACAAAAAAGGAGCAAGATGCTTTTAAAGAAGAGGTAAGAAAGCGTTATACAGATGATTATATTAATGATTGGCGTAATGCATTGAGTGAGTTAAAAATAAAGAAATATAAAAATATAAGGGATCTTTCAAATGGTATTGATTTGATTTCGGGTCCTTCCTCCCCAATAACAAATATTCTGAATTTACTTTATCGTAATACTTCTTTTGTACCGATCGATCTTCTTCTTCCACCTGCTGCAATAAAAGGTGAAAAAGAGAAAAAACAGAAATTGTTAAATGCACTGGAAGCGGGAGTTGAGGACCTTAAAAAACCTGATTATGTATTGATGACGCGTGTAGAGCAGGCATTTAGATTGCTTAATCGTCTTTTGATTAATGAAACCCCCACTTCACCTTCACCATGGGATGAAATAATTGCAGCGCTCAGCCAAGTGCGCACTTATATCAAAGAGATCGCGGATGCACCAGATCCTCAAATGGCCGCATTATCTGCCGCAAAACTGAGGATGAGCAGCACTGAAGCCGATCCTATTATCAGACTAAAACAGATTGCACAAAAATCACCGGAGCCCGTTCGTACATGGCTTCTTGATATTGTTAATCAAACATGGTCAATTATTATTCATGAGGGATCCAAAGGTCTCCAAACGAAATGGTACAGTGAGGTATATAGTCAGTTTAAGGAAATTGGTTTAAATAAATACCCTTTCAACCAAAATTCGAAAAAAGAGATTTCATTAGAAAGTTTTGAGTTATTATTTTCTTCTGGTGGTGTTTTAGAACAGTTTATTAAAGAGAATCTTTCACCTTTTTATGACACAGTACTTTGGAAAGCAAAACGTCTAGATGGAGAAATTATGCCTCTGTCTTCTGAAGGACTTATTCAACTAAAAAACTATGGAATTATTCGAGGAGCATTAATCAATGAAAGGACCAATAAATTTGATGTCCCATTTAGATTGAAAATACTCGATCTTGATTCTAGCGCTATTAGAGCAAATATAAAAATTTCGGATTCAGATATTGGTTATTATCAAGGGCCAACTCAATCAAGAGAAATTGAATGGCCACCAAAAAGTGGGGAGACAAATATAAGTATCACAATTCAAGATGTGACCGATGAAGGTAAACAACACGTTCTGACAGAAAACGGACAGTGGGCCATATTTCGCCTCTTTTGGAATTCGTTATTATTTCATTCTAATGATGGGACTCTTATCAGCGATATTAGAGTTTCAGGTAGAGAGATTAAAATACAAATAACGCCTTTAACTGCGAAGAATCCATTTACTCTCAAAGAGTTGATGAATTTCACTTTACCAAAAAATATTTAATATTAATTGAATGGGATTTATAATGACTTCGAATTTACAAAATTTAGATAAGCTTGATAGAAAAATCATCTCCAGTTTACTTTCTAATGCCAGAGAATCAATTGCCAATTTATCACGTAATGTCGGCTTGTCTCGAACCGCAGTCGCAGAACGAATTCATCGTTTAGAAAAAACAGGTGTTATTAAAGGATACACTGCTCAAATAAGGGTCGAAAATAATGGAAACAATGCATCTTGTTATTTGATTATTTTATGTGAGAAAGGAAAGAAAACAGATGTAATTGCATTTTTAAAAGAGATCCCTGAAGTGAGGTCAACCTCAGTTGTTGGAGGGGAATATGATATTCTCGCACTTCTTGAAGCTTCCAACTTACAATCTATTCATCATTTGGCGAATGAAATTGAAGGATTTTCTGGAATAAAGAGCGTACAAACGAAAGTTATTTTATATCAACCCTTTAATCGTTGATATACGTAAAGTAATTGAAGATACGCGCCTGCAGAAAACGAGTGAAGCCCCTGAGCATAGCTGGAGTATGTGATTGGGCTTTGAGATTGAGAAAAAAGGAACCCATCAAACGGGGGTAATAGCGAATCAAATACCAGATTAACGCTCAGAAAGCCTTAATATACCCAACACCTACGCAGTTTCAAAGGCGACGGGTATCATTGAATTAAATCATTAATCTAGTGCAGCTAAGCGTTTATACGCGAACACTTTATGTTTGCAATACTCACCCTTTAAACCTGCATTTAAATGGTTTTTCCATGTATGTCAAGGCATATGTTTAGATGTATTGGTATTAGAGCTTCGCTGCACTGGCTGTTTATAATTTAATGGGACCCTTCATTTGTCTTGCAATGCGTGGGGAGCCATATACATTTCTCTGAAGTAGGCATTTTTTAGTTAAATCAGAAAATCTAGAAATAAAAAC
>CAMRDW010000204.1 GCA_947041315.1 uncultured Enterovibrio sp.
CCTAGTTAAGGGATCCCTGTAACACCTAAGCCAGTAAGCTCTTGATAATGCGTTTTTTTATGTTTTCGATAAGATCATGAATTTATCAATTAGAATCGCTTCTTATCAGGAATTTACGCGCTGTTATCAACGATTTTTTTCGCACAATATAGGCTTAAATACTGACTTAGATTGGTATAAAATAGAGGTCGAGTATTAAAATGGAAGCGAAAATGAAAAAAGCAGTTGTTATATTCAGTGGTGGGCAAGATTCTACAACCTGTCTCATAAAAGCCTTATCAGAATTCGATGAAGTTCATTGTATAACATTCGATTATAATCAACGACATAAAGAAGAAATAGCGGTTTCTTGTAACATTACAAAAGAGCTTGGTGTTATATTTCATAAAATAATGAACATTGAATTATTGAATGAACTCACCATTAGCTCCTTAACGAGAGATAACATAAAAGTAACAAATGAAACAGGGGGAAATAAATTTCCAACGTCTTTTGTTCCTGGCCGTAATATTCTATTTCTTACACTTGCGGGAATTTACGCATACCAAATAAACGCTGAAACGATAATAACAGGCGTTTGCGAAACTGATTTCTCTGGGTACCCAGATTGTCGAAATGAATTTATAAAATCCATGGAAAAATCATTACAATTGGGCATGGATAAAACGATTAAAATAGAAGCACCACTCATGTATTTAACAAAAGCAGAGACGTGGGAATTAGCCGAAAAATATAATAAATTAGAGTTTATCAAGGAAAAAACGCTGACTTGTTACAATGGAATTATTAGCGATGGCTGTGGGGACTGTCCGGCTTGTATATTAAGGAAAAAAGGATTTGACTCCTTTATTAAAAATAAAGTGTAAAAATCTCTTAGGAAGGTGTCACTCTTCAGTCTGTATCTTAGTCACATCTTTTCGAATCTAATTCTGACTCATTATTGTTAGAATGGCTTGTTTGTTGACCAAAATTTTACTTGTAGCAAAAGAGAAGCGTTTAATTGAGGAGATATCAGCGCCTCTTTATTGAATATATATTTAATAAAGGAATGCATTTCTGGAAAAGTGTTCGACTTTATGAATGAATAAAATGAGCTCCAATGATTTTTGGAGTTTTAGTTTGAGATGTGACTAAGAGACAGCTCTTCAGTTGAGGTTTTGGTTTGAGTTCATTTAATGAAATCATACATATTTATGATGACTTTAATTAATTGTCTACCCAAAGAAATTGAAGCTGGCTGGGTCTTGGATGCGTTCGTTCGAGTCAGATCTTATCTTGTTTCTACATCATCTCTCTATCTAGATGGCGCTTCTCTATGCGCAAAAGCTTCACTCGCTTGGCACTTAGCTGCATCTTAGGTCTCTTGGGTATATATGCTTCCTCACATCTTTGGTGAGGGGCGTTCATTGTTCGCCAAGAGGCCTCTTCACATCTTCAGGTATTCATGTGTATTTTTAAACGCGTCAAAAAGAAAAGAGCTTTATTTTATCTGGAATTTTAGAGAATCGGCGGGTATTATGCGCGTAAAATTCTCACGCAAACGGTTACGTTTGTGTTTTTGATGAAAAATATCATTTTTTTCTAAGGGACTTGAAACCATGCTTGAGCGTCTTTTTAAACTAAAAGATCAAGGCACCGATGTTAAAACAGAAGTGATTGCAGGAATAACCACTTTTCTGACTATGGCTTATATCATTTTTGTTAACCCCTCTATTTTGTCACAAACGGGCATGGACAGAGACGCTGTCTTTGTTGCGACCTGTCTAGCTGCTGCAATCGGTTGTTTTATTATGGGGCTTGTGGCCAATTATCCGGTGGCTCAGGCGCCGGGTATGGGGCTGAACGCCTTTTTCACTTACACGGTTGTTTTCCAATTGGGGTATAGCTGGCAAGTCGCGCTTGCTGCGGTGTTTTTATCCGGTGTGTGTTTTATTTTATTGAGTTTATTTAAAATAAGAGAATGGATCATTCATTCGATTCCCGTTTCTTTGCGCATTGGGATTTCCGCAGGGATCGGCATGTTTTTAGCCCTGATTGCCTTACAAAATGCGGGAATAATTGTTGATCATCCTGTTACTTTATTGCAAATGGGAGATTTAAGTTCGTTTGGGCCCGCCATGGGGGCGCTCGGATTTTTCCTGACCATCGGTTTGGTGAAGCGGGAGATCAAAGGAGGGGTGATGATTGCGATTTTAATCGTCACGGTCTTAGGCGTGGCTTTAGGGGACATTCAATATACGGGGATCATCTCCACCCCGCCAAGCATCGCCCCTACTTTTATGCAGCTTGATTTTGCTGGTGCTTTAGAAATCAGTATGCTGTCCGTTGTGTTTGCTTTTTTGTTTGTGGACGTGTTTGATACGGCAGGCACCTTGATTGGTGTTGCACAAAAAGCCAATTTATTGGACAAAAAAGGGCGTTTACCGCGCTTAAATCGCGCCATGTTGGCAGACAGTACGGCGACCACTGTGGGGGCGCTTTTAGGAACGTCGAACACCACGTCCTTTGTTGAAAGTGTTTCGGGCGTGGCTGTGGGTGGACGTACAGGCTTGACCGCAGTGGTGGTTGGATGTCTTTTTGTATTGGCGCTTTTCTTTTCTCCAATCGCGGGGATGGTGCCACCTTATGCCACGGCAGGCGCTTTATTTTATGTCGCTATTTTGATGATGTCAGGCTTGGTGGGGGTTGACTGGAGCGATTTGACGGAAGCGGCCCCTGTTGCGGTGGTGTGTTTGATGACCCCTTTGACTTATTCAATCGCGCACGGCATTGGTTTAGGATTCATTTCTTATTGTGCGATTAAAGCCTTCAGCGGAAAATTAAAAGAGATCCCATTGAGTCTTTTGGCTTTGTCTGGCTTGTTCTTGATGAAATTTGTGATGTAAGAGAGAATGTCCAACATGTTTTAATGGCTTTCAAAGGTAAGGTGTCTGTTGCGCGTTATTTTTGAAGTATACCCAAGACAGATGAAGATGCGTGCCTGCGGCAAACGAGTGAAGGCCCTGAGCAGAGATTGACTCTGTGATTGATCTTAAGCGAGGGCAGCCACGCAGTTTCAAAGGTGACGGATATAAAAGCGTAAAATGAAGGCTTGAGGTTAATAAATGAGCGATAAATTTGTGATAACTTGGGATAACATGCAAATGTATACCCGAAAATTGGCAAAGAAACTTTTGCCAGCACAACAATGGAAAGGGATCATTGCGGTGAGCCGTGGGGGTTTGGTTCCGGCGGCGATTTTGGCAAGAGAGTTGGGTATTCGCCACGTCGATACGGTTTGTATTTCAAGTTATGACCATGATCATCAACGTGATATGCGTATTATAAAAAAAGCGCCTGGTGATGGAGACGGTTTTTTGGTCGTGGATGATCTTGTGGACACGGGGGGCACCGCTGAGCTTGTTCGTGAAATGTACCCGAAAAGCACCTTTGTCACTGTGTGTGCAAAACCGGCTGGAAAACATCTTGTGGATCATTATGAAGTCGATATTGATCAAGATTGTTGGATAGAACAGCCTTGGGATATGGCTGTCAGTTTTGTTGAGCCTTTATCAAAGCATTAAAAAAGCCCTTCGGGGCTTTTTTAATTGAAGTAAAAATCATGCCTACCTGTTGTCCTCGTTCAACTCGCGCTAGAATTAATCAACCAAAATGAGATGCTTAGGAGTCCTTTGTGCGAGACACTGAAAATTTATCGACCCAGCTTTTCAAAGCCAATGTGACACCAAAAGAAACCTCAACCTTGGTTGGTTCCGTGAATCAAAAAGAAGGGGTCTTCCATAATCCTCTTGATGGAGACTCTGAGACGGCTTGGTATCGTGTATTGCGCCGCCCTCAATGGACGTGGCAGGGTATTGATCCCATTGAAATGGATGAAGTATTAGCAAGGATTGCCGCTTCTAAACAGGTTCGAAGTCATGCGGCTTTGCTGGATACGGTCGTGGGTTTTCGTTCGGGCAATTGGTCTTATGAGTGGACCCAATGTGGCATGTCTCATCAAAAAAAAGCCCGTGCGATAGAGACTCTGGAGGGGACAAATGCCTTTTCAAAAGAATGCCTCTTGGCCTCGACGTGCTTTAGCATTGCGGGATACCCACATCTAAAAGGAGACACCCTTTCCTCTCAAGCCCAGCTTCTTTCAAATAAAGCATTTCAAGCGGCCATTGAAAAAACCCCCTTTAAAGTAAAAAGAATAGAAACAAGGCTGGATGGAAAAACCTTGGAAGGTTTTTTGTATTTACCGCATACCCACACGCCTTTGCCTACGGTCATTGTGAGCGGATCTTTAGACAGTGTACAAACTGATTTATGGCGCTTATTTGAAACGTATTTTGCAAAAGCCAATATGGCCATGTTGACTCTGGATATGCCCTCTGTTGGACGTAGCACGCATTGGGCATTAAGTTCTGATACCAGTCGTTTACATCAGGCCATCTTGAATGAGCTTATTTCTGTGCCTTGGGTCGATCATCATCGAATTGGGTGCTTGGGTTTTCGATTAGGCGCCAATGCGGCGGTCCGGTTGTCATTTTTAGAGCAAAAGAAAATAAAATCTTGCGTGTCTGTCGGTGGGGCTCTGCATGGGATGTTCACTGATAAACGGATCCTTGAATGCATTCCGAGTATGTATTTAGACACCTTGGCTTCTCGTATGGGAAGAACGCGTATGTCTCAAACCTTGTTAACACAGCTTCAAGTCTTGTCTCTTAAAAATCAAGGTTTATTGGGTGGGCGCCGAACGCAAGTGCCTATTTTGGCTTTGCGACTTGATAATGATCCTGTTTGTCCGTCTTCAGACAATCAATTGGCAGCGCATTACAGCCAAGGCGGTCTTGCAAAAGAAATTCCGCGAAACCCTCTCCATGATGCATATCACAGAATTATGTTGGAAACCCTTGATTGGTTCCAAAAAACCTTGTGAGTCTGATCATTTTTAGGTTATTTAATTTGATGAAAAATCAATAATCAGCGTTATAAGGTCCGTTTATTTTTCACTCATGGTATAAATGAGTGAAATTATTTTCTAGTTTGAAAATAAAATATACCCAAGACCGTGAAGTTGGGTGTAGGCGCCAAGTGAGTGAAGGTCCTGAGCATAGATTGATGTTGTGATTGATCTTAGGCGAGAGCAGCCAGCACCCACGCAGGTTCAAAGGCGGCGGGTATATCAAGGCAAAAAAAGACGCAATGGAATGAACGAGTGACCAATGGAGCATGACGATGACGGAAGAAACGACCACTTTATCCCACGGGCGTTATTTAACACGCTTTGCCCAATTAGGGCCTTATTTACGCAGGGAAAAATCATCCGATGAAAGTTATTTTTTTGATTGTTTATCCGCTTGTGTGAGCGCAAAAAAAGAGCCTGAAAACCGCGAGTTTTGGGGGTGGTGGTTAGAACTTATCCCCAAGAAAAAAGGCTTTAAATATGTCTACACCTATGGCAAATATGACCAACAAGGTGATTGGTTAGACATTGAGCTTCCTAATAAATACACAGAAGAAGTTAAACAATCTCTTGAGGTTTTTTATCAAAAAATCAGTGGATTTCTAGAAGGGGAGTTGAACTTAAATATCAAAGCGGCCCCTTCTTTTAAAGGGGCTAAATTAGGTGTAAAAGCCAAATAATCTGATCTTTAAAATTTTTTTCAAATACGCATCTTTTTTATAAAAGATGCGTTTTTTTGTGGGATTCAATAAAATAGGGCAATTATACCCAAAATAATTGAAGTTGCGCGCCTGCGCCAAGCCCCC
>CAMRDW010000205.1 GCA_947041315.1 uncultured Enterovibrio sp.
TTTTTTTAAAATCTCTTTGCAGAAATCCTCTTATTTCATTTTATCTTCATCTATCTGTATCCATCATCTTCATTGAGTGATCCTTAAGTGATAAAGCCAACAAGACAATCTATCTTATTGTTTTATTTTGGGTGGCGGATTAAGATTTTTTCATTAAAACGATCATTGTTTAAAACGGCTTGATTCATTCCGATTCAGCTCCCCAAGGTGAACAAATATCAATTAAACACCCATTAGGGTCTTTAAGCAGAAATCTACGCTGCCCATAAAATTCGTTACGTGGCTCTTGCACAATAGAAAGATTCATTTCTATCGCTTTGTTATAGGTAACATCAACGTCTTCAACAACAAAGGTTACATACATCCCATTTGGATGATTTTGATACTCTTCAGGAACCAGCTTGTGGTTTCGTTGAATAATGCCATATTCAATTTCTGAATCTTTAGGTGAGCAAAGCTGTACATACCAATCGCTGTCGTACTTAACCTTGAAACCAAGTAGCATGACATAAAAATCTTTGCTTTTCGGTAGATCATCGGAGCAGATATTGGTCAATATTCTCATGATTTTCTCCTTGTACATAAACGCCTGCAATAAGGTTATAGCAATTCCATTAGGCGTTAGTCCGAAATTGTTCCGGAAAAAACACGAAAACAAGGCGTGAATTTTCGATAACGAGTTATTCTCATTGAGAAAATTATAATGATCTTATCGCTGGATTTAACAAGCTAAGAATGATCCCATTTTTAATGGGATTGGTATTACACCCACGATACCCCTTGCCTTTGACGCTGGGTGGGTGTTGGCAGCTTTGGCTCAGCCCAATCACAGAGTATCTCTATGCAAAGGGGCTTCACTCGTTTACCGCCTACACGCATTTCAAGTGTCTTGGATATACATCGAGTTCAATATAGCAGGGTTTATTTCCAATAGGAGCAATCTGAAAGCGACGCAAATACCGTCCTCTTTTGATGACGTCCCGACGATTACAACAAGCTCCGCGATGGCCTTTGCTTGAAATGAATTTGAAGATGAGCGGGGCCGTCTTTATAGGAAGTCGTTTTGTATTAAGCTCGCGCTCCCGAAACCAGGGTAGAGCAATGAGGTAGACATACAGGGTTGCCTTAAATTTTGAGTTTCTCTAGATTGCAAATCTAAAGCGATTAAGACCTCCCAAAAAAAAGCATGATTAAAAAGTTAAGATCCCTTTTTTCCAGATGAACCACTTTTTAGCTATTTCGTTTTTTAAAATAAACGACACTTCAACAATTGCCATCAAGATCCAAAATGCATAGTATAAATCAAAATCAAGCCATTGAATTTATGAACAAATAATTCATTTTGAAGGGAATAATCAAATTAACCTTGTTAGGGTAACATACCTGCGTGACACTAAAACGCCTGAGAGTAAAATATTGCTTTTAATTCAATTGGTTAAGTTTTTCTTTGCGTCGAGATGGAATGGAATTAAATGAAAGGTTAGCCCCGTGTGATGGGGATCATTTTAAATTAAAATTTCTCGTTTTATATCTATCTCTTAGTATGAATAAAATCTAATCAATAATGTGCGGAGCGCATCTCCATTGTGAAATGTTATGATTGAAGAAATGCTCCATTTTGTTTTATTTTAATGATGTATACCAGAATACTTAAAGGTGAGTTTGAAGCATAAATCAGAAAAGCCGTTGATTGGTTTTATGAAGTATCAAGAATGAAAAAGCCTCATTTTAAAAAAATGCAAATTCAAAAGTGACGGGAACATATTTATTCGAAATCATCAAAGAAAAAAATTAAGAAAACAATTCGTAAACTAAATCGTGTTTTATACCCAAACTCATTGACCTTGCGTGCCCAACACCCACGCAGGTTCAAAGGCAATGAGTATAGTTTCATATTCTTAGGGATTTTTAAGGACTATATAATGAAATATTTCAGTAAGCGTTATTTATGCTGTTGCATTTTTTCTGCTCTCTCTTTTTCTGCTTTCTCTCAAATGCATGATTTTATTCCAACACAAAATGCCGCTTTTGATGAGCCAATAGAGCAAGGATGGGAGAATTTTTTAAGTGGAAGCGCTTATGGTGAAACAATAAATACAGCGGATGTCACTGAATGGTATGCCAATGGAAATAATGGACGTGCAAACTGGAAAATAACCCCGAGTTCAGAAATAAACACTCAAGCTATGGAATATGGTTGGACACTTTCAACACAAATGCGTGTGAAATCAGGCGGGTATTTAGCCAATTATTATGCAAATGGAAACGTGCGTTTTTTACCGATCATTTCTTTGAGGAACGACCAATTAATCGTTGAATTTGAAGGCGTCGAAGGACATACAGTATTAGCAACAGGGAAGAAAGCCCTAGAATATCACAATTACGACATTGTTTTCCATCCAGGAGTCGAGCCAACCGCAAGCTTTTATTTTGATGATCAATTAATTAAAAGGAATTGGAGCCCTGTTTCTACATCACAAAATATGATTGTGTGGGGGAATGGTTCAACAGAAATTAATGCGGAAGCTTTTTACCGTTCAGTTAAATTTACAGTCAGTGGTGATCCTGTATTCTCAAGCCCTGATCGTATACCCTCTCTCGTTGTGAGTAAAAAAACGCCCGGAACCGTTGTTATATTCGCAGAAAAACGTGTGGGTGGAGGGGATCCTGGTTCTATCCTGAATACCAATGACATTGTCTCTCGAACCTCTCGTGATTATGGAAAGTCTTGGAGTAAAGAAATAAATCTAACTGAGCAAATTAACTTAAGTGATGATTATGATTTTTCAGACCCTCGTCCCATTTATCGGTTTGACGATGATGAAGTGATCGTTTCTTATGTTCGCTGGCCGACTGATGCGGCGCAAAACGGCGACAAGATAAAATATTGGATGGAAAGTGGGGTTTTTTATAGTACCTACGATGTCGTAAATAATCGTTGGAGCGCCCCATTTGATGTATCTAAAGATATAAAAGAAAAATCATTTCAAATTGTTGGTTGGTCAGGAAATGAGTCTTATTCTAAAGCGGCATCTCTTAACGGTGCTGATGAATGGGAATTATACGCGAAATTAAAAATATCCAATGGAAAAGCGAATGATTTGTCTATTTCAAATGGAACTAAATTATTTAAAGTCGAATTTGAGATTTCTAATGAGAATAAATTAATCGCGCATCTTGGAAATAATTCTTCACCTTATGTCATTCGTGAAAACGGTGATAATATTGCCGGATTTATTGATGTGAAAATCCGATATAATAAAGAGAAGTACAATGCTATTTTGTATGTCGATGATAAATTCATTGATACATTTGAAGGAAGCCCTTCAAGTGATAATAAAGTGTTATTCGGACAAACAGATCCAAACGTCGATGGGCGTATGCATTTAGCATACATCAAATTGATGAAGAACGGTCAAACTGCGCTTGAATATGATCCACAGGCATTGTCACTCATTAACCCTTCAGAACAAAATACGTTACCAGAGACGTTAGGCTGGGAAAAATTCCATTCAGGCCGTGCTTATAGTTTTTATGGTGTGGCGAGTGTGAATCCAGGCCCAGGTCACGGTATTCAACTTGAAAAGCAAACCTACAAGGCTGGACACAAAAATAATCGTTTAATATATCCTGCTATCACATTGGATAAATACTTCCTCAATGTCTCTTCTGTGTTTTCAGATGATAAGGGGGTCACTTGGGATGTGGGTGCACCTTTGCCAGTCCCGTATCGCTGGATGTCAGATTATCTTGAAACATTAGAGCCAAGTGAAGCTGATATTGTTGAACTTAAAAACGGCGATCTCTTGCTCACAGCAAGGTTAGATTTTAATCAAACGGTCAATAACGTCAATTACGGCGCGCGCCATCAATTTATCAGTAAAGATGCCGGAATTACCTGGTCAATGCCGGAAAATTATGGCGCAGATCAGTTTTTGAACATGAGCATCGATACTGTCGATGCTGCAATCACACGCTTTAGCGAACAAGATGATGGCAATGAAATGAGTTATCTTTTGTTTACAAACCCAATCGGCTCTCTTCCTGGAAATGCAGGTCGAAATCATCTTGGGCTTTGGTTTAGCTTTGATGAGGGGGCTTCATGGCAAGGACCTGTGCAATTGGTCAATGGTGGCTCTGCTTATTCAGACATTTATCAATTAGACAATAAAAATGCAATGGTCATTTTGGAAGATAATGCAGGAAAGATCCGAACTTTAACCGTTCCTGTGAGCAAATTAAAGCAGCTTGTTCAGCCGCAATAAATAGAATAAATAACTGATTTTTTAATGTGATCCTCACTTTGCTTTGTGAGGATTTTTTTTATGTTCTTTTATGTGTCAATTTACTAATGAACAGATATGAATTCAGATAACCTCGAGCTCAGGGGGCGATGGAGGAGCTGATTATGTCAAAACTGTTATTCCGCATTCCGCATTCCGCATTCCGTATACCCGTCGCCTTTGATCTTGCCTGCTTGTTGGCTAGGGTTATTCTGCCCAAGCAGCTACTCCATTGATGCTCAGGGCCTTCACTCGTTTGTCCCCTCTACACATCTTCAAGTGTCTTGGGTAGACACGAAGAATGGACCTGAAAAATAAAACCAAACAGACTGAATTTGAGTCGCGAAATAAAGACGCGCTTTGCTTATGAGCCTCTTAAATAAAGGTTGTTTTTCTTAAAGATAAACAGAGGGAAGCAAGATGGGGCGTTGGAGTATTTTGTATAAGGCGTCATGAAATGTCAGAAGGTCGCTTTCTGTGCTTTTTGCCCATGTCAAGGCCTCTCCCACCACGCCATGGTGTCCAAATGCATTGAGGCGAATGTTCACCTTGCGAGGCAATTTTTTTAAATATTGCCCTACCTGATTTACATTCGTTCCTAAATCGGATTTTTCCGAAATAGGCAATAAACGCACTTCATGCAATTTCCCTTCTTTTGCCAGTAAATTGATGCTTGAAATGACCCTGTGTTTGTCCTTTCCGACGAGCCATAAATGGGTTTCTGATTGCCAGGCTTTAAGATCGATCATGGCCCCGTCTAAATAAGGCATAACGCGTTGCCAGCCTGCGTCACTTAAGGATCCATTGCTGTCGATATAACAGGTTAAATGAGAAAGGGCAGGATCTGCTTTGATGGCTTTAAATAGGGCCACAATGAAGGGCAATTGCAAGGTAGACTCGCCGCCTGAAAGGGTGATCCCGTTGAGAAATAAATGGCATTCTCTTATTTTTTCAAGCACTTCAAGTACGCTTAATTGAAGGATTTTAGGATTAGATTGATAAGGGCACACATCAATGCATTTGTCACATCCTGTGCATTGGGCTTGGCGCCATACCACTTTTTTGTGTGTATTTAATTGAAGGGCTTGCGTTGGGCAATGGGGGATGCATTCTGCGCAATGACGGCAGTGTTGAATGGTGTGTGGGTTATGGCAATTGATGCATTTAAAATTGCAGCCTTGTAAAAAAAGAACGAAGCGATTCCCTGGGCCGTCAACGCAAGAGGATTTCAGAATACGGCTGACTTGGGCTGTTATATTTTTGGGTTTTTCTGACATGGTATTTTCTTTAGGACTTGAAAAAGGAGAGGGTCGATTTCGGCTGATGCAAGAAAGTGAACCCTTCCTTTTTCAAAGGATGCGCTGTCTGGTGCGCTATCGACCCTGTTTTTATGGAGGATAAAAAGACACTTTCTTGTGAGATCATGCCCCTTTATACCCCTCGTCTTTGACGTCTTT
>CAMRDW010000206.1 GCA_947041315.1 uncultured Enterovibrio sp.
GATTACTAAAAAAACCTTTTTGATGGGTTAGATATACACTGGACAGCGGAATAAAACCGTGAACACGCCAAAAAGGATCGTCTTCACTGTGAATATCAATTCGACTCACTATAGGCTCTTGGCTTTGAACAATGGCCCCATAACTTCCAGATGCATTATAAGAGGTTAAAAAACCAAACCAGTTGGTTCTGTCAAATTCACGTATCACATTGGCAACCAAAAGATAGGCCGCGTTCCCCCACAACATATTCTTATGCGTAGGGCGTTCATTAAAAAGAAAGCCTGCACAATGATGTTGATACGAAGATCGCACCAAATATTCAGGAAAGACCAAAGAAAGAAAACGTGAGGAGGGCTTTTCACGAAGAAGGGCCCAAGAATTAAAATCGCTGCTTTTTAAAATCCGGTCAATGCGAGATAAATCTTGAAAAAGATGGCCAGGCTCATCGCCCCAAAAACAAGGATCCACACCCAATATGGCAGGGCATAATGCGACCTCAGCTAACTCAGACAATAATTGCACGGTATAGAGATCGTCAGAATTGACATCTTCCTCATCATTTGATTTGATTTTATGATCAACAAGAAGCAAACCAAACGGAGTGCCTCCCGCCATATCAAACTCATCGGAATAAATTTTCCGGTATAACCCAGTGCGTTTAAGTTCAAAAGAATAACGAAGATCTCTTGAAATCGCGTCCCAATCCCAATCTAAGATTTTTAATTTCACTTTTCTAAAAGACGCTGATTCTGAGACTAAAAATTCAATCCCTCGCCATGACGCCTCAAGGACTTTAAAAGAGGCCGCTTGGATCACAAGCGAAAGTTGCCGACTGAGCGCCTCATCCAGGTCCAAAATCACTTTTGCCAATAACGCTTTAAAATGATGGCGTTTATCTTGTTTTAACGATAAAAATAAAGCATCCCAAGGAAGCCTAGAGAATAAAGATCCCGATGTGGGATCTTGCTCTTTAGAATTTGATTTCATGAAGAACTCATTCATAACATGCGCACGCCATTTAAAAAATGTTCATTAGCCTGGAATATTGGCCACCATGCGAAGGGATGTTGTTAGCTCTTCCATTTGTAACCAAGGCCTCAGATAAGCCACCGCAGAAAATGCACCCGGGCGCCCCGCTTGCTCGACGACCGTCACTTTCGCTTCTCTTAACGGCGTTTTCGCTTTCGCAGCATTGGTTAAAGCATTCGGATTCACAAAACGGGCAATCCACGAGCTTAAAACATTCTGGATGTCGTCAGGGGTTAAACTTGAACCTACCAATTCTCGTCCCATGATCTTTAAATTATGCGCAACACGGCTTGTCGCCATGGTATAGGGAATACGGGCTGCAATTGCCGCATTGGCATTGTCATCAGAGTCTGCATAGGTACCCGGATTAAAGGTTGATTGGGCCCCAACAAACACCGCATTCGCCGTATTTTTATAATGAACAAGAGGAAGAAAACCTAAATCACTGAGCTCTTTTTCTCGCTCATCAGTGAAATTAATTTGTGTTGGGCAGACTTGAATCTGTTCATTGGCCTCATTAAAATAAGAAAAATAAGGCATCGCCGTTATTTTTCCGCCATTTTCAGCTCCTCGGATTGCCGTACACCAACCGTAGTTTACAAAAGCGCGGATCAATATCTCACCATATTCATAGGCGGCATTGCTCCAGACAAAATTATCTTCCGAAGTGACGATTTGCTGACCATTGTCACGAAGGGGGAGCTCTTCAAAATGAAATAACTTGGTTTGAGTCGAAGCCGCACCATAAGGCACACGGGCCAGTGTTTTTGGAAGGGTTAAAACCACATAGCGCGCATCATCACTTTCACGAAATGCATTCCAAGCCCCATAAGCAGGTCCTTCAAATCCGGCGGCAACCGGTTTTCCCTCTAAAAAAGTGGCAAATTTAGAATAATCAAACATGGCAGCACCGACAGCGGCAATAAAAGGCGCGTGTGATGCGGCGGCCACTTCGGCCATATACCGCAAAAATGCAACATCTTCACCGCCATAACCGAATTCATAGTCCCCAATCAGCGCACCGTAAGGCAACCCCCCCGCGCTTCCGAACTCTTCTTGATAGACCATATTAAAAAAACGGCTTCTGTCAATGCTAGGGGCTTCTTCAAATTGCTCGATGAGTTCGTCTTTTGTATAATCGGCAAGTTTTACTTTAACGCTTGTGTTGGATCCCAAATCACTGTTAATAATTAATTTATGCAATCCAAGCCAAGAGCCTTCCAGTTTTCTAAATTCAGCATTTTGAAGGACTGGTGCCAACTGAAGGGAAATTTTCTGATCGATGGCCACGATGGCCTTATTAATGGTCAAAGTGAGATTTTTATCCCAAGTAACCGTTCCTTCCAAAGCTTGCGTCGTTAAAACACTTAAAAGTGTTTTGGTCGCATCTTCCGGCGTTTGTGAGGTCACACTGATGGCACGTTCAAGAAAACTTTCTTTCGCCCCCTCAGTGACACTGGTTAAAGTGGTGTCTTGTTCTGTCGACATTATTCTGCTCCCTCTTTTTTCACACCCAATTCACTTGCAAGGCTTTCAATGGAATCAGCATTTTGAAGAATTTCTTTTAATAAGCGCTCTAAATCTCGAGAACGATCCGCTTTACTTAAAAGATCTTTTAATTGATTGCGCGTTTGAAGAAGATTTTTTAAAGGTTCAATCTGTTCAACTAAAAACTCCGGCTTAAAGTCATTCATTGAATTAAATTTTAAATTCACTTCAAACTGCGAGCCATCGTCAAGCAAGGTGTTATCAACCGTAAAATTAAGAACCGGGCCTATTTTGGTCATCACAGCGCCAAAATTATCCTTATCGATTCCCATAAATTCACGGTCAGCCAAGTCCTTTTTTAAGGACTCATCTTTGTGCCCTGAATAATCACCAATAATCCCAACAACAAAAGGCAATTCTTTTTTTTCTTTTTTACCTTTGATTTCTACATCGTAAGTAATACTGACTCGGTTTTTATTGACCCGTTTTGTTTGTGAGTTCATTCCCATTTATTTTTCCTGCTAAATAAATAATAAAAAAGAAGTCCATTTCTTTAAGCCGTGATAAGTTTTTTTGGGTAGTGTTTCAAATATGCATTTTTACATAAATGTCCATACAAAAGACCAAAGCTTTAAATATGTAAATGGTTCGCAATATCAAATATCTATGCATACTTAGAATAAAAGTTTAAATAGACTTAATCGCATAATCGTGTCACTACCATTTTTTGCTACAGAGCGGTATCCTCATCAGCAGTTTCTGGTGGCACCTCAGTTGCAGAATCTGCTGTGTGAGTCTTAAGATTAAAATCAAACATACAAGACGCCTCATACCCCGTAGCGGTCTTATCGTAATAAGTGTGCTTACAAGTAGTGAAAAGAAAAGTCATCGATTCTGTTATGCTTCCGTCGCCAGAAATGCTCCGCGTCAGACTCGAAATATGAACGCCACGTAATTCTTTTTTAAAGGTAATATCAAAGCCTCCGTCATTTCCAGAGGTTACTGCATTAATAATGACCATATCGAAACCGCCACCCACCGTACTTTTATGAAGAGCCGCTTCAAAAATAGGGCTCATCCAATTAAAACCGCTGGTTACATGATAAGGGGTCAAATGTAACATCCCATCAGCAGTCGCAAGCTCGGCCGGAGAAGGCATAGCTAAAAATCGACTTGTACTTTGATCAGAACTAGCAATTGTGCCAAAGGACCAGTCCGCAAGCTCCGCATCCGATTTTTCGAAGCTTGTAGCCCCTATCTTTTTATTTTTAGCAGCGTCAAATGACATATACAAACCCAGATACAAGGCCATAATACACTTCCTTTTTTAATAAATGTTTTTATAGTTAAAATACAAGATTAATTCGGTAGATCTATTTTATTTTCTTCATCTAAACCGAGACTGGAAAAAATATTTCCAATTTCTTCTTCTTTTTTCTCTTTTAATATTTCTTGAAACAATTCTGGAAGCGTTAAATAGCCCCAACGAATGGTCTTTTCTAACATAAAAGAAATGGGACTGTGCGGCTCTGTTACATGAAAATAATCGGAGACATCCCTCAGCATACGAAAAGCCAAGTCTCTATTCATATTATTAGAAAGCGCCACTTCATTTAGATTATCCGCACGAAGCCGCATTGGAACTTCATTGAGATTATTTGTATTGTCTTGAGTTGATAAAGTGCATTCTTCTGATGCAGAATGGGAAGCATCAAGATCCAAAGATTCTTCTTCTGTGTCTTGCTGTTTTTCTTCTTGTGCATTTTTCTTGATGAATGACTGCCCTGTCATTCCTGACAATTGAGAAAGGGCTGAATTCATCTTAAAAAACAAATTCTTCACAAAACTCAAATTGACAAAACCCGCTTGGCTTTCTTTGCATTTTATTTTTAGAAGCCCATCAAGACGCTCGATGGCTTCAAGAGACGCGACAAGGTTGTTTAATTTTTCTTGAATTTCTGTTTTTTCTTCTTTCAAAATGGGAGCAAGGCTTATTTTTAATGCCGAATGCTCCCCTTTTCTTTCTGCACTTTGAAAATCAAAAAAAGTCACCTTGCCAATCAAAGGCACTTGCAATAAAGGGGCATAAAGAAGCGAGCTGTCTTCACTGTCACCGACAAACTGACCAAAAGCTTTTATTTTTAAATGCGCCTCTTCAGGGGGAAGCGCTTCCGTTGTAGAAGGGGGATTTTCAGCTAAGCGTGGATGAAGTGCATGCCAATCGTTTTCGATTAAATCCGCAAGCCAATGCAATGCATTGACCCCCCCTTCAAGGCTTGAGTCCAGCAAAATTTGAGCGGCAATAAACCAAGCGATGAGTTCTATATCGCGCGTTGTTGAGGTGAAAAGAGTCAGTAAACTGGACTCAAGAGCCTGCCAATCAGAAATAACCAGCGCCTCGAGTGCCTCTTTTTGCTCTTCAGTCGGATTTTGAAAAAGCTTTCTTAAACTTGTTTGAGCAACATTGAATTCATTACGAAGTGAACGAAAAGCCGATTTATCTAATTTTAAATAAACCCCACACGAAAACTCATCGTTAATTGGCTGTTGTAATAAACTTACTTGCTCTTTAGAAAAAGACATTTTTACCTGCCAAAATGATTAACAATACTTAATTAAACAGAGACGATCCATGCGTTTTTTTTATGTTTGCATTTGGCTTTATCTGTTTTTTAAATTAACATCAAAAATAAATACAGACAATGCGCTGTGCGAACAAATGCATATTACGAATAACTGTAAAATCACAAATCAACACGCTCAGAAAACCATATATAAAACCGTCTCAATACGCATTGCAATGTATGACAGGCAAATTAAAACATTTAGATGAGGGTCTCGGCAAGAGCTATTAATAAAAAATCATATTATTTATTTTTATAACAAAGCATAACAACGAAAATAAATACATCAAACGTATTAATTAAAAGAATAAGATTCTCAATACCAATGAAAGAATACAGCAAAAGCATTCAGCCACATAACAAAAACACAAGCATAGCGCGTTTATCGTACACATCGGCGCTTAAAAAGACGAGAGATTAGATAAAATTAAAACCAGCAATATAAATCACCCAAAACAACTGAGAT
>CAMRDW010000207.1 GCA_947041315.1 uncultured Enterovibrio sp.
GCTGGGTTGATAATCATAAATGACGACGGGTTTCTCTGTAAATTCTCCACTTCGACACACCCACATGTAGAATTTATTTTGAGGCTTTCTGTCTTGTTCTTTCAGGACTTGAACCGTGGTTTCATCGGCGCAGATCAACGCTTCTAAGAGCAACTGGCTTCTCATCGCCTGCACGATAACATTCACTTTAGCGCCAAGTTGAACGCAGCACGCTCACATAGCAACTGCATTCTTATCATCAAAACGCCTAATGATTTATAAAGAACAAGAAGTGGTTTGCTTGAAGTGAAACTGTGATCTCTGTAACCTTACATTAATTTTATTAATTTTATTAATTTTTAGGAATATCCATTTGATCAGTACAGCGAATATCACACAACAATTTGGCGCGAAACCCTTGTTCGAAAACATCTCAGTCAAATTTGGAGAAGGCAACCGTTACGGCCTTATTGGTGCAAATGGTTGCGGAAAATCAACCTTCATGAAAATCTTGAGCGGAGAACTCGAACAAACAGCAGGAACGGTCAATCTTGACCCTAACGAGCGCGTCGCTAAATTAAATCAAGATCAATTTGCGTACGAACAATTCACTGTTATTGATACGGTTATCATGGGACATAAAGAATTGTGGCACCTCAAAGAGGAACGTGACCGCATCTATTCCCTCGCTGAAATGACAGAAGAAGATGGAATGCGCGTGGCCGGACTCGAGGTTGAGTTTGCTGAAATGGACGGTTATATGGCAGAAGCCAAAGCTGGAGAACTCCTTCTTGCCGTCGGAATTCCTATCGAACAACATTATGGCTTAATGAGCGAGGTTGCACCGGGTTGGAAATTGCGGGTTTTATTGGCCCAAGTTTTATTTGCAGATCCTGATATTATGTTGCTTGATGAGCCAACAAACAACCTCGATATTGATGCGATTCGTTGGTTAGAAGAAATCCTTAATTCACGAAATTGCACCATGATCATCATTTCACATGACAGACACTTTTTAAATTCAGTTTGCACCCACATGGCCGATTTAGATTATGGTGCCTTACGCTTATACCATGGTAACTACGATGAGTACATGTTAGCGGCCTCTCAAGCAAGAGACCGCTTACTTGCTGATAATGCAAAGAAAAAAGTACAGATTGCGGAGTTGCAAACCTTCGTTGCTCGTTTTTCTGCTAATGCATCTAAAGCAAAGCAAGCCACTTCTCGCGCGAAACAAATGGATAAAATTAAATTAGATGAAGTCAAAGCTTCAAGCCGTCAAAATCCCTTTATTCGCTTTGAACAGTCCAAAGAACTTTTCCGTAATGCACTTGAACTTGAAAATATCTCCCAAGGATTTGAGAACGATTTATTTTCAAATTTCAGCACGATTTTTGAAGTGGGCGAGCGTATCGCCATTATCGGGGAAAATGGCGCAGGTAAAACAACCCTTTTAAATACACTCGCGGGAGTTATAGACCCACGTAAAGGGATGTATAAATGGTCAGAAAATGCAAATATCGGCTATTACGCACAAGATCATTCCGCAGAATTCGAAAAAGACATGAACCTGATGGATTGGATGGGGCAATGGCGTCAAGAAGGCGAAGATGAACAAATCCTTCGTGGTTTTCTAGGACGGATGTTATTTTCTCAAGACGACATTAAAAAATCAGTCAAAGTGCTTTCAGGAGGAGAGCAAGGGCGCATGTTGCTTGGAAAGCTAATGATGCAAAGACCTAACATGTTATTGTTGGATGAACCGACTAACCACATGGACATGGAGTCCATTGAAGCCTTAAATACAGCGCTTGAACAATATAAAGGGACGCTCTTTTTTGTGTCTCATGACCGTATCTTCGTCGATTCCTTAGCAACACGGATTTTAGAAATAAAAAATGGTAAGATCACTGATTTTAAAGGGACTTATGCCGAGTTTTTATCCTCAAAAGGCATTGAAGAATGAGCAAAAATTAAACGATTTCATTAAGTCGAATGTTTATTAATTGATAATTCATCTTTTACGCAAGGCGCTGATTCATTAAACGCCTTGCAACAAGATTGAAAAAAAGAAGATTAACCTAATCGAAGCCTTCAGATTTTAATGAATATCAGAAACATCAAAGAATTCCTATGCCCCATTTAATTTCATTTCCTTCATCATCAATAACTTCATCTAAATAATTTTCAACTTGCAGCTCAACATCTTTATCCGCTTCTTCAAAAAAAGCAATATGATAAATCGCATCGCCTTCATTCACTAAAGGGAGAGTTTGTTGTCCAATGATGATCCCACCTTGAGGTGCAATAATTTGAATTTCTTCACTTCCTATCGGACTGCTGATAGAGGCTAAAGTTTGACCTTGTTTGACACGCTGCCCAAGAGAAACATGGGAACGTAAAATTCCATCATTTTCCGCACGAACCCACCTTGTCGAACGCGCGATAACGGGGTCCACTTTCGATTTTTTTAAAGAACTCCGAAGCATTCCGAGGTATTGCATAACACGTTTAACACCATTAACCCCTGCGGCAATCGCGAAAGGTTCAAAACGCAGTGCTTCACCGGCTTCATAAGTGATAACAGGGATACCGATATTTTCAGCTTCGGCCCGCAAAGAGCCGTCTCTTAATATCGCATCAATGATCACAGGGGTCCCAAATGCGACGGCCATTTCATTTGTTTTTTCGTTTGAAAGATTGGCACGAATTTGAGGAAGATTAGTACGATAAATCGCCGCAGTATGCAAATCAATGATGTGAGTACAATGGCGAACAATTTGTTCAAAAATTTGAAATGCCATTCGTCCAGCAATAGAGCCCGTCTCAGAACCAGGGAAACAACGATTCAAATCTCGTCTATCTGGAAGATACCTTGACTTATGAATAAATCCAAAAACGTTGACAACAGGAATAGCTATGACGGTACCGCTGATTTTAGCTGGATTTAATTTTTCAAGAATATTACGAACAATTTCTACGCCATTCAATTCATCTCCGTGAATCGCGGCATTAATCATCAATACAGGCCCCGGTTTTTTCCCATGAAGTACCTCTGCCGTAACAGAAAGAGGTGAATGGGTATAAAGCCGGGCGACTTCAAAATCAACGCTCGCCCTTTGACCAGGAGGAATAGATACCCCTCCAATTTCAAAAGCTGCATGTTTTTTATTGTGTTTTGACACGTGTCCTTGTCCTCGAAGTAGAAACAATTTTCACTAGATGGTCGATGATCATCCCTGCTACATCATGGCCTGTAGCAAATTCGATCCCCTCAAGGCCCGGTGATGAATTCACTTCCATCACCAACGGCCCACGATCTGAGCGTAATAAATCGACTCCAGCCACATGAAGACCCATTGCTTTTGCTGCAGAAATTGCTGTTTTACGTTCATCGGGGGTGATCCGTACCAGTGAGGCCACCCCCCCACGATGTAAATTAGATCGGAATTCACCAGGCAAAGCTTGACGTCTCATGGATGCAATCACTTTATCGCCAATCACAAAACAGCGTATATCTGCCCCGCCTGCTTCTTTAATATATTCTTGCACCATGATATTGGCTTTTAGACCCATAAACGCTTCTATGACACTTTCAGCCGCTTTACGCGTTTCAGCTAAAACAACCCCAATACCTTGCGTACCTTCAAGCAACTTAATCACGACAGGAGCGCCACCCACCATATTCAATAAATCCTTAATATCACCGGGCTTACTGGCAAATCCCGTAATGGGCATTCCAATACTTTTACGGGATAAAAGTTGCAATGAGCGCAATTTGTCACGAGAGCGTTGAATGGCAACAGAGTCGTTTAATGTATAAATTCCCATCATCTCAAACTGACGCAACACAGCACAACCATAAAACGTCACACTGGAGCCAATGCGCGGGATAATGGCATCAAATCCTTTTAGATCTTCCCCTTTTAAATGAATTGAAAGCTGAGTTGAATTGATATTCATATAACAATGCAATGCATCAATGATTTTGTATTCATGATCTCGCGCTTCACAGGCTTCCATCAGGCGACGGGTGGAGTAAAGATTCTGATTACGCGATAAAATTCCAATTTTCATATATTAACCTTGTGGCGCCTGAACAATAAATGAAGCCTCTGGATCAACCAGTAATTGGCCTTCCATGGCTGTACGGCCTAATAGCATTCTAAATTTCATTTTATCGCGCGCTGTCAATGTGATCTCTATGGGATAACGACATTCACCGATAATCAAAAGTGTTTTAATGACATAACGAAAAGATTCATGGCCACCTGAATCACGAACAATTCGCATATCAATCACCTTAGAATGGCATTCTTGCACACTATCATTGTCATCTTGTATTGGGTGAATCATAAATTTCACCCATTTTTCACCATTTTTTTCATATTCTTGGATACGAAATGTATGTAAACAAGAAGTACGGGCTCCTGTGTCTACTTTTGCTTTTATTGCAGAAATCCCCAGCTCAGGTAACTGAACCCATTCACGCCAACCAACCCGCATTTTTGATTCTTTTTCAATGGGGACTGAGCTGTCTAAATGATTTAATAGGGGTATATTCTTGTCCGTCATTACTTCACAATACTCCGGATAATAATTGAGTGTGTTTATACCCGTCGCCTTTGAAACTGCGTGGGTTTTTGCTGCGCTCGCAAAGCACAATCAAACAGTGCATTTTTGTTCAGGCGCTTCACTCGTTTTTCACCTATCACATACTTTTAAGTGTCTTGGCTAAAGTGTCACATTTTACGCGATGTGTCTTGATTAAAAATAAGATAGCTTACGAAACAACTCATTGATCAGTAAGAAAAATCAAGATCTTCATTTATACTTTCAACTTGAGAGTCTCTTCAATTTTTAAAGTAAATCATCGATGATACAAAACAGAAATTACGCACAAGTGTTTCATTTCTACACGGCGCCACATTGATTAAAATTCAACCTTTTATAGGGAGTCACCTTGATAAAAAAGCAGTCTCTATTGTCATTCGTTAATTTGTGCATATAAAAAAGAAAAAACGTAATATAATAAACACGAAATCGTAAGGTTCTATTAATAAATAATGAATAACCTCTACTTTAAAATCATAAATTTAAGAAAGGCTCTATCCTACTCAAAATAGAGGCTTATATATATGTTTTTTTTAATCTAATGGCTATTCACCCATAAAAATCTTAAAGGCATTTCGAACCTCTCAGAACTTTTTTCTGGATTTTAATCAATAAGATAAATAAAAAACACACTGCATTGATTGTTTCCATCTTTCTGGATCTCTGGCGAGGAAAGCAAGATCGAATGCTTAAATTAAAATCACAGACATTCCCTCACTTATAAAGTAACCTTCCACCAAGTTAGCGTGATTTTTCAAAAACAACATGAAAAGCCTGAATTAACAGGCTTTTTATCAGAATCGATGATGAATTAAGTGATTAGCGTTGCGTTTGGTAATTCCACGGTAAATATAATTCAGGGTGGGTTTTGACCTTGAGTTTATCTCGCTGAAGTAGATTGAAATACTCAAATATGTTTGCGCCGCACCAGGTACCCATCATTTAAAGGGGTTTTCGGGTAACAGATCCAATAGAGATCCCCA
>CAMRDW010000208.1 GCA_947041315.1 uncultured Enterovibrio sp.
GGGCCTTCACTCGTTTACCGCCTCTACACGCACCTTCAAGTCTTTGGGTATAACTAAATGGAAAAACGGAGGGAGGCAGGGAGAAATCAAAAACGCATCCAAAAAAAAAGAGATCCAAAGCAGGGGGGTAAACATTAAAAAAGGCCCCATCAAAGATGCGGCCCATTTTCTCAAATAAAAGGATATTTTCTTTAGTCGAGGGCGTCTGTCGGTGCCAAAGGACTGACATACCCATCTGGTTTAATCGCCAATAAATCGCATTGCAAAGAATCTATCGTATGTTCTGCTGTATTGCCAATAAACATGGCGGATAAACCCACTCGACCTGTGCTGCCGATGATCACAAGCTCTGCATTAATGTCTTTGGCTACAAGGGGGATCACATCTTCAGGAAGTCCTTCAACGCAAAAAGTTTGCTCTTCATCAATACCGTGTTTTTGGCGTAAGGCTTTCATGGATAAAAGATGGTGCCCACGGACTGCATCGGTGTAGGAGGCGGGATCGAATTCAGGCAATTCAATCGTCACATTGACCGGGGTTGCGGGGTAGGCGTTAACGAGATTGATTTGAGAGTTTAAAAATCCCCCCATGGCTTTGGCTTCATTAATGAGCTTGTCATTAAAGTGTTCATGAACTTCATTTTCATATGCAACATTAACAGCAGCTAAAATTTTGCCATGGGAAGGCCAGCCTTTATTTTTAACGAGCAAAACAGGGCAAGGACATTTACGTATCAATTGCCAATCTGTTGGCGTAAAAAGGATGGAGCCTAATTTTGCGTGTTTGTGGGTCGATTTTATCAGTAAGTCATAATGGCCTTCAAAGATTTTTGCGATCATGCATTCATATGGACGTTTATGCCATACCACGTGAAAATCGAGTATCACGTTTTCGGTATCGTATTCGGTTAAAATACTTTTTAACCATTTTTCTTGTTGGTGCAGTACACCAGTACGCATTTCATCTTGATCATCTCCAGAAAGCATGGACGTCATTTCATAAGACAAATCATAAACCGCAAGAAAAAGGGTGAGTGTTGCCGGAGTTTGTGATTTTTTTGCGATATCTAACGCTCGCGACAAGGCCGGTTGATCTTGATTGTCAGGATCGATAGCAACAAATAAGTGGTTATATTTTTCCATAAGAACCTCCAGCGGTTTGATGCTGAGTGCTTGATTCATAAAACATTCAATATATTGTGATCAATATAAAGAGCGATCGCAAGTTGAGGGGCAATAAAGTCCAATTCTATTATTGACTGATCCCTGTTAAACGGCATAATTCATCGGGATTCAGTACCGTAATATATTTTCCTTTTACACTCAAGATCCCATTTTTTTGAAAGCGTCCGAGAAGGCGACTAATGGTTTCGACTGTGAGCCCTAGATAATTACCAATGTCCCCTCGCGTCATGGTTAATCTGAACTCTCTTGATGAGAAGCCCCTTTGTGCGAAACGGGTGGACAAATTATTTAGAAAAGCGGCTAAGCGTTCCTCGGCGTTCTTCTTTGACAGTAAAAGAATCATGCTTTGATCACCTTTAATTTCTGCGCTCATCAAACGCATAATTTGTTGTCGGAGTTTTGGCATTTTTCCGGACAGCTCATCGAGCACTTCAAAGGGAATTTCACACACCATCGATGTTTCTAAAGACTGGGCAAAACTTGCATGTTGCATTTTATTAATGGCGTCAAAGCCAACAAGATCCCCCGCCAAATGAAACGCCGTGATTTGTTCGTCACCTTGTTCTGTGATGGTGTAACATTTTATGGTACCAGAACGAATGGCATAAAGAGAACGCAAGGGATCGCCCGCTTTGAATAAAGATTGGCCTTTTTGAATCGGTTTTTTTCTTTCTATTATTTGATCTAACTGATTTAAATCGTTATCGCTTAAAGAAAAAGGAATACAAAGTTGGCTGATGCTGCAATCTTGGCAATGAATAGCACATCCCCCTGATAGAGAGCGTTTTGTTATAATTTTGTCTTGAATCATAAGTCGTATAAACCAAATTGATTTGAATCAATATATTACCATTTATGTATAAAGAATAAATAGATTTTAAAGCTGAATAAGCGTTTTATATGCGGTAAATATGCCGTAACTTAAAAATAAAAAAGAGAAAAAACACCTAAAAATCATGTTATTAAGCAATAATTTTATTTTTGAAGCGCCATGTCCGACCAAAAGCATAGCAGGGAGCGTTCCGGCGCCAAATGCGAGCATTATCAAGGAACCTTGGCTAAATCCACCAGCAAGGCTTGCCAAAGTGAGGGCGGCATACACCATTCCACAGGGCAACCAGCCCCAAAGAACCCCAAGTGGAAAGGCAAAACGTGGATTTTTTAACGGCAAAAGATGAGAGGTTAAAGGGGATAATTTTGTCCAAAGAGGGGCCCCTAATTTTTCAAAATAGGCCAATCCATTCCAAAATCGCCCCATATAAAGTCCCAATAAAATCATCATTAAAGCCATTAGAAAACGAAGAAATAATAATCCGTGATTTAAAAAAGTGATTTGCACCAGTTCTGAAATCAGCGCGCCTGTGATCCCCCCCATAACCCCATAAGAAAAAAGACGACCTGCATTATAATAAAATAGAGGCAATGTGTTGCTTTTTTTTCTCTCTCTTTGAAAGGAAACCGCCGATGAAATGCCTGCACACATGCCTAAACAGTGTCCGCTCCCCAAGAGTCCGAGACTAAATGCGGCAAAAAGTTCATTGGTCATGTTCATGGTGCGTAGGGTCCTTTTTTGGTTTAACGATTTTTTCATCGTCAAGAAGAATGCTCATTCCTTGGCGTTCTAGATCTTCAAATTGATTGGATTTTACTGCAAAAATAAAAACACATACGGCCACAAAAACAAGCACCATTGCGACAGGAATAAGAATATAAAGGCTTTCCATTCACTGAATCCTTTCATTATGTATACCCCTCGTCCTTAAAAGGGAGCGGGTGTTTGGTTTGGCTGGGCTGGGCTTGTCCTGTCTATAAGAGAGTCAAGCGCAAATCTATGCTCAAGGACATCGCTCACGTTCCACCTACACGCATTTTCAATTTCTTTGGGTCGCGCGTTTGTTCTGTTTCGCAAAAGGCTCCTTGTCGTTTTTTCTTTTTCAATAAGCGTAATGAATTCGTCACAACCAAAAGAGAGCTTGCTGACATCCCAATCACAGCAATATAAGGCGCGACCCATCCCATCATGGCAAGAGGTAAAATAAAGAGGTTATACCCTAAAGCCCAGGCCAAATTTTGATAAATAATCCCTTGTGTAAAATGCGCTTCCTTTTTTGCGCTTAATAAAAGAGTGAGGTCGTTATTCATTAAAATTAAATCGGCTGCATTTTTTGCCGCATCAGAGCCTTCTCCCATCGCCACTGAAAGATGCGCCCCAGCCAAAACCGGCATGTCGTTGATCCCGTCTCCTACCATCATGACGATGTCTTCTTTAGGACAATTTTTAATGTATTCCCATTTTCCCTTTGGGGAAACACCAAATACAAAAGAGGAGATCCCAAGCGCATGAGAGACATTTCTTGCCGATGTTTCATTGTCTCCCGTTAGAAGCGTTACTTTTATACCTTGTTTTTTCAGCTCTTGAATAAAGGTTTTGCTGCTTTGTCGAATGGGATCACTTAACTGAAAGGAAGCCGCCTTTTTTCCATTTTTTGAAAGCCAAACGCAATGGTCAAAATGGGGATCATCAAACGCAATTTTTGTCTCATCATCAAGCGCAAAAGTGAGCTTGCCTATTCGCCAAAGATCGCCGTTACACCAACCTTGCACTCCTTCACCTAATACATTTTCTATGTCCGTCATCTTTTTATTGGGTTCACATTCTTTAAATGCACGGGCGATAGGGTGACTGGCATACAACTCCAATGCGCAAGCAATGTCCTCAATCTCCCTTTTTTCATTGTCGTCATAGTAATACGTCTCCACCAGCGAGACATTTCCTTGTGTTAACGTCCCTGTTTTATCAAAAATAACGTGATTGATTTTTGTTAATGTTTCAAAAACATTGCCTCTTCGAAGTAAAATGCCGGATTGATTGAACCTTGTGGTCGCACAGGTTATCGCCGTGGGGGTTGCGAGGGACAAAGCACAAGGACAGGTGGCGACAAGAACAGACAACATGATCCAAAAAGCGTCATCGGGGCGCTCTTGACTCCAATATACCCAAGTCAGTGAGGCCAAAATTAAAATGATCCCAACGAAATAACGTGAAACCGTTTCAGCCATTTGTCCCACGCGCGGTTTAACGGCGTGTGCTCTTTCTTGCAAGCGAATAATTTGATTGATCATGGCGTCTTGCTTTATGGCGACAACCTTGACTGTGACATGGCCTTCTATGTTTTGTGTCCCAGCAAAAACGCGGTCATTTTTCTTTTTAAAAACAGGCATCGACTCCCCCGTGAGCATGGACTCATCAAGGGTTGTTTTCCCCTTTAAAATAACGCCATCGGCAGGAAAAGACTCACCCGGCAAGACAAGAAGACAATCTCCCACACAAAGAGAATGAACAGGGCACCGCTCACCAGAAACCAAGGTGGCCAAACGCGGGATCAAGGTCAATAAATGGGTACTTTGAGCGGCAGAAATACGCTTAACACGCAATTCAAGAAAACGACCGATTAAAAGGAAAAAAGTAAACATGGCAACAGATTCAAAATACACCTCGCCTTTCCCTGTTACGGTGGCATAGGCACTGGCGCAATAAGAAAACAATAACGCGATAGAAACAGGCACATCCATTCCTAATGAACGCGCTTTAATGTTTTTCCATGCATTTTTATAAAAAGGGGTTGCGCAATAGAGCAAGATTGGCGTGGCAAAAATCAAACTCACCCAACGAAAAAAATCTTTCGTGTCGGAGTCCATCCCCCCTAAAACATCAAAATACATGGCAACGGCCAACATCATCACTTGCATGGTGCCAAGCCCTGCGATCCCTATTTTATAGAGGTATTTTTTCATGTCTTGCTTGTAATATTCTTCTTGTGTGTCTTGTTCAAAAGGGGCTGCGTTGTACCCTAAAGCTTGGATCTCACCGAGAAGATGGCTGAGTTTTGTTTTTGATGGGTCCCATTGGAGTGTGGCTCTGTTTGTTGTGCTATTGACTTGAATAAAGTGAGTGCCGTCCACCGCTTGCAATTTTTTTTCTATAAGCCAAGCACATGCAGCACAGGAAAGACCATGAATAAAAAGCACCACATGCTTGCGTCCTTCTTCTTGATGTACAAAGTCTTTTTGGACATCTGTATTATCAAAAAAGGAAAGAGCGTTTAAATCATCAGGGATCAGCGTCGATTTTTCTGCAGGGCTTGTACGAAATTCATAATAAGATCCGAGACCCTGTTCGATAATGGTCTTTGCTATGGCCTCGCATCCAGGGCAACACATAACCTGATTGACACCCAATATTTCTACTTGATGGCGTAACCCCGTAAGAACGGACTCTCCACAATGGTAACAAAGCGACATCATGAGA
>CAMRDW010000209.1 GCA_947041315.1 uncultured Enterovibrio sp.
GCTCAAAGTGCTCAAAGTGCTCAAAGTGCTCAAAGCGGTTTCGGTTCAATTGCTGATCGGATCAAATTTTTTAATTCTAAATGAATCCCATATTTATGAATTGCGCATCTTGGTGTTATACCCAAGACACTTGAAGATGCGTGTAGGCGGCAAATGAGTGAAGGCCCTGAGCATAGCGCGACTATGTGATTGGTCTGAGCGAGAGCAGCAAACACCCACGCAGTTTCAAAGGCGACGGGTATATGAATCAAAAACATCCTCAGATATATGAAGGAGGAGTAAACTTTTGATGGCTTGCAGTGGAAAATAAAAAGACAATAAAACAAAGAGCGGGAAAGCCCCGCTCATTTTTATTGAAAAAGAGGCGACAAAAATAAAATGAACACCCAAAGCAATCACCCAGATCAAGATAGAATCATTGTTTTAGATACAGAAACAACAGGGATGAACCGCGAGGGGGGGCCACATTATGAAGGGCATCGGATTATTGAAATTGGTGCGGTTGAAATTGTGAATCGCAAGCTTACGGGGCGTCATTTTCATGTGTATATTAAACCCGATAGAGAAATCGATCCTGAAGCTATCCATGTTCATGGTATTACGGATGCTTTTCTCAAAGATAAACCCGATTATGCCAAGGTGCATGATGAGTTTATTGCTTTTCTCCGAGGGGCAGAGCTTGTCGCACACAACGCCCCTTTTGATGTTGGTTTTATGAACCAAGAATTTCAGATGCTTGATCCTCGCTTTGAGGCGGTGGGTGATTTTTGTAAAATCACAGACACTTTGGCGATGGCAAAGAAACTCTTTCCTGGAAAAAGAAATAACCTTGATATTCTGTGTGATCGTTATGGCATCGACAATAGCCACCGCACCTTGCACGGCGCTTTATTGGATGCGGAAATTTTAGCGGACGTTTATTTATTAATGACAGGCGGTCAAACGAGCCTTTCATTTAATGCGCACCAAACAAATGAACAAGGAATGGAAGCCATCAGACGTGTTGATACGCGAGAAAAAAAATTAAAGATAATACGCGCGAATGCCGATGAACTAAAAGAGCATGAAGCCAAGCTTGATGCTATTGAAAAAAAAGGGAATTGTTTATGGCGTTGCATCTAGTCGGCCAGTGAGTAAACCCTTTGAGCAATAGAGGCACTCTGTTATGGCGTAGCGTGAGCGCAGCCAAGAGCCAGCTCCCTTCAAGGGCGACGGATATTTTAGCTTTATTCAAGGAGAGGATATGAAAACAGGATGGATTGGGTTCTTTTTTGTCTTTGTGCTGTCTTTCGGTGCCGAGGCGGTGCAAACATCTGATCCTGAAATTCGTCTTCTTAATAATCGCTTTCGAATCGATCCGACCATCGCCCAAGTGGCTTTTATTATTTATCGTGAAAAATCAACTCAGCCTGTTGTGCTGGTTCAGCCTGATGGTAAAAAACTGTATGAATGGGATCATCCTGATAATGTCTCTTGGCATCAAGAAGATGCGATGGATATTATTTCTATCGATAATCCTATGCCCGGTCCTTGGCAGGCCATCGGTAAAATTTCGACGGAAAACAAAATTCGAATTTTGTCTGCATTGACGATGAAAGTCGATACCTTTCCTGCCCGCTTGTATGAAGATGAAATTGTTAAATTTACAGCCCAGTTGATGCAAGAAGGGAAGCCTTTACTCTTAAGGGATTTTCTCGATCGTGTTGAGTTAAAAGTGACCTTTACTGAATTTATTGCGGATGAAAACGATCTTCCTAACAATTTGCGTCCTCAGGAAAAAGCATTGGGTCTTTTTATTGATAATGGTGCAGGGCTTGATGAGCATCCTGGAGACGGTATTTTTACTGTCGAGCTGCCTATCGATGTGGCACCGGGAAAATACAGAGTGCGCGTGACCTCGGGTAACGGTGTTTTTTTTCGGTCTCTTGAAGAAGTGGTTTTGGTTTATCCAATCCCTTTGATGACCACATTTACACAAAGTAGGAAAAAAGCCTTATCTCATAATTTATTGCTTGAATCGGACAGTGCCAGTATCAAAGCGGGCTCTCTTGCTTTGCACGCACAATACACAGGTCCAAATGGCAAAATTTCAACCTATGAAGGGGCTGCGACGGGAAAAAGTTATGCCCTCAATGTCCCGATTGATAACTTTGATGCGCCGGGAAGGCATAAATGGTTTGCACGCTTATATGCGACCGATAAACAAACAGGGCGTCCTTTGGTTTTTTCTATGCCAGAGCAAACCTTCGCGGTCGCCGATTTTGAAGCGATAGAGCAAGCCAATAAAGAGCGAGAAGCACGGGAAGCGGAACGAAAACGCATTGAAGATGAAAAAGAAGCGGCAAGGAAAAAAGAATCTGACCGTAAAACTGCCATTGTGACCATCATTGCAGGCAATGTGACCTTGTTATTTCTTGCGTTTTTAATCTGGTTTATTTTGCGCACCCTCAAAGAGAAAAAGAGACAAAAAGAAGCTGAAGAAGAGGCGGGTCTCAACGCGCCCCCTCCCGAAACCGAAAAGAAACAATGATCTTGCGTTGCTTTTTATTTTGCGGCCAGCTCTTTTGAGTCAAAATCATCCACGCCAATGCTTTCAATGCGGCCCGCTTCTGCAAGGCAAAGGATCTTGCCTTCTTCTTCATTGATAAGTCCTTTATCTAACGCCATCTGCGCCATTTTGTCTAAAAACATAAAAGGCAAATCTTGCCCTGTTGCTTGGCATATTTTTAAATAAATGGGCTCTGCGTTTAAGAGATCGAAAAGGGCTTTTTCGATTTTTCCGACACTGTTGAACTCTGATGGCTCTAAAAACAAATGCCGTCCGAGGCGTTTTCGTGTTTGGCTTGGGGTTTGTAGAATTTTTGCAACTCGGCTATCGAGCCTGTCATTGGGTTTTGTACGTCGAGGTCCAAAGGGAAACAAAACGATACGTAAAGCAAAGGTGATGCCTTGATGAGGACAATTATTAAGAAAATCAATGATCGCCTGCTCTGCTTGATATAAAGCGTCTTGTATCGCCCAGTCTACCAAGGGCAAGTCTTCTTTTTGATGGCCTTCATCGGCAAAACGTTTAAGGGTCGAAGAGGCCAGGTAAAGTTGACTGAGAACATCACCCAGGCGCGCGGAAAGGCGCTCTTTTCGTTTTAAACGCCCCCCAAAAAGGGCCATTGATACCTCTGTGAGCAAGGCAAGATTGGCACTGTATCGGTTCATTTGTTGGTAATAGGCTTTTACTTTGTCTTTTTTGGGTGCATTGGAGGTTTTTCCATCGGTTAAGCCGAGCCATATTGAACGAACAAAATGACTGATCACATAGCCAATATGGGCAAAAAAAAGGCGGTCAAAGCGCCCTAATGCTTCGGTTTCGTTTTTATGGTTGGCGGCTTGTATCTCTGAGAGAATATAGGGATGACATCGTATCGCGCCTTGTCCGAAAATAATTAATGAGCGCGTTAATATATTTGCACCCTCCACAGTGACAGCAATGGGCGCACCTTGATAAGTGCGCGCCATGAAATTTTTAGGGCCAAGGCAAATGCCTTTTCCGCCGAGGATGTCCATTGCATCAATGGCTGCTTTTTGCCCTCTGTCGGTGCAATGGTATTTTACAATGGCAGAAATAACCGAGGGCTTTTCCCCGAGATCAATGCCTGCCACTGTGAGAGTACAAGCAGAATCAACAAGATAAGCATTTGCAGCAAGGCGAGCTAATGGGGCTTCAATCCCTTCCATTTCGCCTATCGGGATTTTAAATTGACGGCGGATCCGGGCGTAAGCGCCCGTTGCAAGGGCGATTGTTTTGATGCTGCCCGTTGCGTTTGAAGGCAAGGTAATGCCCCGTCCAACAGAAAGGCATTCGACAATCATGCCCCAGCCTTTTCCTGCCATTTTTGGTCCTCCAATAATAAAATCCAGAGGCACAAAAATATTTTCACCTTGAGTTGGGCCATTTTGAAAAGGGATATTCAGGGGGAAATGACGTCGGCCTATTTCTATTCCTTTTAATTGGGTTGGGATCAAAGCGCAGGTGATCCCGATGTCTTTTTTAGGCCCTAATAAGGCGTCTGGGTCTTCTAATTTAAACGTCAGACCTAAAAGCGTGGCGACCGGGGCGAGCGTGATATAGCGCTTGTTCCAAGTGATGGACATTCCAATGACTTTTTTTCCTTTCCAGAGTCCTTTTTTTACGATGCCGATGTCTGGAATGCTGGCCGCATCCGATCCGGCCTCTGGGCTTGTCAGGGCAAAGCAGGGGATCTCGCGCCCAGAGGCCAAACGAGGAAGGTAATGATTTTTTTGTTCTTCGGTGCCATAGCGCTGGAGTAATTCGGCGGGACCTAAGCTATTGGGGACGCCGACAGTTGAAGAAAGGACGTTTGAGACTCCGCTTAGTTTTTGTAATACGAGAGATTGTGCATAAGCGGAAAACTCAAGGCCGCCATATTCTTTTTTAATGATCATGGCGAAGAAATGATTTTCTTTTAAAAATGCCCATACAGGAGGAGGTAAATCCGCGTCAACATGTGTGATTTGATGATCACAGATCATCTTGCACAAGGTGTTAACAGGGCCTTCTAAAAAGGCCTGCTCTTGCATATTCAAGCGAGGGATGGGAATGTCGTGTAATTTATTCCAATTTGGGGCGCCACGAAATAAATCGGCTTCAAACCAAAGCGTTCCTGCATCTATGGCTTCTTTTTCTGTGTGAGACATGGCAGGGATCATGCGGCGAAAAAAGGCCAAACCCGCTTGACTAAACACTCTTTCTCGAATGGCGTGGACGTGCAGTAAAATGCAGATGATAAAAAAGAGTATCCAGGCTATTTGTCCAATAATACCCAGCCAAGAACCAAGAAGTAAAAGGACAAAAGAGAGGCAGGTAAAAAGAGTCAGGCTGGCTTTATGGTAGGAGAGGGTGCTTAACAAAATGAAAAAAACAATTATAAATACAGAGGTTTCCATTGAGTTTCTCCTTTTTAAGGCTAGAAAAAAAGAAAAAGGTCAGACCACTTCAGTATAAATCTCAATGAAATAAAATGTAAAAAGCACTGAAAATTAAATAAAGAAAAACAAAATAAAGCAAAAATATATTTAATGAAAAAATAAAAAATGGTTTTTTATATTTAACTTGAATTCTGTTTTGCTTATTAATTCCGCTACACCCAAGACACTTGAAGATGCGCGCCTGCGCCAAACGAGTGAAGGCCCTGAGCATAGATTGACTCTGCGATGGGCCGAAGCGAGAGCAGCCAAGACTCACGCAGTTTCAAAGGCGACGGCTCTATATCTAAAGTAATGAAGGTTGTGCGCTAAACGAGCGCAGCTGCTGAATAGAGATAGACGATGTCTTTCGGCTGAACGAGCGCAGCCCACGGGCAGGTCAGTGTAAAGGCGACGGGTATGCCAAAACAGTTGAAAATGCAGGCGGGTGGGCATTGAGTGAGGCGCAGAAATAAAGAGGTACATATTTTGATGCCTCTTTAAAAT
>CAMRDW010000210.1 GCA_947041315.1 uncultured Enterovibrio sp.
AATGAAAAAAATGCCATTTTAATACAAGATCAACATGTTAGATACATAACCAAATGGGCGTATCAATCGATAGCTAAAATGGGCGGTTTTAATGATACGAAAAGAACAGGAATAGCGAGCTGGTTAACGGTCTGGGAGGGCTGGTCGACACTTCAGAATATACTCATTGCTTATCGAGCAGGCAAAGAGGTCATGAATGCTTAAAAAAAGAGCGAAGCTCTGATCAAGAGAGAGGTGTGTAGGTTATTGCTGCAATCTAATCATAACAAATGAAAAAACGTAAATCACATATATGAGCCACTACCTAGAAATAATCCTGCTGAGATATCAAGATACAAAATAAAAGTCAACTTTGTGATTTTCCTCGACAATGCAAGAAAAGCTCAATAAAATCATGTGTTATTAAACTCTTAATTCACATGAATCAAAAAATGTTTCGCCTATTCACGTTCTTTTTTATATGTTTTCTCCTCGTTTTCATCAACGGATGCGAATTAATTTCAGTTAACATTGATTCAGGGGCTACCCCTTTCTCACAACGCGATCTTAATATTCGCTTTCTAACACGTGAATTTGCAGCAGAATACTTCAAAGAAACCGAAAAAGGGGCTGACGCCATCATCTCGGAATCAAAATCAAAAAATCAATATAATCAAGCCGTTTTATGGAAGATTTATGCAATAGAAGGAATGCAGTTATCCGTTTTTCGCGTTTCTCCTGAGGCGGCTTTGCTCGATTCCTGGATCTTTTCAAATCAAGTCAATCAATATTTTACAGGAGGCCTTGGTCAAAAAGTCTTTGGAAAAGAACAATACATCGCAATCAATACCTCTCTTTTTCTTTCAAATAAAATAGAATCGCTTGCCAAAGGTTTATTACCAAAAAACGATTTTAATAAAATGAATACTTTTGTGAAAAAATTTGCGAAAGAACATCCCTTTACCGAATATCTCTTCACCCGAACTCCTGCTTTTCAAAAGTGGTTAAAATACCAAGGTATAGAAGAGTCAGAAGCAGTTTCAATTTCAGGCACAATGCCTGAAGCCCTTAGCGATTTATCCGATAGATTAAGTAATATTTCCACTGTTAGTCCAAAAATACTCACTTGGAAAGCAGAATTGATCGCCAATAACAGTGCACTCAATGCCGATTCATTTAATGCAACACTTGAGGGGATTAATCAGGCATCTGAAAAATTCAAAGATTATGTAATCAATAATCCAGAATATATGAGAATGTTGGCAGTCGAAATGGGTGAGGTGCTGAACCCCATCATAAAAAACGTGGACAAACAAACAGATGAAAAATTGCTCCTTTTATCTGATGAGAGAAAAGCATTAGAAATCTTTATCGAAAGAGAACGAATTGCTATTGGTTTAATGGTGGCCGCGGAGCGTCAAAATATCACCAAAGGATTAGATAGCATTGCACAAAATGCACTTGAAAAAGCAATTAATGAACTCACTCAATTAATTTCCAATGTTTTAATCTATCTGATTATTTTTATTATCGTTATTTTCTTTTCTCCGTTTGCTCTTGGGTATTATATTGGTAAACGCAATCCCAAAAAAAGGGCTTAAATACCTGTATCTTAGTCACATCTTTTCGAATCTAATTCTGACTAATTATCGTTCGAATGGCTTGTTTATTGACCAAAATTTCACTTGTAGCAAAAGAGAACCGTTTAATTGAGGGGATATCAGCGCCTCTTTATTAAATACGCATTGTCTAAGGGAATGCATTCCTTGGAAAGCACTCGACTTTGTGAATGAATAGAATGAGATCCAATGATTTTTGGAGTTTTAGTTTGAGATGTGACTAAGAGACAGCTTAAATACAGCCGGAGTAATACAATAAGTGACACAGAGAACAATTTGATTTGTGAATCAACTGAAGGCAGAATTTCAGTTCTCAGACATAAATTCGGGTCTGTTATGAATAAACAGAACGTAAGCGCGCAATCAAGTACAGAAGGCTTATTCAGCTTCACCGAGATCAAGATTCCACGGCATTTAATCTGTCTGTCATTCCGCACCTAACTTAGCATTTAATAATGCGCGATCGGCTTCACATTTGTATTCATTGAAGATTGACGCAGATTTTTACTTTTGATCTATTCTTCCTTTTTTGGTCACTGTCATGCCGAACACTGAGCCTCTTAATCAAGGATTTGGTAGTGGCCCGATTATGTGATTAAGTCTATTTAAACTTTAATTCTAAGTATGCATAGATATTTGATATTGCGAACGATTTACATATTTAAAGCTTTTGTCTTTTGTATGGAGATTTATGTAAAAATGCATATTTGAAACACTACCGTCCACACCCCTTCAAAGGCGACGGGTATAAATGACATATCTATTGATTTTCCCTGTATATGGAGCGACAAAATGTTCATCCGATTCTTAAAAAAATCCGATATCAAAGAAGCCGATTTAACGCCTGAGAAAATCTACAACGCAAGAAGAGAGATAATCAAAAAACTTGCTTTTGTGCCCTTGTCTTTTCCTGCAGTGACACAAGCGGGTATTTTTGACTTCTTTGGTTCGGAAAAAAACGAAGAAAAAGAGCCTCTGTTTAAACGAGCGTATCTTCATTCAAGCAAGGTCAATGAAGGTCTTTCTTTGCCTCTAACCCCAGAAAAAAAAGTCCTGACGTACAATAATTTCTATGAATTTGGCACTAAAAAAACGGATCCTGAAAAATACAGTCAATCCTTCATTGTTGACCCTTGGAAGTTGGAAGTGACGGGCTTGGTGAATAAACCCATCACCTTAACGTACGACGATTTGCTCACACGATTCCCCTTAGAAGAGCGAAATTACAGAATGCGTTGTGTTGAAGCTTGGTCAATGAACATTCCTTGGATTGGTTTTTCCTTGGCACGTCTTTTAAAAGCGGCAGATCCATTAAGTCGTGCAAAATATGTGGCTTTTGAAACATTATTCAGCCCAAAACAAATGCCAGGACAAGACTCAAATTTTGGTGGTGGAATTGATTTTCCATACATTGAAGGCTTGAGAATGGATGAGGCCATGCACCCACTCACCCTTTTGAGTGTAGGTTTGTATGGCAAAACCTTGGCACCGCAAAATGGGGCACCTATCCGCTTGGTTGTGCCATGGAAATACGGCTTTAAAAGTATTAAATCCATCGTGAAAATTCATCTTCTTGAAAGTCAACCGAGAACCACATGGAACTTACTTGGACCTAAAGAATATGGCTTTTATGCGAACGTCAATCCCAAAGTGGACCACCCTCGCTGGAGTCAAGCGACAGAACGTTTTATCACTGAAGGGAATCTATTCAGTACGCTACGACAAGATACTCTCCCTTTTAATGGTTATGAGGAGGAAGTAGCGAGCCTCTATCAGGGGATGAATTTAAAAGAGAATTATTAATGAAACTGAAAAAAAAAGGACTCTTTTGGATTAAAAGTGGTGTTCATACGTTAAATATCGGTTTTTTCCTTTATTTATTCTATTTGCTTTTGAATGAGCAATTGGGCGGAGATCCGGTCGATGAGCTCACTCATTTTACGGGCATTGCGGCCATCAACACCTTGTTTTTTACTTTAGGGATCAGTCCTCTTTCTCGCATTTTGCGTCAAGGATTTCTTCTTCAAGTCCGCCGCCCTCTTGGTTTGTATTGTTTTTTCTGGGCGAGTTTACACATGTTGACGTATTTTTCTCTTGATTTAACCTTCAATTTGTCCTTGCTTGGAGAAGAAATTATCCAACGACCTTATTTGACGATAGGGGCAATCACTTGGATTATTTTGCTTCTTTTGACTTTAACATCGACAAAAAGAATACAAAAGATCATGGGCAAAAAGTGGCAAAGTTTGCATAATTTCGTCTATATCGCCTTGATATTCGCCCCAATACATTTTTATTGGTCTGAAAAATCAGAAGTGATTGAGCCTCTTTTCTATTTGTTTTTTTCTTTTATCCTATTGATTTTTCGCTTTCAGCGCTTAAAAACGATCTTTTATACAAAAAAATGAAACATACATTGTAAAATGAGATTTAAAAACACCCAAAATTGAAATCATATCTCAAGAGGTTATATTTTTTGCCATAATTTATAAAGACTTATTGTATCTTTTTTTTGGAGTGGCTTTTTTGCTAGATGAACTTATCGCGCAGAGCTTGAGAAATTTTCAGTCAGATTGCTTGAATTTTTCTGAGCAAAATTATCCAACGGTACATAATCGTGGAATAAAAGAAAGCCACTTAGGTCGTGCATTAATCCGCAGAATAAGCCATTCCTTTGAAAAAATGGACACCGATGTTTCATCTTGTATCATTGAAAATATCTCTACCTTATCACAACCAATATTTTCAATTGAAACCTCAAAGCATCAAATATTAATTGTTGTTCATCGTTTGTTGAGTGCCAATTTTGAGAGCAGGAAAGCCTTGATTAAAGATGTAAGTGGCACATTGGAATTTGTAGATAAATGTACAAATAAAGAAAATAGGTTAATTATTATTGCTGATCACTGGGCTGACCGGTCTATCGCCAGTAAATCGATTCCAAGTTGGTGGTTGGGTCATCAACCTATTCATCAGATTGAATATGCCGAGCAGGGTATAAAACTGGTTGACGCAAATCATTTTCTTTCCGATGACATTGAAAATGAATCTCAATTACAGGGAGGGAAGTACCGCATTTATCATCCTCTCCACCGTTATAAAGATGGACTTCCTTTTTTTAAATATATGTTATTAACGGCAACCTATTGTGTTTGAGGGGCTCTATGTCTCAAGCAGCCAATAAACAATTATTATTTAAGATAAAGTAGATTTCAGGGCGGTATTGAGGAGCACATTTCGTCAAGAATTAATGGTACTGACTCAAATCTGCATTTTCGCATGAATATCAATCCAACCACGTTAATATAGTTGGTAGTGGTTCATATATTTGATTTGTAATTTTTACTGTATCATGCCGATATGACAATTTATCAAAAAATGCATTGATCCGACATTCCGCACCACTTTCAGGAATAAAGCTGTTCATAATGTTTTTCGAGTCATTTCAATAATTCAATTTGGTAGGGCTTGAGCCCAACAACTCTTTTTTCTCCGTGCCAATGATGCAAATGTATTGCGCCATATTTCAAAAGCATCCAGCGGGCGGTGGGTTTAATTGTTGGTTTATTCGTCATGCTTGGGAAAAACGCTGGAACTGTCTTTAAACTGTCATTCCGCACCTAATTCAGCATTTAATAATCCGTGATTGGCCTCATATTGACAACCAAACAAATCCTGATTTTAAGTAATAAGTGCAACACGCTCTTTACCGACAGGATCTTTTCTGATCTTGATATTTCAACATGTCTTACCCAAAGGACTTCAACGGACACGCGGCTGTAATATATAAAGAGGGGCTTACTACACACAAATGCAAAGAAAAAACGCCATTGTATTCAACTCATCTCTTGTAT
>CAMRDW010000211.1 GCA_947041315.1 uncultured Enterovibrio sp.
GTTCAAAAATTGCAAGCCTCCTTTGTCTCTTGTGTGTCACGCTAAAAAAAGATCTTGCAAAATTCGTCCCTTTTATATTCCCCAATGGCATTTGGTTTTTTGCCTGTATATCCTAAATATTTGAAAATGGACCTCGGCAGAAAGCACGAAAAGCCCTTGAGTATCCAGGGCAAGCGCATTACAAAAAATGAACAGTTTTCGGTCAGAAAACAGACTGCCAGATTCTTGCTTTGTATTAATCGAGATGTATGGATCTTCATTACCAACGAATAATCATTGAGAATTGACAAATAACAATCAACCAAATTACATGTGATTTGTTTTTGTACAAAAAGTGATCTCAAGATTATCTTGCCGTGCTTGAGTATCTGTGTTCTATCTGATTGGGCTGAACGAGCCTAGTCAACACCCACGCAGCTTCAAAGGCGACGGGGATATCGTGTTCTTTTTTTATTTTTTGGCATTCTGAAGGCTATTTTTTTGAGGCTCTTCACGCATTGGAGGATTCAATAAGAGACGAGGACAAAAGGATTGCTTTGAGCGCTTTAAAAAAGGCATCATAAAAATGATTTCTGTCTTTAAGTGAATAAAAAACAAATTTTAGATGATTTAATGGCTATACCCAAAGGAATTGAAGATGCGTGTAGACGGAAAGTGAATGAAACCCCTGAGCATAGATGGACTATGTGATTGAGTTGAGCGAACGAAGCCAACACCCATGCAACTTCAAAGGCGATGGGGATAATTTTTATTCAGACCCCACGGAAAAAGAGAAACCTACCCTAAAGAGGCAAAGGATTGAATAAAAAAACAAGAGGTCTTGATGTCAAAGAAATTATTTTTAGTTTTGGGTAATGGTTTTTCCATTGATTTATTGAGTCATGCAAAGTTAATTAATGAAATCGATATCGTTAATTTATTTAATAACGGTTCGGAAGTGTGTTGGCCTGGAAATGAGACCGCCGGTTTTTTGTCTTACCGTCATTGTCCCAATTTATGGAACTTGGGGGCGCGCCCAAGCATGTCACCTCAAGAGTCAATGAATTTAGTTGAAGAAATTATCACCTGTGCCAATGTATATGCATTGAGAAAAACGGCGTCCAGAAATACGGACCAAGAAAAACCAAACGATATTTACATTAAGGCATATCATGAACTCTCTGCTTATTTGAGGGCTTTATTTTCGCATTATAATAAGAAAGTAGTCACTCTGATAGATAAACTAAATGGCTGGCCTTGGCTAGAATATTTGAAGCACATTGCCTCTTCTGAAGAATACACTGAGGTGACCATTGTGACTTATAATTATGATGTTTTTCTTGAACGCGTTTTGATGGAATTAGGCATAGAGCATGAAATCCTCTTAATGAAAAAAGGCGTTTTTGGGGAGAGTCTTAACCCTAAAATAAAAATCTTAAAACCACACGGATCCATTAGTTTTTATCATGAAACTCAACACCCCGCGGAATTTAACATTTTATATAATCGAGATATATTATCTGAAGCAAACAGCGCAGATTTCAGCGTTGATTATACTATCCCGGTAAGTCAATGTCTTGTTAATGCAATTATTCCTCCTGCGGGAGACTCTGAGCGTTTCAAAGCAGGTTGGTCGGGTCAAATAAAAGAACGTGTTAGTGATTTGGCAAAAGAGCTTAATTCAAAGGATGAATTAATGTTTTGTGGTTTATCTTATTGGCATGTAGACCGAAGTGAAATTGATGATATTTTAATTAAATGTTCATCGGATGTGAATGCATATTTATTTAACCCTAAACCCAATCCATCATTTAATGCTGTTTTGACCAGTATGTTCAGTAATTATGTTTTTCACACCAGCTCCAATGCCTTAAAAGGGAGATATGAAACATGTCCACAATAAAGCGAAACTCAAACACCATATCCCTTGCTTCTTTTTGGGAAAGTCAATTGTTTGATAAATACAAATATGATCCTGGATATCAACGAGACAGTATTTGGTCTGATGAAAAACAATCTTTTTTAATTGACAGTATTTTAAAAAACATTCCAATACCTCCTATCTTTTTGCATCAAATAATTGATGATGAAACAGGAAAAACGACGTACGATGTGATAGATGGAAAGCAACGTCTCACTTCCATCATCCGTTTTATTGAAGGGGAGATTGTGGCGGCCTCTGAAGATGAGGACTCTCCTTTGTTTGATGTAAAATTAGCTGGATTGTCCTTTGAGGATTTAAAAAAATCTGAAAACGAAGAGATCAGAAAACAATTTTGGCGTTATTCTATCCCGATAGAGTATATAGACACCGCAGATAAAAATATAATAGATGCCATTTTTGACCGATTAAACAGGAACGGAGAACCTTTAACAGGACAAGAATTAAGACAATCCACTTACTATGGAACGGATCTTTTAAATGCAGTGGAGACCTTTTCGAAAGATGATTTTTGGAAAGAAAGATTAAAAGGCATTGATATAAAAAGGATGGAAGACAAAGAATTTATTTCTGAAATATTATTTTATCAATTAGAAGGCAGCGAATGCTTTGGATCGAATCAAACTGTATTGGATGAACTCTATAAAAAGTACAATAAAGATAAAAGAATTGATTGGAATAAACAAACAGCAGATTTTTTAATTTATACAAAATTAATGTCTGAACTCGATTTAGACTATAAAAAATTTCGTATATCGGGTGTTTCACATTTGTATGCGCTTTGGTGTTTAACGCTTCATTTGTTAGAAAAAAAATGCGATTTAAACCTCGTTAAACCCAATCTTGAAAAATTTTATTCTCAGTTACGAGCAGATCCTGAATCAAATGAAAACACAAGAAAATACAAAAAAAGCATGTCTTCTGGAACCAAGGAGAGAAATGCGAGAGCTAAACGGGTGCAATCATTAATTGATTTTCTTGACCTTAAATGATTTTATTTTGGCATCCATTATTGGGTGTCTTTCTTTTTTGTTATTTGATTGACTCCGTGTAAAATATGATTCTTCTTGCTTTTCGTCTGATAAAGGTATTTTGATGGCATCCATTTTTTCTTTTTTTACCGGTTCTGGTTTTCTTGATTTAGGTTTTGAAAAAACGGGATTTAATACTGCCCTTGTTAATGAGTTTCATGCGCCTTTTCTTGATGCGTACAAATATTCTCGAAAAAAGCTCAATCATCCAGAGCCTGAATTTGGTCATGCACTTGAAAGTATTGAGCAGTTTCTGGGTGAGACCCCTCTTGCTCGTCGGCTAACGGCCCAGGTAAAAAAGGTGCAATCTCGCGGTGATTTGGCCGGTTTTATCGGCGGTCCTCCTTGCCCTGATTTTTCCGTGGGGGGAAAAAACAAAGGCCATGAAGGTGAAAATGGTCGTCTTTCTCAAATTTACATTGACGCCATTGTTCAGCATAAACCAGATTTTTTTCTGTTTGAAAATGTGAAAGGGTTATGGAGAACCAAGCGACATCGTGCTTTTTATGAGGCCTTAAAAATAATCTTACAAGAAAATGGTTATGTTTTAACGGATCAGCTCGTCAATTGCATTCAATATGGCGCGCCTCAAGATAGAGACCGGATTTTGCTGTTTGGTATTAAAAAAGAGCTTGTGAAAAATCTAATCAATAAAGACGACATGAAACAAATGCGGATCTCTGATGATGTGTTTGCTTGGGAAAAAGAAATGCGTTTTACAAGAGAAGAAGCCCTAAAGACCCCGCACTGGCCAGATCGTGATCCTTTTTTAGAAGAAGGAAAAAGAGAAGCGCCATCAGGGATCATTGAAGAATTAACGATTCAGTATTGGTTTAATAAAAATGATGTCACCAATCATGCCAATGCAAAAGATTATTTTACACCCAGAGCGGGCTTACCAAAATTTCAATCCATTGATGAAGGGGATGATGGGAAAAAATCTTACAAACGACTGCATCGTTGGAGGTATTCACCCACAGCAGCATACGGCAATAATGAAGTGCATCTTCATCCATATAAAGCACGGAGAATAAGCGCGGCAGAAGCCCTTGCACTTCAATCTCTTCCTAAAGAATTTGTATTTCCAAAAGAGATGACCTTGAGCAATAAATTCAAAACAATAGGAAATGGGGTTCCTTTTTTAGCCGCGAAAGGAATTGCTAAGACGATTGATAATTTTATAAATAAAATCAGATAAATACCTTTAATTTACTTTAGAATGCATACTGCAATGATTTTTGTTGGATTATGCATTTTGAATAACATTGTAGGGTTTAAAGAAAATAAGCCGATCATCAAGGTCGCGAACAGTTTTAGTCATGTCTTTAACTGGGTTCCAGAAGATGATTGGGATTACAAATTATCACTTAAACAAATAGAAGAAGAAATAAAAACGATTGCAAAAGTCAGTGATGGTGCGATATCGAATAGCCGAGGACAATGGTTTGAATGGATGGTCTCCATTGATGCGTTTAATCATTGGGTGATGAATGATCACTCTCTTCTTATTTTAAATCTTCCGAATATAACGCGTTTTGATTCTGCTTCTTTATATAAAAGTGAAATATTCGGTTTTGTAAAAGATTTGCGTAATAAATTGGAAGAAAGTTTAGATATTCATCTTATCACTTCTAATCCAGATTTTGTATTGATTGATACGCGAGGTTTGGGCGATAAGTTTAATAAAAAACCATTTAAAACAATAGATAAATACAATCTAGATGACTTGGATTCGCTGTATAGACATATTATTAATTTATGTGAATTTGATGATATTGTGGGTTATCTTTCGCTTAAAACATCCTTACGACCTGATAGACGTTTGCAGATTGCGCATGAAGGGAGCTTAACCAAAGCGACCTATGTTCATCTTCAAACCCGAAATTGGATTATGGAGCCAAGGGGGATAAAATATTTTGGGGCCGCATTAGCCTTAGCGCCCGCTGATATTAAAGGGCTAAAAACAATTGCTACCCATTCCATTACAACCGTACTGTCGAAACCTGAAAAAGCGGTTGATGAAGTATTTAGAATTGAAAACAGACAAGATCTCTATTTCGCGATAAATCAGATGATTGATATTATTAAATTTTAAGACTTTAAATTTTCTCCTTAATCCGTCTTGCGTACATGAAAAAAATAATATTTCTTTCTGGGCATGTTCGAAAAAACACGCCTCATTAATTCGGACTTAAACGTAACGCCATGTGAAAATTTGCCTTTCAAGTTTAATTTCAACAGTAGATTTTAAAAAGTTGAGGCTAGGTTCTGAATGACGGTTAGCTCTATGCTCAGGGGCTTCACTCGCTTACCGCAGGGGCGGATTGTCAATGACTTTGGTATATAAGACACTGTGCAAAGAAGAAATGAGTGCCGCAAACATTACTCGCCTTTGACGTTGCAGGGCGCCGTCACTCCTCGCTTGTTAAGCATTTCGGGT
>CAMRDW010000212.1 GCA_947041315.1 uncultured Enterovibrio sp.
AGATCTTTTTTTAGCGTGACACACAAGAGACAAAGGAGGCTTGCAATTTTTGAACGAGAGCAGCAAACTAAAAAAGAATTTGCATACACCTCCTTATAGCAAAGCCTTTTAATCGGACCTTTTTATGCTACAAGACAAAAAAAAACACCTAAAACATTTGTGGCAATTGTCCGTTATTGTGGCCTGCCTTTCGACTATCATGCTTCTTTTTACCTATAGCAATCAGTTAAATAAACGCAATTATAAAATGCTGTATGATCAAACAGAATCCCTTTCTAGATTGCTTTTAAGGCAATCGGCAGCGACGGCGTACCCTGCACTCGAAGGGAATAATTTAAAGCCCTTAAACGCCTTGATTAAACAATTAGAAGAAGAGCCTTTGATCTTGGATGCCACCATCTATGACGTTAAAGGCAATTTGCTTGCAAACTCCAGCACTTCTATCCCCTTGGATCAACTCACAGGGGTGAACACGCCTCTTTCAGTGGCCAGCATAGGGCGTCAACAGTTAGTAGAGCCTATTACAAACGGCAGCAAACTTGTCGGGTTCATTCGCATCACTCTAGAGCATGGCGAGCTGATAAAAGACGCCTCCAATCGCTTAGAGCAAAACATTAACCTGGTCCGCTTCATGCTCTTGATTGCCCTTTCGACTGGCGCCTTGCTGATTTTTACAATCACAACCCGCATTGATGTCTGGCTTTCACGTTTAGCACTTAAAACAGAGAACTGACATTCGATTTTTTATCGAAAAAAAAGAGATGGCAAGCCATCTCTTTTTTGACTTTAAAAATCAGGCGTCTTGCTTATCCCCTAACAAAACAGACTCAAGTGCAATGAGGATCATTTCCTTAAAGCTGGTTTGACGCTTATCTGAAGAGATTTTCTCACCTCTTAAAATGTGGTCTGAAACGGTACAAATGCTCAAAGCCTTCGCACCAAACTCAGCGGCCACACCGTAAATACCCGCCGCTTCCATCTCTACGCCCAAAATACCGTATTTGGCCATGGTTGTGAAAAATTCAGGCTCTGGCGAATAAAAAAGATCGCCTGAAAAAATATTGCCGACACGCACAGAAACGCCTTGCGCTTTGGCTGCATCCACTGCATTTCGTGTCATTTCAAAATCAGCAATCGCCGCAAAATCATGACCATGAAAACGAGTCCGATTGATTTTTGAGTCCGTCGAAGCGCCCACGCCGATGATCACATCATGTAAATTCACATCATCACGAACGGCACCACAACTGCCCACTCGAATGATTTTCTTTACACCAAAATCTTTAATTAACTCAGTGGTATAAATAGAACAAGAAGGGATCCCCATGCCATGCCCCATCACAGAGACAAGACGGCCTTTATAGGTCCCTGTAAAACCCAGCATACTGCGAACATCACACACTTGTTTTGCATTGTCTAAGAAATTCTCTGCAATGAATTTTGCACGCAAAGGATCTCCGGGCATCAATACGACGTCTGCAAAATCACCCATTTCAGCATTAATATGTGGCGTTGCCATTTTAATTTCCTTTTTTATACATATTTAAATCGCGCCTTATTTCTTAAAGGCGCTTTTTGTTGAAAAATAATTTCTGTAAAAACAGAAGACATTACAAAAAAGATTGACCGTGCGCCATGTTCGAGGTTGAAAAATATTCAGCCAAGGTTTGCCCAATATCGGCAAAAGTCTCTCGACGTCCGATAGAGCCCGGCGGCACCGATTTCCCATAAACCAGAACAGGAATATGTTCACGGGTATGATCCGAACCCGGTTGCGTGGGATCGCATCCATGATCCGCTGTTAAAATCAGAAGATCCCCGTCTTCCAGCATTTCCATTAATTCAGGCAAACGTTGGTCGAAATATTCAAGGGCCAACGCATAGCCTGTCACATCTCGACGGTGTCCATAATGAGAATCAAAATCCACGAAATTAGTGAAAATAAGGCTGTTATCATCTGCCGTTTTCAGTGCTTCTTTCGTCGCATCAAAAAGAGCTTCAATGCCATTGGCTTTTACTTTTTGTGTGATCCCACATTGCGCAAAAATATCTGCAATTTTACCAATTGAAATCACCTCTCCCTCTTTTTCATCCACCAGCTTTTGTAATACGGTCGTCGAAGGAGGAGGAACAGAAAGATCACGGCGATTTCCTGTGCGTTCAAAGTGGCCTTTTTCAGCCCCCACAAATGGACGCGCAATAACCCGACCGATGTTATAACCTTCAAGCTCTTCACGGGCAATTTGACAAAGATCCAGTAAATTATCTAATCCAAACGTCTCTTCATGGCAGGCAATTTGAAAGACCGAGTCTCCCGAGGTATAGAAAATAGGCAAGCCCGTCGCCATATGTTCTTCCCCAAGGTTATCTAAAATGTCCGTGCCTGAAGCATGACAATTACCAAGAAAACCAGAAAGCTGCGTGCGAGCCAAGATTTTATCCGTTAACTCTTTTGGAAAGCTGCTTTTTTTATCGGTAAAATAACCCCAATCAAAAAGCACAGGAACCCCCGCCATCTCCCAATGCCCTGAAGGGGTATCTTTGCCTGAAGAAAGTTCATTCGCATAACCATAAGCCCCTATTATTTGGGGGTTCTTATCTAAACCTGCTGGAAAATACCCCGATGAATCTTCACAGGCTTTTCCCAAGCCCAATTGATTCAGATGAGGCAAGTGCAGGGGGCCTTTTCGGGCGTCATTATCACAAAGCCCAGCTTCACACGCTTTCGCAATCGAGCCGAGGGTGTTGGCCTTTTCGTCTCCAAACAAATGGGCATCGTTTGTCGCACCGATGCCAAAAGAATCCAAAACCAAAATAATCGCGCGTTTCATAACGATCTCCTTACAAGATGTTTAGGAAGCAATCTTCTCGTAAATTTCAGGACTCACTTCTGAGACCTCATCTAAAATCACAATCGCTTCTTGAAGTTGAACTGCGGCACGTTGCCAAGCATTTTCATCTTGCGCATGAATGACAGCAAGAGGAACGTCTCTTTCCACTGACATACCAAGACGAATGACATCACTCAATCCCACGGAAGGATTAATGTTATCAAGCGCATGACGACGCCCCCCTCCCAAACCTACGACAATCATACCCAGATCACGGGTATTCATCGACGCTGCAAACCCCGTTTTTTTGGCAAACACAGGCCGAACAAAAGGGGCCTTTGCAAGATAAGTATCAAAACGCTCTATAAAATCAATCGGCCCACCCAGCCCGACCAGCATTTTTGCAAAACATTCTGTCGCCTTTCCATTGTCCAATACCGAGGTCAGCTTTTGCATCGCCTCTTGCTCCGTGGAGGCCAATCCCGTGACCACCAGCATCTCAACACACAAAGCAAAAATCACTCGATACAAACGAGGATGACGGTATTCCCCTGTTAAAAACCGAACGACTTCTCTTATTTCAAGGGCATTTCCCACGCTAGAAGCCAAAACTTGATTCATGTCGGTCAGCAAAGCGGAAGTGCGTGTACCTCCTGCATTTCCAACAGAAACAAGAGACTGCGCTAAGGCTTTTGATGTTTCGTAAGTCGGCATAAAAGCGCCAGACCCCACCTTCACATCCATCACCAAAGCGTCCAATCCCGCGGCCAATTTTTTAGATAAAATAGACGCGGTGATCAAAGAAATATTATCGACTGTCGCTGTCACATCACGGGTTGCATAAAGGCGTTTATCGGCCACAGCCAAATCAGCGGTTTGCCCGATAATCGCCACACCCACATCTTTAACAAGCTGCATAAATTGCGCATTTGAGGGGGTAATATTATACCCAGGGATCGCTTCTAATTTATCCAGCGTCCCGCCGGTATGCCCGAGGGCACGCCCAGAAATCATGGGAACATAACCTCCGCATGCCGCCACCATGGGGGCCAGAATTAAAGAGGTTAAGTCTCCCACGCCGCCCGTACTGTGTTTATCTACAACTGGGCCTTGCAAATTTAAATGAGTCCAATCGAGCACCCGACCAGAATCACGCATGGCACAGGTAAAATGAACTTTTTCATCCGAGGTCATATCATTAAAATACACCGCCATTGCAAAAGCGGCGATTTGCCCTTCGGAAATACTTTCTGTGGCGATCCCTTGAACAAAAAAGATCATTTCTTCTTTCGTTAAGGGAATATTATCACGCTTTTTTCTGATGATTTCTTGGGGAAAAAACACCTTTCACCTCACGTTAAAAAACTCAATAAGCGCCTTGAACAGCCTCGTCACCTTCACCCAAAGTATGAAGCAAACTGCCCAGCAAACTTGAAGCCCCAAAACGATAATGTGCAGAGTCGGCCCAAGAGGCCCCTAAAATGCGATCCGCCATTGCGAGATAAAACGCCGCATCTTCTGCGCTACGAACACCGCCTGCAGGTTTAAAACCGACCCGGTCTTGCACCCCTTTGTCTTTAATGACAGTCAACATGATTTCTGCAGCTTCTGGGGTCGCATTGACGGGCACTTTGCCCGTCGAGGTTTTTATAAAATCAGCGCCAGCATCAATTGAGATTTCCGAGGCTTTTTTAATGAACTCTGCGGTTTTAAGCTCGCCCGTTTCTATGATGACTTTCAAAAGCACATCACCGCAAGCTTGCTTACATTGTTTCACCAATTCAAAGCCGGTTGCCTCATCACCCGCCAGCAAAGCACGATACGGGAAAACCACATCAACTTCATCAGCCCCATAGGCCACAGCCGCTTTGGTCTCAGCAACCGCAATTTCAATATCCTCATTGCCATGCGGAAAGTTGGTGACCGTGGCAATTTTTATCTCAGGTGTCCCTTGCGCTCTAAGCTGTTTTTTCGCGACAGGAATAAAACGGGGATAAATACAAATGGCCGCTGTATTCCCTACCGGGGTTTGCGCACTTTTGCACAAAGCGATGACGTTTTCATTTGTATCGTCTTCATTGAGCGTGGTTAAATCCATCAATTTAAGCGCACGTAAAGCCGCATTTTTTAAATCACTCATGAGAAGGTTTCCGTAAAAGGTAATGAATGGAACATGCTGGAATATTGAGAGTGATTTTATCATTTTCTCATCAGACACCCGCATGTTTTATGTGTAAAAAGGCAAAACCGTTATCGCTTATTTATGCAAGAGATCGCTAAGCTGATTTGTATATTAGAAACACAAACAAAGCCAATCATTTCTATGGGCCTCTTTTATTTTATTTGATGAACGTAAAACACTTGAAAATAGAAACACCCAAGATATTTGAAGTACAAGGCCAAGCGACAAGAACAAAACGCCAAACCATAGATAGACCTTGTCATGAGGCTGAACGAGCCTAACCAATACCCATGCCGCCTCAAAGGCGACAGATGTATGTGCTTTCCCTTTGAAGGCGCACCCAAAACCTAAGCGACGTCAAAAGCGACAAAATTAGCG
>CAMRDW010000213.1 GCA_947041315.1 uncultured Enterovibrio sp.
TCATATCAATTCTCTTGTTGAGTGTTTCATTTTGTGATCTTAATTCTTCCACATAAAATGGAAGAAGACATGAGAAATAAAATGAAATCACCGTCAAGGCGTATAGGTAGATTTTAATTATTCGTAGGGTGAATGCGTAATGTCACTGAATTAAAAGATGAATACGAGAGTTGATTTTCTTATGCGAAAGCTAAAAAAAGTGCGTTTTACCCCGATGGGCCGTGTATTTTTGTTTGTTTTATACCCAAAGTCATTGAGGATGTGCGTCTGCAGCAAATGAGTGAAGCTCCCCAATCACACTCTGTGTCTTTATGTGCATGGGCTTTTCGCCTTGGGCGCTTCGCTGGATTTTCATGTTTTTTGGCTTCACTTTGCCTCTCTTCTCTGTTTATATCCTGTTGAGATCAAATGATATCTCGCTCATCATTAGGATAAAATCCTGTTTAAAATTCAAATACGGAATATGTAACTTATGCTTTCGGGCATTGTATTGATAAATATTCTTTTTCTGGGAGATCGCTGATCAGCTCCCCTTAATCTTGAGGGGGGCCTTCTTGCTGGAATAGAGGAGGGGGCTGTTTTTGTTCTTTTATAACACTTTTGATTTGATTTTTCCGTCACGCAAAACCGTGACAAGTACATCCCCTGATTGAACGTCTTTTATTGAACGAAGCACCTGAAGGGGGGCGTTTTTTTGCGTGATAGAATAGCCTCTGGCGAGGGTTGCTAAAGGGCTTACGGCGTCCAGTTTTTCTATTTTCAGTGCCAAGGTGTGTTTTTTGGCATGCAGGTTTTTCTGTGAGGCATGGATTAATTTTTCGTATGCGTGTTGAAATTGGTCTTGTAACTTAGCCACTTGTTTGAGGGCGGGTGAAAAGAGAAGCGTTTGATTTAAATGGCTCAATGCCCTTTGTTGGTATTGTGTTTTTTGTCGTATTCCATGCTGCAATCGCCGTTCTAATTCGTCTATTTGCTGGGCTTGTTTTTGAAGGTGGTTTTTGGGATGCTTGAGCTCTAATTGGTGCTGAAGCGCCAAAATACGCTCTTTCAATGCCAAACGAACCCGGTTTATGCCATGGAAAAGACGGGTTTGCTCTTGTGTTAAAGCTTGGTGTCGAAATGGGGCGTCTTGACTCACAAGCTCAGCGGCAGCAGACGGGGTGGGGGCGCGAACATCGGCGGCGAAATCTGAAATGGTGACATCCACTTCATGCCCCACTGCGCTGACAATGGGGATCTGGCTTGCCGCGACAGTACGGGCGACGATTTCTTCATTAAAACAAGACAAGTCTTCGAGCGAGCCGCCTCCGCGCCCTAAAATTAAAACGTCACATTCTTTTCGAATATTGGCACGTCCAATGGCTTGGGCTATTTGAAAAGGGGCGTCTTTTCCTTGCACTTGGGTTGGATAAATCACGACAGGAAGGTGCGGGTCTCTGCGTTTTAATATGTTTAAAATATCGTGCAAAGCGGCCCCTGTTTGAGAGGTGATGATCCCAACCCGCTGAGGATGGCTTGGGAGGCTTTTTTTCAAATGCGAAGCAAAAAGCCCTTCTTCTGCCAGACGGTTTTTTAAATTTTCAAATTCTTGCTTAAGCCGACCCTCACCTTCTGCTTGCATGTTCTCAATGATGATTTGATAATCGCCGCGAGGTGCATAAAGAGACAGGCGGGCGCGCACCAGCACTTGATGGCCGTTGGCCGGTGTAAAGGACACGGTGCGATTGTTGCCGCGAAACATGGCGCATTTTACCTGCGCTTGTGCGTCTTTTAATGTGAAATACCAATGCCCAGAAACGGGCACCATGAGGTTTGAAATTTCCCCCACAAGCCAGACCATGCCCATTTCATTTTCAAGTAAATCGCGCACTTCATTGTTTAATCTCGAAACGGTGTAGATGTTGTTTTGATGGGTGGGGTTCATTTTGGGTAATATTGGTCTGAAAGGAATCCGTTAGAGTACTCAAAAACAGCGCGGGGGAACAGACATTCTTTGTTAAAACAATTTAATAAAAATCAATAGCCAAACGATTGCTTCATCAGTATAATCCCGCTGCAATATTTTAATCCCCCGTTTTTTTCTTTGACGTGAGATATTGCGATGCTACGAATAGCGAAAGAAGCTTTAACTTTTGATGATGTTTTGCTGGTTCCAGCACATTCCACTGTATTGCCCAATACAGCCGATTTACGCACCCAATTGACGAAAAAAATCTCTTTAAATATTCCCTTGATCTCCGCTGCGATGGACACGGTGACAGAAGCCCGTCTTGCCATTGCTTTGGCCCAAGAAGGCGGTATCGGTTTTATTCATAAAAATATGACCATAGAGCAACAAGCAGAACAAGTGCGTTTAGTGAAGATTTTTGAAGCGGGCGTGGTCTCAAACCCCATCACTGTGACCCCTGAAAGTACCATTCTTGATGTTAAAAAACTCTCGGAGCGCCATGGTTTTGCAGGTTTTCCAGTGGTCACTCAAACCAACGAATTGGTCGGTATTATCACAGGAAGAGATGTCCGTTTTGTCACCGATTTGCAGTTAAATGTTCAAGATGTCATGACGCCTAAAGACCGTTTAGCCACGGTCAAAGAAGGGGCAAGCCTTGAAGATGTTCAAAAATTAATGCAAAAATACAGGATTGAAAAAGTCCTCGTTGTTAATGATACCCACCATTTAAGCGGCATGATCACCGCAAAAGACTTCCAAAAAGCAGAGTTAAAACCCCACGCTTGTAAAGATGAATTTGGGCGCTTACGTGTTGGCGCCGCTGTTGGAGCGGGCGCGGGAAATGAAGCGCGCATTGCCGCCTTGGTTGAAGCGGGTGTGGATGTCTTGCTTTTAGACTCATCTCACGGGCATTCAGAAGGGGTTTTACAAAGGATCCGTGAAACACGCGCCACCTACCCCGATTTACAAATCATTGGCGGAAACGTGGCAACAGGCGAAGGCGCGAAAGCCTTGATTGATGCCGGTGTTGATGCCGTGAAAGTGGGCATTGGCCCAGGATCAATTTGTACGACCCGGATTGTGACCGGTGTGGGAGTCCCTCAAATTACTGCAATTTCGGATGCTGCTGCCGTGGCGAATCAATATCAAATTCCTGTTATTGCGGATGGCGGCGTGCGTTTTTCCGGTGACATGTGTAAAGCCATTGTGGCAGGCGCCTCTTGCGTCATGGTGGGATCCATGTTGGCCGGCACGGAAGAGTCTCCTGGCGAAGTGGAACTGTATCAAGGCCGCTCTTATAAATCCTATCGGGGAATGGGCTCTCTTGGCGCCATGTCGAAAGGCTCTTCTGATCGCTATTTTCAAAGTGACAATGCAGCCGACAAATTGGTGCCTGAAGGCATTGAAGGACGCGTGGCTTATAAAGGGCAATTGAAAGCGATTATTCATCAGCAAATGGGCGGATTGCGCTCTTCGATGGGCTTAACAGGCTCGCCCAATATTGAAGCACTTCGCACCAAAGCGGAGTTTGTTCGTATTACGGGCGCGGGCATGGTGGAGTCGCATGCCCATGATGTAACCATCACCAAAGAAGCCCCAAATTATCGCACGGGTCAATGATCCATTTTCAATGCACATGAAAGGGCAAAAGGCCCTTTTATTTATGACTTTTTGAGGCAAGCGAACATGAGCAAGAGTATTCACGCACAACGCATTTTGATCCTTGATTTTGGCTCTCAATACACCCAATTAATTGCTCGGCGTATCCGTGAGATCGGGGTCTATTGTGAGCTTTGGAGTTGGGATGTTGATGAGCAAGATATCCGAGATTTTAACCCAAGCGGCATTGTTCTTTCTGGGGGGCCTGAAAGCGTTACACAAGCAGGATCTCCCCGTGCCCCTGAGTATGTCTTTAACGCACAAGTGCCTGTTTTAGGGATTTGCTATGGGATGCAAACCATGGCAGAGCAGCTTGGCGGAAAAGTAGCCGGATCTTCTGAGCGTGAATTCGGTTATGCAAAAGTGACCCTTGACACCCCGTGCGCTTTATTTGATGGCATTGAAGATGAATTGAACGAACAAAGCCAAGCGGTGTTGGATGTTTGGATGAGTCACGGTGATAAAGTCATTGAAATACCGAGTGATTTTGTAAAAATTGCCGCCACAAAAACCTGTCCTTTTGCCGCGATGGCCAACGAAGAAAAACGTTTTTATGGGGTTCAATTTCATCCTGAAGTAACGCACACCCAACAAGGGGCGCGTATTTTAGAGCGTTTTGTGATTGGTATTTGTGCTTGTGCGCCTTTGTGGACTCCCACAAGCATCATTGAAGATGCCCTTGTTCGCATCAAAGAAAAAGTGGGTGAGGATGAGGTCATATTGGGTCTTTCTGGTGGGGTGGACTCTTCGGTGGTGGCCATGCTTGCGCACCGTGCGATAGGGGATAAACTCACCTGCGTTTTTGTGGATAACGGCTTATTGCGGTTAAACGAAGCTGAGCAAGTCATGGAGATGTTTGGGACGCATTTTGGTTTGAAAATTATTCATGTCAATGCTGAGCAACGTTTTTTGGACGCCCTTAAGGGAGAGTCTGAGCCTGAAGCAAAACGCAAAATCATTGGGCGCGTTTTTGTCGAAATTTTTGATGAAGAGTCGAAAAAGCTAAAAAATGCAAAATGGTTAGCGCAAGGCACGATTTATCCTGATGTGATTGAATCTGCGGCCTCAAAAACAGGCAAAGCACACGTGATTAAATCGCATCACAATGTGGGCGGTTTGCCTGATGAGATGGAAATGGGCTTGGTGGAGCCATTGCGTGAATTATTTAAAGATGAAGTACGCAAGATTGGCTTAGCCTTGGGCCTGCCTTATAACATGCTTTACCGTCATCCTTTTCCTGGTCCCGGCCTTGGCGTGCGCGTTTTAGGGGAAATAAAAAAAGAGTACTGTGATTTATTGCGCCGCGCGGATGCGATTTTTATCGAAGAATTACACTCGGCGGATTTGTACAATAAAGTCTCTCAAGCTTTCACGGTTTTTTTGCCAGTGCGCTCTGTTGGTGTGATGGGAGACGGGCGTAAATACGATTGGGTTGTGTCTCTTCGCGCCGTTGAAACCATTGATTTTATGACGGCGCATTGGGCCCATTTACCCTATGACTTTTTGGGTAAAGTCTCAAACCGCATCATCAATGAAGTGCAAGGGATCAGCCGCGTTGTATACGACATTTCAGGAAAACCCCCCGCCACCATTGAGTGGGAATAACCCTTTTTTTCGGGTATTGCCTTTTCTTTTTTGGCAGGTATAAATCCCTGCCAATCCTTCTTTTTATACCTGCCGACGCCGATTTTGCCAAGGGGTTTGCCAGGCTCTCAAAGCCCAATGACAAGTGAAACGCC
>CAMRDW010000214.1 GCA_947041315.1 uncultured Enterovibrio sp.
GGCTTTTCATGTTGTTTTTGAAAAATCACGCTAACTTGGCGGAAGGTTACAAATGATCAAATCGTTGAATAAGAGGCTCAGTGTTCGGCATGACAGCATCCAGCAAAAGGAAGCGATGGATCAGAAGTGGAGACCTGTGCCAATCCTCAACAAATACAAATGCGAGGCCGATCACTCAATATTAAATGCTAAATTAGGTGCGGAATAACAGGTTAATATACCCGTTGCTTATGACGATGCACAATGATTTCCTGTCTCCTTGTAAAGTTGCTGGGCTGTTAGAAAATCGCCTCAAAGCCCAATCACATCTCCCTTCGATGCTCAGAGATTTTCATTCTTGTCGCCAGCTTGTATTTCAAAACACTTTGAATATGTACTTTGAAATTTAATTTTTGTCATCGTTTTTTAAGATTTAATTATTTTAAAGACGTGTTTTTATTTCGATGCAAAATAATTCGACGTTTCATTAGAAACGGAATGGAGTTCTTATTTTTGAGTGTGCATTTTACATGTTTCTTTCAAATTAAGTCGATGACTCGTTACGTCTTGTTATTTAAATTATATAAAAAATAAACATTCAAGATTAATTAAATCTCATATTTAAAACGGTATTGTATTCGTTTCTCTTGATGATCTTTTCTTTTTGTACAGCCAGGTGAAAGAAAACTTTGGCATAATGACTTTCATATATTGGGAACCTATCAATATTTTTTTTGTTCTTTTCGAAATGAAACAGAAAAACATATAAATAAACAAAAATCAGAGGGGTAAATTATGTTGATACGGAAGTTACTGCTTCCTGTGCTGATAAGCTCAGTGCTTTTAAGCGGTTGCAGTGAAAAGAAAGCAGCAGAAAGAGTAGAAATGCCGCCATTGGTAGATGTGACAGCTGCAAAGTTGATCGATTTTCAACCAGAGCAGAAATTTGTGGGTAGAACGCAAGCCCTGGAAGATGTTGGCATTGTCCCTCAAGTCTCTGGTTATTTAAAGGCAAGGTATTTTAATGAAGGAGAGATGGTCCTTGCAGGGCAACGTTTGTACCTTATTGATCCTTTGATTTATGAAGCAAAGGTAGCCAGTGCCAAAGCTGCCGTCGAACAAGCGAAAGCGGGTTTAACGAACGCAGAACTTGACTGGAAGCGAAGCAAAGATTTATTAAGAAAAGGCGGGATCAGTCAGTCTGAATTTGACCGATTAACGGCGGTAAGATTACAAGCAAAAGCGGCCGTTGAATTTGCTGATGCACAAGAGAAAGCGGCCAATTTGGATCTTTCTCACACTCATATCGTGGCCCCATTTACAGGGCGGATCAGCCAGAGTAATGCGAGTATTGGTGATCTTGTTTCTCCTTCATATGGCGTATTAACGACCATCGTCAGTATTGATCCCATGCAAGCTTCTTTTTCTATGAGCGAAAAACAGCGGATTGGAATGGGGGTCGACATGTATTCAGGAAGCGGAAAAAGGAAAGACGGGACTGTTGATATTCATATTAATCTGGGAAATGGGGTCAGCTATGAGCACGCGGGTAAGCTCGATTATCTCGGTAACAGGATTGATCTTAAAACAGGCACGATTGCATTAAGAGCGAAATTTCCTAATCCAGACCACCGCTTATTACCCGGTCAGTATGTTGAAGTCATTGTGAAAGACAAAACCGTGCGTCCGAGTATTACCGTACCTCGCCTTGCTGTACAAACCGATCTTGAAGGTGATTACATCATGCTTCTAAAAGACGGGAACAGAGTAGAACGGCGAAATATTGCGCTAGGACCACAAACCAAAGAAGGCGTAATCGTTTTAACTGGCTTGAACGAAAATGACCAAGTATTAACGAAAGGCTTGCAACGCGTGCGTAATGGCATGGTTGTACGTCTTGAAGGACAGGGAGCGTAACCTAATATGTTGAGTCGTTTTTTTATTCAACGTCCTAAATTTGCGCTTGTTATTTCAATTATATTGACCTTGTCTGGTGCGATTGCGTTATTGAACTTACCTGTTGCAGAATACCCTAAAATCAGCCCTCCCTCGGTGAGCGTGTCTGCTGTTTATTCGGGGGCAAGTGCTGAAGTGGTAGAAGAGGCCATCGCAGATCCCATTGAAACGTCGGTCAATGGTGTAGAAAACATGATTTACATGTCTTCTAAAAGCGCCAATGATGGTTCTTATCGTTTGAATGTGACTTTTGATATTGGGACTGATCCCGATATGGCTCAAGTCAACGTTCAAAACCGCGTGGCTCAAATTGAATCGAAATTACCTCCAGAAGTGCGTCAAGTCGGGGTGACGGTGCAAAAACGTTCACCTGATTTGCTGATGGTGCTTAACTTCTATTCTCCAGAGGGCACTTTTGATGATTCTTTTTTAGTCAATTACGTCAATCTCAACATAAAAGATCAATTGGCGCGAGTAAAAGGGATCAGTGAAGTCAATGTGGTTGGGGGAGGTGAGTATTCAATGCGGGTTTGGCTCAATCCTGAAAAGATGGCCAATCTTGGAATAACAACCTCTGATATTCGTACTGTATTGGCAGAACAAAACGTACAAATTGCTGCGGGTGATATTGGCGCTCCACCATTTAATACAGCACAAGACATGACCTTTAAACTGGTCACCCAAGGTCGGCTTACCTCTGTTGAAGAATTTGAAAACGTGATTGTTCGCGCTGATACAGATGGTTCAATGGTTTATTTAAAAGACATTGCGAATATTTCTTTAGGTAAAAAATATTACTCTGGAAATGGTAAATTTCGAGAGCGCCCAGCTTCTGTCATGATTCTGAATATGCAATCTGATGCTAACGCATTGGAAAGTGGTGAATTGATCATGAAACGTTTGAACGAATTGGCTCAAAATTTTCCGGAAGATATGGCGTATGAAGCAAGTTATGACACCACTTTGTTTGTTGCTCAATCGATTAAAGGCGTCATTAAAACATTGATTGAAGCAGTATTTTTGGTGATTGCAGTCACCTATCTTTTCTTAGGGAGTTTCCGTTCAACTTTGATCCCTGTTGTCGCCATCCCTGTGTCTTTGGTGGGGACGTTTGGGATCATGTTGGCAGCCGGTTTTACCATTAATACGGTGACCTTGTTTGGTTTGATCTTGGCGATTGGGATCGTGGTCGATGATGCGATTTTGGTGATCGAAAATGTCGACAGTAACATGGAAAAGAACCCGCAATTAAGCCCTCGTGATGCCACGTTATTGGCGATGAAAGAAGTGACCGGACCCATTATCACATCCACTTTGGTTTTATTGGCGGTTTTTTTACCTGTCGCGATGTTACCTGGGATCACGGGAATCATGTATCGTCAGTTTGCTTTGACAATTTGTATTTCTGTCCTGATTTCAGCGGTGAATGCTTTAACCTTGTCTCCGGCTTTATGTACTTTATTGCTTAAACAAGGAAGTGAAAACCATGCCCGTTGGTTTAAATCATTTAACCGTGGTTTGGAAAATATTACAGAAAAATACGGTGCGATTGCAGGGTTTCTTGTTCGTAAAACGGCGATTTTAGGTACCTTGTTTATTTTGGCTGTCGGCGCTGCTGGTTATTTGGCAAAAACGGCTTCGACCGGTTTTGTACCTCAAGAAGACAAAGGCATTTTATTGGTTAATGTTCAATTACCCGATGCAGCCTCTTTATCTCGAACCGAAGAAGTAACCGAAAAATTAACAAAAATTGTGACCAGCGAACCCGGGGTTGAAGCTGCAACAGTGGCCAACGGATTTGCATTTTTGACCGGTGCTGCGGCCTCTAATGGGGCTTCTATGTTTATTAAGCTGAAAGATTGGGATACGCGCCTGTCGATTGAAGGTGAGCATGATGCGTTTTCAATTATAAATCGCATCAATATGATGGCGGCAAAAAGCCTTCCTGAAGCCGTTGTTTTTGTGATGGGTCCTCCGGCGGTACCGGGTATGGGGCCTGCATCAGGTTTTGAGTTTGTGCTGGAAGACACATTAGGTCGCAGTCGAGCAGATTTGGCGATGCTGATGCAACAACTGATGGCCAAAGCGAATGAACAACCTGAAATTGCGAGAACCTTCAGTACCTTTCGTGCAAACGTACCGCATTTTTATATAGATATAGACAGAGAAAAAGCCAAGCAGTTAGGGATCCCCTTAACGGAAATTTTCACAACCTTGCAAGGTAATCTTGCCTCTATGTACGTGAATGATTTCAGTATGTACGGTAAAAATTACCGAGTGACCATTCAAGCGGATGCCGATTTCAGAAATGATTTAGAAGCGCTAGGTCGTTTTCATGTTCGCTCTCGTTCAGGTGAGATGATCCCATTAAGCACCTTGGTTGATGTGGAGCAAGTGTTTGAACCGGATGTTGCTTGGCGTTATAACATGTATCGCGCAGCGGTTATTCAAGGGTCTGCAGCTCCTGGGTATTCTTCTGGGGATGCGATTGCAGCCATGGAACGTGTCGCGTCTGAATTGCTTCCACAAGGCTACCAATATGAATGGACAGGCATGGCCTATCAAGAAGTGCAAGCCGGAAATTTGGCTATTTATGCTTTTGGTTTGGCTTTGATCTTTATTTATCTTTTCATGGTGGCTCAGTATGAAAGCTGGAGTATTCCTTTGGCCATTATTCTGGTGGTGCCCGTGGCGACCCTCGGATCCTTCTTAGCCCTTGCCATTACTGGCACCGATCTTAATTTGTATGCACAAATTGGATTGGTGCTTTTAATTGCCATGGCGGCAAAAAATGCCATCTTGATTGTGGAATTTGCGAAAAACGAACGTGAGCAAAATGAACTCTCAGTGGATGATTCAGCCGTTCTTGGTGGAAAGTTGAGATTTAGGGCTGTGAATATGACCTCGTGGTCCTTTATTCTAGGGATCACCCCTTTGATTTTTTCAACGGGAGCCGGGCATATCAGCCAAAATGCTTTGGGTATCTCTCTTACCGGTGGCTTGCTTTGTGTGTTGCTTGCCGGGACGTTTTTAATCCCAGGATTTTTTGCCATTATTCAACGTCGGCGTGAAAAATCCCATGGTGGCACGACCAAGCTGGAGCTCTTAAAAGACCAATAAATAGAAGACTGTATTTTAGATAAAAGCACCTCTAAAAAAGGTGCTTTTTTTGTTGAAAGAGCGTGAGGATCTTTAACGGTGTCACCCTTAAACGTTTTGGGGTTTTCTCTTCGTTCTCATATCATCAATCAGACACTTCGTTTGCGCTGTAAGCGCGCAATTAAGCATTAAGCAGTGAAGGCTTATACCATTCTGTAAAATTAACGGATCAGATTTGCCCAGTCTCTCGAACACATTTTTCTCACTCTTTCTGTGCTTTCT
>CAMRDW010000215.1 GCA_947041315.1 uncultured Enterovibrio sp.
ATAGTTTCGTTTGATACAGCATATAAAGGGTCTTGTTGGTATCGTCATTGTTTTCAAGAACAATCACTCAAAAAACGCACTCTGATCCATCAGACTTCCATTGTCAATTTGTTACCCCTGTTTGATGAGTTCCGACGATTCTTTCCAAAAGGAATGAAAATAGCTGTAATTTCGGATAAAAAACGTTGAACTTCTGATAAATATGAGACCAAGAAAAACGTTAAATTATCTGAATCACTTTAAATGTTTAAAAGGTAATCGTGTATCGTTGAGATCTAGCAGTCTCCCCAGCATAGTTGGGGGTTTACCCATAATTAATTATTTCACCACGATTTTGATGGCATCAGCAAAATAATCAATGCTATTTTCAGTTAAGCCTGCAATGTTTATTCGGCTGTCTCCTAAAAGATAAATTCCAAACTGTGCTTTTAAAGCCTCAACCTGAAAAGGAGATAAACCAAGCATGGAAAACATACCGCTGTGATCTTGAATAAAATGAAATCGTTCATCATTAAAACGGATCGCAAGCGCTTGCGTTAATAAATGTCTCAAATGAAAGATTCGCTCTCGCATTTCATTTAGCTCATCATGCCATTGTTTTTTAAGTGAGCTAGAAGATAAAATAATTTCAACTATGGCGGCTCCATGATTAGGTGGCATGGTGTATGTCGTACGTGCCAACTGCGAAATACAGCCTTTTGCATTTTCCGCTTCTGTTATATTTTTTCCTACCACAATGGCAGCCCCAACACGCTCACGGTATAAACCGAAATTTTTAGAGTAGGATGTCGCAATGAAAATTTCATCAAGACAATTCGCAAGCAAGCGTACTCCTTGTGCGTCATTTTCTAATCCTTTCCCTAAGCCTTGATACGCAAAATCTACAAAAGGAATGAAGCCTTTTTTCTGTGCTAATTCGGTAATGCCTTCCCAATGAGAAAGGCGTAGATCTGCTCCCGTTGGATTATGGCAACATCCATGTAAAAGCACGATGTCGTTTTTAGAAGCCTTGGATAATGCACTCAGCATTGGATTAACATCCACTTGCATTGTTTTTTCATTGAAATATGGATAAAACTGAACCTTTAAACCCGCAGCTTCCATGATGGGTTTGTGGTTTACATAACTTGGATCTGACATCCAAATACACGCATTCGGTTTTGCCAAAGAGATGAGTTCTCCTATCAAACGAAGCGCCCCTGTTCCTCCTGGGGTTTGTATTGTAGCACTGCGATTTTCAGCTGCCGTTCCCTTGAGCAATAACTCAGTAATGGCATGATTGAAACCTTCATTGCCTCCCAACCCCAGATACACTTTGCTTGTTTCGCGAAGGGCGAGTTCTTCTTGCGCTAATTTGACCGCCTTCATGATAGGGGTATGACCTAAATGGTCTTTGTACACACCGATCCCTAAGTCCATTTTTTGAGGGCGAGGATCTTTTTTAAAAGTACAAGATAAAGACAAAATAGGATCCGGAGCTGCCGGAAAAAGTTTTTCTAACATCAGATAATTTCATCCTTATTCAATAGGGAGGCAATAACACATTGTGTCACAAAGAATGCGTGACATCTCTTTTTAAACAATGCTAAAAGATCATCGTTTAGACATGATTAAAGGATTGGCTGTATATAGGTTTGACTCACATCAACAAGCGCTTTGTCTTCTAAATAACTGCGACCAATCAATACAGGAAATGTAAGGTGGCGTCGGTCTCTTAAAGTGAATTCACTCCATTGTGTAAAATCGCCTACGGTGATAGGCAACTTAACCACATACCGAGTATCATGACCTTTACTGCTTGATTGTTTTATGCGAACCATCCGCGCAATAGGATGCGTCAACAATTCACTTTTTTTTCCTCCATGCTCAACCCTGAACTGAACCCATTTTTCACCTTCTTTTTCAAAAGCTTCAATGTCCGTTGCACTGATTGAAGAGGTTGTTGCTCCGCTGTCAATACGCGCCTTAAAAGGTTTTGGTAACGAGGAGATCTTCACCCATTCTTGCTCACCAAAAATACGTTTATTGTCTTTTAAAATTGGCGAACATTCAGAATACGAATGAACATAAATAGCAGCGCAAAACAGCGATAACACTAAAAATGAACACATGAAAGCGTAACGTTTTATCATTTTTTTCCTCCTGATTTTTATAACCTAGTGGACAATACAAACAAGATTAAGTTTCAAAATAATGAATATGGTTAAATAAAAAGAGAAAAGGTATTCAAAAAGAAATTTTTCAATTAAAAAAGCGCACCCTTCAATGAGTGATGCGCAATGAAATAAAAAGACAGGAAAATATGTTAGGACCCTAGATTATACCCTCTTTATTTCTTTTAAATCGATGTACATTTTGATTAAGGCTTCCACGCCACACAAGGCCGGGATCCGCTAAAGACTTCTCAAATTTACCGTCAATCAATACATCCACAAAACAAAGAACGTCTCTTTGTTTGTCATTCAATTGCTCTAATTTATACCCAGTCCATAGCCAAATATCTTTTCCTTTACATTCCAATTGAATACGCGTGAGTAAAGATAAAATGCTCGAAACATTCGCTGGATGCAAGGGATCGCCTCCACTCAGAGAAAGACCCCGACGAACAATACGTGTGTCATTTAAATCAGAAATTATTTTATCTTCTAATTCTTGATTAAAAAGATGCCCCGAATTCACAGACCAAGTGCTTTGGTTATAACAGCCTTTACACTGATGTTCACAGCCCGCAACAAACAAAGTGCACCGAGTTCCTTCACCATTTAGCACATCCAATGAATAATATTGATGATAATTCACAAGCCTACCTTACATGTGCTTCACACGTCGTTTCACTTCTTCTTGCTTTCCTTCATTGAACGGACGTGCATCCGGGCTACCAAGATAACCACAAACACGACGTGTTACCGAAACTTTAGAGGGATCATGATTGCCACAACGAGGACAAACAAATCCCTTGCTGGAACATTCAAATTCACCGCTAAAATTACATTCATAACATTCATCAATGGGGGTATTTGTACCGTAATAAGGCACTCGCGTATAGCTGTAATCCCAAACATCTTCAAGGGCTTGAGTATTGTTTTGAATATTTGGGTATTCACCATAACAAATAAAACCCCCATTAGTAATGGGAGGGTATGGCATTTCAAAATCAATTTTATCGTATGGATTGACTTGTTTTTCAACGTCCAAATGAAAGCTGTTCGTGTAATACCCTTTGTCTGTTACTCCGTCTATAACCCCAAATTCTTGAGCATCGATTTTACAAAAACGACTGCATAAATTTTCACTTGGGGTGCTGTAAAGGCTGAATCCATATCCTGTTTCTTCTTTCCATTTTTGCGTTACATCATTTAAATACTTAACAATATTAAAAGCTTTTTCTCTTAATAGTTCAGAGTCATAAAGATGTTCTTTCGTACCGTAAAGCGCATTAATGGTTTCATGGATCCCAATGTACCCCAATGAAATAGAGGCCCGGCCATTTTTAAAAATAGCACTCACATCGTCATCGGCATTTAAGCGTACACCGCAAGCCCCTTCCATATACAAAATAGGTGCAACACGGGCTTTTACGCCTTCTAAACGAGAGATGCGCGTTTCTAATCCTTCACGGACGACGCCTAACATTTCGTCCAATAACAGATAAAATTGTTTTTCATCGCCTTCCGCTCGAAGCGCAATACGCGGTAAATTTAAACTGATCACACCGAGGTTATTACGGCCTTCATGAAGAAGCTCGCCATTTTCTTCAAAATCAGACAGGAAACTACGGCAACCCATTGGGGTTTTAAAAGAACCTGTTACTTCTACCACTTTTTCATAATTTAAAATATCTGGGTACATCCGTTTCGAGGCGCATTCTAAAGCCAATTTCTTGATGTCGTAATTCGGTTCACCTGCTTTAAAATTAAGGCCCGATTTTAAACAGAATACCAATTTAGGAAATACTGCTGTTTTACGGTTTTTACCCAGACCGGCAATTCTATTTTTTAAAATAGACTCTTGAATAAGGCGAGCTGCATACGTTGTCCCTAAACCAAAACCAAAGGTAACAAAAGGGGTCTGCCCATTGGCGGTGTGCAAAGTATTGACTTCGTATTCCAAAGACTGAAAGGCATCAAAACATTCTTTTTCTGTGCGCGCCCTGGCAAAACCTTGCATATCAGGAATGCCCCATTCTTTCGCAATTTCAAGGTGTTTTTCATGGCTTTTTTCAACGTATGGCGCAAGCACTTCATCAATGCGATTAATGGTGGTGCCGCCGTAAATATGACTGGCAACTTGAGCAATGATTTGGGCGGTCACCGCTGTCGCCGTTTGAATGGACTTTGGTGTATCAATTTCAGCATTTCCCATTTTAAAACCACGTGTGAGCATGTTATCTAAATCAACCAACATGCAATTAAACATGGGGAAAAAAGGGGCATAATCAAGATCATGATAATGAATATCCCCTGCTTCGTGCGCACGTACAACGGTTTTGGGTAACATGTATTGCTTTGCATAATGCTTGGCAACGATGCCCGCTAAAAGATCGCGCTGTGTGGGGATCACCTTGCTGTCTTTATTCGCGTTTTCATTGAGTAAGTCTGAGTTTGTTTGTTCGACTAACCCTCGAATCTCATCATTTAATCGGCTTTTCTTTTCTCGAATTGAATCTCGGTCATGACGATATTCGATATAGGCACGTGCTACGGCTTTATAAGGACCTGCCATCAGGTGATTTTCAACTGCGTTCTGTATTTGATGAATCTCAACTTCATTACAACGCATAAATTGAGAATATACGCCATCAGCAACTGAAGCGGCGTAATCCTTGTTCATCTCTTCGACAAGAGCTGCCGCGCTTAAAACAGCCTCTTCAATACGCTGACGCTGAAAAGGGACACGACATCCATCACGTTTAATGACCACAGGTTTCACTGGAGGATCCTTCATGCTGTAGGAAATGAAAATACACCGCCTATAAAATAAGAGGGTGTTCGTTGTAACAAAATGGACTTCAGATTGGCATACAAAATGTAAAAAGAAACAGTCAACAGATTGATGTATGAAACACAAACCTCATTTTCATTTTTTGGTTAAGAAGATCATAAAATACCAAATATAGGTAAATATGAAGTTTCTAATACAAGATGTAGTGCATTTAACGCGTGAGGGAAATTCACTTCTTTGATTTAGATCATGCCTTAATATAATGCGTTTTTTATATATACAATTAATGTGTGAGAGATTCAGAAAATGACATTCCTTGTATAAAAAGTGGACCTAAACAAAAAAAACACCTAGCGCAG
>CAMRDW010000216.1 GCA_947041315.1 uncultured Enterovibrio sp.
GTGCGCACTTGTTTTGGACGGAAATGACCGAGAGAAAAAGAATGTTCCTCCACGGATAAATCCTTTTGAACTTCAAGCAACAAGTTGGTTTCAGAGGCTTTATTTAAAAAAGGACTGAAAAGCGCGCCTGCATTTTTAACGGGGTGTTCGCTTGGGTTGTAAAGCCGAATGAAAAAAGCATTCTGTTCATATTGGATGGCGCTGCAAATAAGCTCGGGGGCATCGAGTGTCATTAAATGGCTTTTTTCAGGTACGGTGTTTTCTAAAGGGTGCATCACAAAGTATTTGATGGTGTTGGTAAATTGATTGTGGGATTGGTCTTGGTAATAGGGCGTATTGACACTCCAAGCTTGGTGTTTTTGCAAGATAGAGGCCGGATTGAATTTTTGAGTGATAGACACACCCAAGGTTTGGCTTTGAAGCCCCTTCATTTGACTGTCGGGTGTTGGAATGCTTTTAAATTGCTGCCCTGATGCAATCCCAGGGCGGCGCTCTAAGTCGGGTTTTCCTAAAAACCCGACACTGCGAAACAAGGTGAAGGCCAGTTTTCCGCAAGCTTGCCCCGGTTTATCTATCAAGACTTCGTATTCTTTTATGCCTTGTGCCATCACAGTGAGGCTCATCTTTTTATCGTGTAAATTGGCGTAGTGCAGAAGTGGATAAATGCCACTTGGGGCTTCTTTCCAACCTCGCTCACGCCAATCGGAAAGTTGAGCTTGAAAATGCGGGCGGCGTGCAAAACCAAAGGGGGTATCTGCAAGGCTTTCTTGGGTTTTAATCGGGGTATTGAACACGCATTGCAAACGGTGATCTTCGGCTTGGTTGTCGATGTCGAAATCAATTTGAAGCGGGTTTTCATCTTGGCTCAAGCTCAATCGAAGGCGGTATTCACAGCGGCAATCGAACTGCCCTTGTGCCCTTGAATGTAAGTTTTTAGGAAGAAACAGCGCTCCTTCTATGCTGATCTCTTCTTTTAAATGCCCACGAAAAACAGCGGCTTTTGCCTTCTTAAAATTAAAATGAAGGATCTTGTCATGAAGCGGGGGTGAATAATCATAAGTGTCGCCGTCATCGCCGCCATCGCGCAAACTCAGGGCATTTTTAAGGGTTTGGCCTGTTTTTTTATCTTCAATGTGTATTTCCCCGTCTTGAAAAGTGATTTTGTACTCTTGGTTTTCAATGAGGAGGGGAGTATTTTCTTGAGGCTGCGTTTGTATTTTTGATGGGTTTTCTTTGTTTTCAGGCTCCATTTCATGCACACAAAGCGAAACAAAACCGAGGCCCGGTTGAGACACGCGAAGCGCGAGGCGGGTTTGATAGTAATATTTGTTTTCGTCTTCGTCTTTTGGATCGCGTTGAATGCTGCCGCTGTAGTGTTTTGTTTGGGTCAAAATATCAAAAGAAAGCGAAAGTCCTTCCATAGAGTGAATCGAAAACACAGGGCTTTTTGTTGAAAGTGTCAGGGTTTGAACTTGATTGCGCGTGAAGGGCAAGGTATTAAAGAGGGTCAATCGCGCCCCGTCTTTTAAGGGCGGTTGTGAGATCGCCAGTTTTCGAACAATATAATCTCGCGCGGCGCTCGACATTTGATCCACTTTTTCAAAGCGCTCAAGAATGATTTTGTTTGTTTTATCTGTGTTGCATCCCCCGGCGCTGTCGTGGGCATGATTGCGTGTGAGGGTGCGCCAAAGTTCACGGATAAGTTCGTCTTTATAGGGGAGGCCGTACTGGGTCGCCAGCGCCATTAAAGGTTCGAGCTCAAGAATGAGGCGTCTCTCTAAGGCATCGTTTAAGCGTTTATGATCGCTTCGAGAAGAATAAATGGAGCGATGAATTTTAGAAACCTGCCCATCAATCATTTCACCGCTTATCACATCAAGGGGAAGGGCTTCTGATTTGAGGGAAGCAAAAAGGGCTTCGTATGTGCTTTCTATAAAGACGGGGGGGCTTTCTTTAAAGCGGCCGTTTTCTTTTTTATTGGGATGATTCAACGTTTCGCTTTGAGGGTTTTTTAATGTCTCATTAAATAAAGCAATACGGGCTTTCACGTTTCTATCAATAAAACGTTGATCGCCCCCAAGTGGCAAGGCAATGTGCGCGCTTAAGCAACCCTGTTCAACCTGAGAAACCAAAGAAAAAGGACAATCCGAATAAATCAGTTGCCCGCCAACATAATACCCGTCTTTGATGTTGTAAAAACACACTTGGCTTCCATCTTCGCTTTGCCAGAGTCCTTCTCGATAGGGGTAGCGTTCTTGAGATAATCCCCGCCAAAACACGGTATTTTCAATGCCAAACCCCTTGTATATTTTTGGCATGTCCATGCTTTGACCAAAAGAGTCAGGGACATAACCCAGCATTTCACATCCACCCAAGGCCCGTGCTTGCGAAATGCCAAGTTGCAAGTTACGTACAATGGACTCTCCCGCAATGATCAATTGGCAGGTTTGGGTATACCAAGGGCCAATGAGGAGTTTTTTCTCTTTCACTAAATGGCAAAAACGTGTTTTTTGTTGCGGACAGGCATGAAGATAGTCTTCAACGATGCTCAGTTGTCCATCGAGATAATAGGTCTCGACCTCTTCTTTTTCGAGGGCATCCATGACTTCATCAAGATGATAAATCAATTGGATAAGAGACTCGTGAGCTGAAAAATACCATTCAAAATCCCAATGAGTGTGGGCTATCACATGCACTTGTTTTTTCATGAACCTGTCCGCGTTTAATTTACGAAATAATGTGATGAATCGTTTCTAAAATCTTTTGAGTGTCTTTTTCTTTCAAGGCCGTGCGAGTGTCGGGTTTCATGATACTCCGTGAGAGCTTACTGAGCATGTGCAGGGCCTCTGTAGAACCTGACTCCGGGATTAAAAGTGAAATGACCGTGCTGACAGGGGTTTCATCCATGGTTTCCCAAGGAATAGGGTGCTCAAAATTCACCACAAAAATAGCCGACTGTTTGACATGGCTTGACTTGCAATGCGGGATGGCCATCCCACATAAAAAGCCTGTGCTGTCATGATCTTCTCTTGTTTGTAAGCCTTCTGAGCAGGCTTGTTCGCTGTCCACTAAGCCCAATTTATAGGCTGCTTTGGCAATGAAGTGAAAGACCTCTTTTTGGGTGGTTGAATGTGCGTCTTTGAGGATGTGATCTTGGTTAATGATCTGATGCATTATGCGGGTCCATTAAATTGGGTGATAGGGGTGGCTTGTGTCCGATTCGGCTCATTTTCATGTGTTTGTTTTTCTTCTGTTTGCTCTGCGGCATTTTGAACAGAAGGGCGTCGCCAAAAACCGATGATCAACGCGGTGGTTGCAATTCCTGCGAAGGTACAAACAATCCAAGTCACAAAAGGAATGGGTTGCTCTATGTAGCCGATAAAGGTGCCCAAAGGCGAACCGATTCCGCCGTAAAAACGCACATCCAAATAGCCCACCAATCCGCCAGCAAGCGCTGAGCCTGCAACGCTTGCCGTGATAATTTGCAGAGGGTTTGCCGCAGCAAAAGGAATGGCTCCTTCTGTGACGCCCACAATGCCCATTCCGAAGGCCGAATTGGCTGAAATTTTCTCTGTGGCACTGAAGCGATTTTGAAAGAGTTTTGAGGCGAGGAAAATGCCAAGCGGGGCGACAGAAATGGCCGCTTGTGCTGCGGTGCCGGGTACAAAATTAGCCCCTTCAATGCCGTATTTTGCGACCGTGTCCGTCCAAACCGCCGTTCCGAAAATCAGGGCCGTTTTATTGATGGGGCCGCCAAAATCAAACCCTATCATGGCACCAATAATGGCTCCGATAATAAAGGTGGAAGAAGAATAATGTGTGGTAAGCCAATTTAAGCCTTCGTAGGTGGCGTTCATTGCCTCTGCGATAGGATGGCCGATAAGGTATAAAACAACCACGGTGATAAAAAAAGTGCTAATAAGAGGGATTATCATAATAGGAACAAGAGGTTGTACTATTTTTGGCCAGGAGATTTTCTTGAGGTATTTTACAAAATAACCCACTAAAAAGGCCACTAAGATGGCCGATAAAAAGCCGCCTCCGGCATCCGTCCCTAAAAAGGAAGGATCATTGGCCATGTAGGCCCCCAACATGGCAGGCGCTATGGCGGGTCTGTCTGCAATGGAATTGGCCACAAAACCTGCAAACAAGGGGATCATCAAGGCAAAACCGATTTGACCGACTTTAAAAAGATGAAACATAAAATTTCCAATGGGATCGCTTTGATCAAAGCCCCATGAAATCATGCGCCCAAGATCATCGCGTTGAAAAGCGTAAACATTGGCGATTGCCAAAAGCAGGCCAGCGGCGATGACCATAGGCACCATGTAAGAAATGCCGCTCATGATGTGTTGAACAAAGCCGTTTTCTGTTGTTTTTCCTAATGTGAGGCTCCCAATTTTTGTTCCTTTAGAACCAAAAACAAGGGCTTTTTCTTCCGCTTCTTTGATGAGGGCACGAGGATCCACAATGGCGGCTTTAGGACGCGTTTTATAAAGGCGTTTACCTGCAAAGCGCGATAAATCAATTTCAATGTCAGAGGCGATAATTACGACGGTGGCATCGTTAATTTCTTGCTCTGTCAGGGTGTTTTGTGCCCCGATGGAGCCTTGGGTTTCTACCTTTATAAAAAAATCATCTTCAAGCCCTACCTGCTCTAAGGCTTCAGCGGCCATGTAGGTGTGGGCAATTCCTGCAGCGCAAGCGGTGATGGCGACAATGTGGCGGGTCATAAATACTCCTTACTCGAACCTAAATGTCAATTTATACCCTTCACCTTTGAAATTGCGTGGGTCTTGGCTTTCGAAGTGCAATCACTGAGTCCGTGTGGGTTCAGAACTGTCCTTCACCGCCTGCAAGCCCGCATTTTCAAATCTCTTGGGTACGCTTAAAAGAACGGAAGACCCTCTTTTTTTTCAAAAAAACAGCTTGTTTTGATGCTTCTTTTTTTGTGTAACGGGTTTGTCTTTCTTTTCTCTGCATGTTTTCTATTTCGTTTTCTCCTAATGAGAAAATGACAAAAAAAGAAGAGGAAAAAGGCACGTTATTTCAAAAAATGAAGTGATGAGGATCTTGAGTGGGGGGATAATGTAAAATTTTTACGAAAAAGAATGTGATTGTGTGCATGTTACTTATTTTAATGGATATATTTTGAATTAAAGGGTGCGCTCGCGCATGGCTTGGCTGGGGGGGAATGAAACAATTTCAATAAAAGTTTGGTTTATGCGGTCTTTTTCAAGTGCGTTCGGGATTTTTTTGCGCTATGGG
>CAMRDW010000217.1 GCA_947041315.1 uncultured Enterovibrio sp.
TACAAGATTCAAAATGAAGTCTTTTATATTATACAGGGATGAAAATGCACTGATCTTTTTCAGAGCATCATCTCTCGTTCCGCAGCATTTATCGATTTATTACAATCTACCCTTGAAACTCAAACTGAAAAAACGCTTTTTCACCTAGCCTCACCGGTGAGTCTAGATTTTTATGTAATTAAGCCATTGAATGACTAAAAATCAATATTATTCTTATAAGTGCGGAATGTCGGAATAATGACATTTTAACGATTAGCTAAAAAACAAAAATGCTACCGCCCTTAGGTGCTCACCCTAATTCGAAGAAAAAACTCACATTTTTAATGCTGTATTTTCCATGTCTTGACATAAAAAAATACAAGCGTCATTCCGCTCCTAACCTCGATTTTTTAAAATCGGATGTTGGAATTAAAATTGAAAGGTACATTTTTCACCTAGGGTGATGTTCTAGTACGGAAAAATAGGCTGCGTTTTATAAAACCGCCTAGAAAAAAATATTATTCTTTTCATGTTCATAATGACGGATACAAGGACATCAATAAAATCTATTCCGCGCCAAAGCATGACACTTTTATTTTGATGGTCTTTGTTGTGCATCGCATTATATTAAGAGGAAAGGGATTAAAAGAGAAGCAATATTGTAGAATTCGCCCTTTTCAAGGGCGACGAAAAAAAGAGACGTTTGGAAATGATTGAAAAAAAACGTATTAAATAAAAAAAGACTAAAGAATATCTTTTCTTGAGGGCACACCATCCAAGCTTGTGGCTTCACTCACTGCCCGATAAATAGCCGCTTGTACCGCTTCTGCTGCTGCAATCCCCAAAAGATTCAGATCAGGGGCGACCACTTCACCTGTGCCTGCGGCAAACAAGGTATCCCCATCATACATGGAATGCACGGGGTTTATAGCACGGGCAAAACCATCATGCCCCATTTGTGCAATCTTTAGAGCTTGTGATTTTGTTAAGGTCGCGTTGGTGATAATGGCCCCAATGGTGGTATTCGCCCCCACAAAGCCAGAGTGTTCATCCCCATTCAAAAGCAAATCGACACCGGAAATAAAACCGTTTTTATTCCCATTTTGAATTCCTGCATAAACATTGTCTGATTTAATGACGTCTCCCCATGCGTTCACAACAACAATGGCGGCCACCATGACATCGTTTTCCAATTCAATCAAATAGCTGCCTATTCCGCTTTTTACGGCCCTGTCGACTCCTGCTATTTTACCGATTGTCGCTCCAGTACCCGCACCGACAGTGCCTTCTATAAATTCAATTCGGTTGGCATTTTGTGATGCCTCTTTTCCCATTTCGGCATCGGGTCTTATATTCGCGTCACCAATGGCCAAATCAAATATCACAGCGCCCGTGACGATAGGCACTTTCGCCACACCCACATCGAATCCAATCCCTTCTTTTTCTAAATCATCCATGACACCCGACATGCTGCTTAAACCAAAAGCACTGCCGCCCGATAAAACGATGGCATGCACTTTATCCAGTGTATTTTCAGGTTTTAATAACTCCGTTTCACGAGAGCCAGGGGCTGCACCGCGGATATCAACTCCGACAGTGGCGCCTTTGTCAAACCGCAAAACAGTCACCCCGGTTGCGGCCTCAAAATCTTGCGCTTGCCCAACGGAAAAACCCCCGATTTTAAAAATATCGTTAGGGGAATACTCTGTCTTCTCATTCGAACTTAATAAAGAAGAAATAAATTGCGATAATTCTTTTATCATGGATGCTCATTCATATATTGAGAGTGAAAGATACCCCTTGGTTATTCCATTTAAGAATTAAAGGGATTTAAGATAATTCTAAGTTCATTAATTCACAAAAAAAGAAACTCACGAATATAAAGCAACAAAAAAATAACAATGACAGCGCAAAAATCGAATAGAAAATACCTGCTGCTATTTTGCTTCAGTGATTAACCCTTAAAAACGAAATACATTATTTATACCCATCGCCTTTAAAGCGGCAAAGGTGTTGGCTCTTGTCTCAAAGCGCATCAGATCGTCAATCGATACATAAGGGCTTTTCGTTCTTTAGGCCTGCCTGCAAGGTTCAATCTCTTGGGTATATATCAATCAAAATGAGGACATTATTGTCAATGCAAACCGAGAAAAAGGAACATATAACATTCCCTTTTTAGCGCTTTACAGCTTTAAAATCAATGTTATAGAGTAATTATTCTCTTTCTATTTTAACTTTTAATTATTCGATAAAGTTCAATACTATTTTATTAAACTTCAAGCCATTGAAAAAAAAGGAGATGTTTCTTATATCGCCCTCATTTCGCACCTAAGCTCTCTTTTTTAAAATCGAGTCTTAAAATCAAAATTGAAAAGTACATTTCTCACCTAGCATCCGGTTAATGCATAAATTAATAGACAGGGCTTTTTTAATTCGCCTAGAAAAAAGTATTATTCTTTTCATGTTTGGAATGTCGGTTATAGCGGAAGAAGAGCGGAAATAAAAAGGAAACCAAGGGCGTCCTTTTTATTATTTTTGAATGAATGATTAATTTATATATTCAAGGGTGGCTTCTAAAGCAAAACTGAATTCTTTCAATAATTCTTCACTGATGGGTTTACCATCTTTGTTGGTGACATTCAGGGAGGTTCTGTTTCCTAAATCACCGAGCTGAACAATATAATTATTCCGCTCTAACACAAAGGGTTTGATCCCTGTCTTTTTCCAATGCGCTTCATTCGGCGCACTGTAAGACAATTTAAGGACACCTTGTGAATTATTTCGCTCATCAATGGTGAAACCCAAGGGGATCAAGATCTCAGGTAAACGTTCCCAAAACGCATCATAAGGGGCGCGCGCAATGATAACGGGCATCGCACTTCTGTCTTTTCCTATTGAAATAGGAATATTTTTTGTTGAATCACGGGCTCGAAGGCGCGCAAGTGCTCGCAATTCCAAGTCATAATTTGTGGTGATGAGATTGGACATCATTGTATTGTAACGCTCTAATATTTCAGGCGGTAAAGGCGAGGCCATTTCCACACCGTCTTGCATAAAGCCCAACATTTCAACCTTGAAGCCATAATTCGTGCTGTTTTTTATCGGAGTCAAATTATGACGTGTTTCTATGCGTGGTTTTTCATCTTCTAAGCTCCATTTTATCCAATCGCTTTCAACCCCATCATCTTCCATTTTTATCGTTGGGATCTGGCCGCTTTCCACCAGTTGTTCAATGACCATCCCCAAACGTTGCGCATCGTTTTTTCCTGGCATCCAAACCGTGATGCTGTTTGAGAGGCGCTCAAAACGCATTCCTGGGATCAGTTCAAAGACTTGCAGCGGTGGACGAATATCCACTTTATCGCCAATATTTCCTGAATATTCGTTCTCAGGAATGCGATACACACCTGAAAATTCTGGCTTTTGTTCCGGTAATGCAGTCCAAGTCTTCAACGAGGATGTCTCAAGGTATTGAAAGCCATCTGAAGCTTGGCTACGTGAACGGCTATCCGAACACCCCATTACACCAGCGATTAAAACCGCACAGAGACTCAGTTTAAAAACACGTTTCATTCATTCTCCAAAGAAGCATTACAGCAAATCCGCATCCATCAGTGCCTGTTTCACTTTTGAGTGCAAGGCCGAATTTAATGTTGTCAGCGGCAAACGCAACTTGCCTGTTTTAATACGGTTCATTTGATGCAAAGCCCATTTTACAGGTACAGGATTGGCCTCTACAAAAAGATCTCGATGAAGGGAAAGTAATTTGTCATTGATAGCGCGAGCTTGTTCTATTTCCCCTCGGCGCGCAAGTTGGATCATGTGGGCCATCTGTGATGGTGCCACATTGTTGGTGACAGAAATCACCCCTTGCCCACCACGGAGCACAAAATCAAGCCCCGTCAGATCATCGCCACTGAGTAAGATAAAGTCTTCTCCACAAAGTTCACGATGTAAATCAACACGGCTTAAAATTCCCGTGGCATCTTTGAGTCCAATGATATTTTCACATTCACTCAGACGTGCCACCGTTTCAGGCAATAAATCCGTTACCGTGCGTCCAGGCACATTATAAAGAAGCAGTGGAAGCTCAGAAGATTCTGAAATCGCTTTAAAGTGCTGATAAAGGCCTTCTTGCGAGGGTTTGTTATAATACGGCACCACACTCAAGCCCGCAGCAACACCCGTATTTTCGAACATCTTGCTAAACGAGATGGCTTCATGTGTTGCATTAGACCCTGTGCCTGCAATAACAGGAATTCGCCCGTCTGCAAATTCAAGGGTTTTATGCACAATTTCAACATGTTCTTTTACACTGAGCGTGGCCGACTCACCTGTGGTGCCGACAGAAACAATGCCGGAACTTCCCGCATGAACATGAAAATCGACAAGATCTTTCAAGGCGACAAAATCGACTAAACCCTTGTCATCCATCGGCGTAACAAGCGCCACGATACTTCCTGAAAACATGAACCTTTCCCCAAGATATAGGATGTTCCTCAATGGTACTTTTCGTGTTGACTAAAAACAAGCCGAACACAGCATCTTGCCGCATTCCTTCACCTTTTTCATGTCTCCTTACTTAGACTAAGGCAATCAAACTGGAGCATCTTAGGCGAACAAGGTAAAATATGGAAAATGCGCTTTCTCTCACCGCGATATTAAGACGGGAACAGGACCGCGCCCCTTTTCTTCTTTCGTGGGTCAATCTATTGAATAAAATAAACGTCCGTCTTACTGGCCTTTTTGGGGCTTTCGTTGGCTTGATAAGCTTGATCTTCACTCTCACCGAAGGCACAGGCGACCCCTTTTATTACAAACCCTTTAAAGCCATTGAAATACTCACCTTTTCATATGCTTGGGGAATGGGCACCTCCACGCCTATCAGCTATTTTTTGAGCTTTTTGACCTTCTTTTTGATCATGGCTTTCGGGTATTTTTGCGCCATTTTTGTCTTGAAAAAAATGCGCTAATACCCAGGAGACGGTCTAGCAGGGTTCGCGCGCTCCCGACGCAATACGCCTTATGCCACCCGCCATGGCGTCATTACGCATTTACCCTTTATTTTTCAGCAATCTTGAAAAGGTCGGGATAAGAGAAAAATTTTCAGCGCAAATGTCCCTCCCTTTTTTAATACGTTAACTGGACACCCATGATTAATTT
>CAMRDW010000218.1 GCA_947041315.1 uncultured Enterovibrio sp.
ATTTAAGGATACAAAAAGAACAGGCACAGTGAGTTGGTCAACAGTTTGGGACGGCGGGTCAAAATCTCAAAATATGCTGACGGGTTATCGCGCCGCGAAAGAGTCAATCAATGCTGAAAAAATGAACTGCGATGTGATTAAGAGCTGTCTCTTAGTCACATCTCAAACTAAAACTCCAAAAATCATTGGGTCTCATTCTATTTATTCACAAAGTCGAACGCTTCCCAAGAAATGCATTCCTTTAGTGAATACGTATTTAATAAAGAGGCGCTGATATCCCCTTAATTAAACGGTTCTCTTTTGCTACAAGTGAAATTTTGATCAATAAACAAGCTATTCGAACAATAATTAGTCAGAATTAGATTCAAAAAGATGTGACTAAGATACAGGATTAAGAGACAGTATTTGTATAACACACAATCTTAACTGACCTCCTTCGGTAATTCGATTAAAAATCATCCTCATTTTATATTATCTTTAATTTCAAAATAATCTTGTAAACACAATTAAAAATATCCATGATAAGGATCATAATTTATCTTTTTTTTTTAGTTTATTTTGACCTAAGTGATGAGTGACTTTGAAATATATAATAAGATCATCAGAATCTCATTTTTTACTTTCTAAATTATTTTAATTATGGCTATTACAAAAGAATCTTCACAAACACAAAGTGAATAATTTTACATTTCAAAAAATTATCTCTATTTTTTAAAAAGTATTCGTGACATTTCGCACAAAAAACAGCATAATTATTCCCGTCCTCAGGTAAAAAACAAAAAAGCATTAACAAAAAGGGGTGTTTTAACATATTCAACTTGAAAATCTCACTCTTTCTACTTTCATAGATTACAGTGTAATTTCAAGGGAAATAAGCAATACCAGATCCATAATAGATTATCGATGTTTAATTCAAGACGACTTGTTCTGAATACATCGTATTTTTTAGTTTAATAATAATTAAAAAACCTATTGCACATAAAAAATCCAACACAGTATTTATTATTTCAACATTTATTTCTAAGCGATCTAATTATGACCAAAATTGCTTTTTACAGTTCAAAATCGTATGATGAAGTTTCCTTTAATCAGGTTAAAGGAGAGAAACATATCGATTTTCATTTCTTCGAAACTCAATTAAACCTAAAAACAGCGGAGCTTGCAAATAATTACAAAGTTGTATGCTGTTTTGTTAATGATGACCTTTCTGAACCCGTACTTAAAAAATTGGCCGAAGGAGGAACCCAACTGGTAGTGCTGCGTTGCGCTGGTTTTGATCTTGTGGATCTAATCGCCGCTAAAAAATTGGGTATCCAAGTTTCTCGCGTGCCAGCCTATTCTCCAGAAGCAGTTGCAGAACATGCTGTTGGAATATTAATGTGCTTAAATAGACGTTTACATAAAGCTTACCAACGCACACGCGATGCAAATTTTTCACTTGATGGACTCATTGGTTTTAATTTCTACGGAAAAACAATCGGTATCATAGGTACTGGAAAAATTGGAATGGCCAGCATGCGTGTTTTCAAAGGATTGGGGATGCAAATCCTCTGTTTTGATCCTTATACAAACCCAGAAGCTTCTCGTCTTGGGGCAAGCTATTGCTCTTTAGAAGAATTATACTCCCGCTCAGATATTATTTCCTTGCATTGCCCTATGTCAAAAGACAACAAACATATGTTAAATGAGGAGGCCTTTGCACAAATGAAAGAAGGTGTAATGATAGTCAACACCAGCCGTGGCGAGCTACTTGATTCAAAGGCAGCCATAAAAGCGTTAAAAGAAGGAAAAATCGGCGCCCTTGGTTTAGATGTTTACGAAAATGAAAAAAGTCTATTTTTTCAAGATAAATCGAACGACTTAATTGAAGATGACACTTTTCGCTATCTTTCTGCATGCAGTAACGTTTTATTTACAGGGCATCAAGGCTTTTTAACCCATGAAGCATTAGAAAACATCGCCTCTACTACATTACACAATATCGAGGCTTTTTTTTCTCGTACCACTTCAGGTAACGAATTATTGAATTAAATCACCGAAGCCGACCATAATAAAATTTATAAGGTCTTCATTTTTACTCATTAACTTTAATGTTATTTTTTGCTTTTAGGAGTGAATGACCATTGCTCAAAAAAGAACGCCGACTCGAGTTTAACCATAACAATTCACTGCATCTGTTTGAAAAAAATCGTCGGCTTCTTTTTTTGCAACCATTAATACCTATCCGTCGTTCCGCACCATATATCAATTTCTTATAATTTCCCCCTCATTCCACACCAATACCCACGCAGCTTCAAAGGCTGTCTCTTAGTCACATCTCAAACTAAAACGCTAAAAATCATTGGATCTCATTCTACTTATTTATATAACCGAGTGTTTATCTGAAAATGCATCTATTTAATTGATATCTGTTTAATTAAGAGGTCCTGATATCCCTTTAATTAACCGGATCCTTTTTGCTATAACTGAATTTTCGACTGATAAATAAGCGATTCGAACAATAATCAGTCAGGGTTAGATTCAAAAAAATGTGACTAAGAGACAGCTTCAAAGGCGACGGGTATAAGATCGATTTTTTAAAATCTGATGTTAAAATCAAATTTTAATCTGTTGCAATTAATGTATTACTTCACCATTAGGTTCAGATACCAGTTAATGGACGCTTTTTTGTAGAATCGCCTATAAAAAATATTATTCTCATTTACCGAATGATGGTTACTCTCAACAATCATTACAAAAAATGAAAATATATTAAATAAAGTAAAATGCGATTATGCTTCATATATGTCATGTAGGTTTTTTTGTATGATTCTAATATGAAATGTTATCAGAAAATGCATTGCTCAAAATATAGCAATACAGACATCATGAAAGCGGGCTTTACTCGTATTACCCAAAGGAATTAAAGATACGTGTAAGCGACAAATGAATGAACTTCCAAAGCAAGTTTTTTATTTGGAGAGAACGAACACAGCAAGATTCACCTAGCTTCAAAGGAAAGGGGTACAAAGAAAATCGACACCTCAATAAGGCGTCGATATTTTTATTGTATAAAATCTCGATATCATTGCAACAAATATACATTCACCTTTAGACAGGCTCTTCTGAACAAAAAACTTTTTGAGTTTCAGGTACTGTCACAGGTTTTGTAAAGATCGCCATAATAAAGCAGCCGACAAGGGCAAGAGTCGAAATAAGATACACAAGTTCATAATTTCCAGTGGCATCCACTACCATGGCCCCAAGAACGGGTCCCACAATCCCGCTCATTCCCCAAGCACTGAACAAGATCCCAAAATTCCCGCCATAGTTTTTCAAACCATAATATTCAGCAGTCACAAAAGGAAAGATGGAAAGTAAAGCGCCGTATGCCGCCCCAACAACAATCGCCCCCACGGTCAGAGCAAGAGAATTATCATAATACGCAAACATCAGCATGTTCACGCCTTGCAAGGTGATCGCCAACATCAAGGTTTTGATTGCCCCTATTTTATCACAAAGGATCCCGCCGCCAAGGCGCCCTGCTGAGTTAAAGACAGAAATTAGTACCACTAAAAACGCAGATTCTTTCAAACTGGCTTGCTCTATTGCAATGGAGGTCATGTTTCCAATGATCATCAAACCTGCCGCAGAAGCGAAGGTAAACATGATCCAAAGAAAATAAAACTGATGAGTTTGCAACATTTCACGCCAACCCATACACACGGTTTTGCATTGTGCTGTATTAACATAGCCCGCAGGAAGGGCGGCTTGGTAATCTTTAGGCGGATTCGTAATAAAAGATCCCAAGGTCGTAGTGATCATTAATAAACCACTTCCAAGGATCAGAAACGTCGTTTGAATCCCATAATTTTCAATGAAAAGCGATGTTAAAGGCGCTAAATAGACCGCTGCCAAACCATAACCTGAGACCACTAAGCCATTTACAAAGCCTTTTCGAGAGGTGTGGAACCATTTCATCACAGCAGCCGACAAGCAAGAATAAGCGATGCCAATACCCGCTCCCGTCATCACGCCAAAACTTAAACTCAAAGCAAACGGTGTCGTGACAAAGCCAGAAATAATTAACCCCGAGCCACACAAGGTGGTCCCTAAAAGCAGCACTTTACGCGGACCAAATTTATCCTGAAGATGTCCTGCAATAAAAAGTGCACACGCCAAAGAAAGCGTCGCGACCGTATAAGGCATTGATGCATCCGTATTGCTCCATCCTTGTTCAACAAGAGATTGTTTAAATACAGACCAAGCATAAATAATACCTATACACATATTAACAAAAAAGGCAGCAGCAAGAATACCGATGGCTTTGTTTATTTTTTTCATTTAACTTCTCGATAGATAATATACTAAATAATTAACTGGATAAACGCCAATGAGACTTATGCGCTCATTTGAATATCATACCATTCATTATAAATTAACTTTAAATTTCAAAAGGATAATAACAGCTTACTTTATTTCGTTCAAAGCAATCCTATACTATTTTAACAGTAAAAATTCTGACCGGTTTTAAAACATGCACTCATAAAAAACTTATAAAATTAAAAGTTAGAGGCTAATAAATCTATAAAAACCCACATAAAGAGAATGAAAGGAAATTCAACGAATTGTTCATCTCAAAAAGAAAAAAACTCAATTTTCTCGTTATTTCGAGCTCAACTCATGACTTAGATCAAAATAAAAAAATAATTTTTCAGGTGCGTATCGTGAAAAAATATATTTTAAAAAATACGTCAAAGCATTTCCTTTGTGATGCTATATAAAAATAATTTTTGTCATAAAAAATATGAAATGCTTTCATTACATCGCAAAACAAAACCCACAAAAACAAAACAAACCATTTACGCGTGATTATCACTTAAAAAACAAATTAGGAAGAAAATCAATTCCTCATTCCACTTTAGTCAAAATGATGGCAACATAAAAAACAAGAAAACTAAAAAATGTTATTCATTTAAATTAAGAGGCCATGATGATCGTACATAAAAGAAGCGTAGGTATTATTGGTGTTGGAAATGTCGGTATTGCTGGCGCATACGCACTTTTATTAAGAAATCAATGCGATGAAATTATTTTGGTTGATAAAGACAAAGAAAGGGCCCACGGAGAAGCGCTGGATTTAATGCACAGCCAAA
>CAMRDW010000219.1 GCA_947041315.1 uncultured Enterovibrio sp.
AAACGTTTTCCGCCGACACCCATCTTCAAATGTCTTGGGTATAAAGGAGAAAAACGCGCGAGGTTTAAAAACGATTTATTTTACATAACAAGCAAAGCCTTTCAGATAAAATCCTTCTGGGTAGGCGGTGTCCACGGGGTGATCGGCGGCTTGTTGAAAACGTTCAATAAATTGGACACTTCGGTGCGCATCCACGGCGGCATCGGCAATGATTTTTTGAAAAAGCGCGCTGTCCATCAGTCCTGAACACGAATACGTCAGTAAGATCCCACCTGGATTTAAAATTTGCATCGCCAGCATGTTGATGTCTTTATAGCCTCGGCATGCGCCTTGGAGCTGAGATTTAGATTCTGCAAATTTGGGAGGATCCATGATCACCACATCAAAGCGTTCGCCCTTTTCGCGGTATTCACGCAATAACTTAAAAACGTCCGCTTGAATAAAATGCGCTTTCGAAAGATCAAAGCCATTCATTTGGGTGTTGCTTTTTGCCACATTTTGAGCAAGTTCCGAGACATCAATGTTGTGGACTTCTTTGGCCTCGGCTTTTAAAGCGTATAAACCAAAGGCGCCCGTGTAGCTAAAGCAGTTCAAGACGCGCTTTTGTGAAAGGTATTTCATGGCCGCGTGTCGGCTGTCGCGTTGATCCAAATAAAACCCTGTTTTATGCCCATGGACAATGTCAACCCCCATCTTGATCCCATGCTCTTTGATGATCAACGCGTCGGGCGGTGTGTCTCCGAAAAGCACACCCGTACGCTCTTTGAGGCCTTCTTTTTTACGCACACTGACATCAGAACGCTCGTAAATAGAGCAGTCTGGATACAGGGTTTTGAGGGCTTCGAGAAGGTTTTCTTTTTGCGCTTCAGCGCCTGCGCTTAAAAGCTGACACACAAAATAATTTTCATACCTGTCGATGGTGATCCCAGGAAGGCCGTCGGATTCAGAGGCAATGAAACGGTATGCGGTTAAATCATCGCGAAGAGCAAGGTGTTCACGCAAGGCTTTGGCTTGGGTGAGGCGCTTTATAAAAAACGCCACATTGATGTCTTCTTGTTCAAAGGTCCAAACGCGAACGCGAATTTGTGAATGAGGGGAAAACGCCCCTCTCGCGAGCCATTTCCCTTGAATGTCAAATACATCCACGGTTTCTCCTAAAGCAGGCGTGCCTTCAATGCGTGCAATGCCACGGGAAAAGATCCAAGGATGACGTCGGTGTAATGATTTTTCTCGGCCTTTGACTAAATAAACTGAAGGGATCATGGTGTCTTCCAAATAAAAAAGGGGATGAAATCCGGCCTTATGCCCCTTGAATTTTACGCGGTGTGGCGTTGGCGGATAGGCTTAGATCATCAGGTACACGGATGAGCACGGGCTTCGCGGATCACCTGCAAGTTCAAGCTTTTAGGCTATAAGGCCAGATAAACAAAAAGTGCCGTATTTTCGAAGAAGAAGATAAAAAATGCAAACAAGTTCATCCATTGCGCGATTTTAAAAAAATGCCCTCTCACAATAACGAAAGAAGAAAGCGCATTTTGATGGCGTTTGAAGGGGATTTCTTTTTGGCTTTTTTAACAAGGCGTCTTTAAATAAGCGCCTATAAAAGACCTTGAGCGAAATGATCAAGGAGTAATTTGACCCGAAGGGGTTGGAGACGGCGGTGAGGAAAGAGCGCCCATATGCCTTCTTCTACGTCTTGATAGTGGGTGAGCACACGGATGAGGGCGCCTGACGCTAAGGCTTCGTGTAAATAATAATCGGGAAGCTGAATGAGCCCTAAACCGCGCTGGGCAGCAATGAGAAGCCCTTGTCCGCTGTTACAGGAAAATCCGCCTTTAACGCGCACGGTTTGGGTTTTCCCTTCTTCTCTAAAACGCCATTCGTCCCGTTGCCCGCGTAAACAATTAAATTGATGAAGTTCAGACAAGCTGTGTGGTGTGCCGTGTCTTGAAAGGTATTGAGCAGAGGCACACACAATCAATTTACGCGTGGCAAGGCGGCGACACACCATGGACGAATCGGTGAGATTTCCAAGACGAAGTGCAAAATCACAGCCGGAGTCGACCAAATTTAAAGGGGTGTTGGTTAAATCAAGTTCAACCTGGATCTCGGGATAAAGCGCCATAAAATCAAGAAGCAAAGGAAGCAGGACTTTTTCGCCGTAGGTCACAGGGGCGGTAAATCGGATGTGGCCGTTGGGGGTTTCATGGCGTTTTGTGACGGCATTTTCCGCTTCATGAAGGCCATCCGCTAAAAGGCGGCAATGTTGATAATAAAGCCTGCCTTCTTCTGTGATGGAGACTTTTCGGGTGGTCCTGTGGAATAAACGGGTTCTTAAGCGTTCTTCTAAAAGAGAAATCTGGCGGCTGATGTGGGCCGTTGAGGTGCCGAGTCGTTTTGAGGCTTGCGTAAAGCTGCTGGTTTCAACTACCGCAATAAATTCAGAAAGCCCTTGCCAACGCAGCATTATTACACACCTGTAAAAGTAAATTCCAATAATGCTAGATTATCATTCTGGTAGAAACAAATACAATGTTTATAAGACAAGATTCTCATGAATAAAAAACGGCCAACCAGAAAGGCCATTTCTTTTTTTTATCCATTATTCCGTACACAATGAACAATAATACCGAGTACGGCGCATTTTTACGCACAGAATCGGTGCGCCATGCATCACATTAACAAAGGGCAAGATCATGACTGACCAATTTATAAAATCACGCGCTGCCATTGCTTGGGCCGCAGGACAACCGTTAAGTGTTGAAGAAATCGATGTCATGCTGCCAAAAGCCGGGGAAGTGCTGGTGCGCATTGTGGCAACAGGCGTTTGTCACACCGATGCCTTTACGCTTTCAGGCGCGGATCCTGAAGGTATTTTTCCTGCAGTTTTAGGCCATGAAGGCGGCGGCATTGTGGCGCAAATTGGGGAAGGCGTGACCTCTGTTAAAGTGGGCGATCATGTGATCCCGCTTTACACGCCAGAGTGCGGAGAGTGTAAATTCTGTTTATCAGGCAAAACCAATTTATGCCAAAAAATCAGAGAAACTCAAGGCAAAGGCTTAATGCCCGATGGCACCACGCGTTTTTATAAAGACGGTCAACCCCTGTTCCATTATATGGGCTGCTCGACTTTTTCTGAATACACGGTGTTGCCTGAAATTTCTTTGGCAAAAGTGAATAAAGAAGCGCCACTTGAAGAAATTTGTTTGTTGGGTTGCGGCGTAACGACGGGAATGGGCGCTGTCCTTAACACTGCCAAAGTGAAAAAAGGCGACACTGTGGCCATTTTTGGTTTAGGGGGCATTGGTCTTTCTGCCATTATTGGTGCGACCATGGCTGGCGCCAGCCGCATCATTGGTGTTGACATCAACGAAAGCAAATATGAACTTGCCAAAAAATTAGGTGCGACCGATTGCATCAACCCAACCCAATTTGACAAGCCCATACAAGATGTGATTGTTGAGATGACCGAGGGCGGTGTGGATTTTTCTTTTGAATGCATTGGCAATGTTAATGTGATGCGCTCTGCACTTGAATGTTGCCATAAAGGCTGGGGCGAGTCGGTGATCATCGGTGTGGCAGGTGCTGGGCAAGAAATTTCAACCCGTCCTTTTCAATTGGTGACTGGGCGAGTTTGGCGCGGCTCTGCGTTTGGCGGTGTAAAAGGGCGCTCAGAATTGCCTCAAATCGTTGAGCGTTATATGGCCGGTGAATTTAACTTGGATGATTTCATCACGCACACCATGGGCTTAGAAGACATCAATGAAGCCTTTGAATTGATGCATTCAGGAAAAAGCATCCGTACTGTGATCCATTTCGACAAATAAGAAAACGCGTCGCGTGGAGAGGGGCTTTTTATACCCAAATAGGTGAAGTTGCGGCTGGGTGGCAAGAACGAAAAGCCCCTGAACCTTGAGCCCTGAGCATAGATATACTTTGTGATTGGCCTGAGCGAGAGCCGCCAAGACCCACGCAGTTTAAAAAGCGATGGGTTAGGGTATTTCAAAGGCGACGGGTATATACATTCGAAAATGCAAGTCCCTCAACCTGCATCGCTGCACCTTAAAAATCGAAAAGACAAAGCCCCGTGCCCTCCGTCCTAGAGAGGGCGCGGAACATCGATAAAGTACGAGATACGGTCCGTTGGAGTTTCTTATGTCTTTAAAAAATATCAGCCATCACCGCACTTTTGGTGGTTGGCATAAACAATACACCCATTCATCCAGTGCGTTGCGCTGTGAAATGCGCTTTGCTGTTTATTTACCTCCAGGGGCTTGTGAGTCCAATAAAGTGCCGGTTCTGTATTGGCTTTCAGGGTTAACCTGCACCGATGAAAATTTCATGCAAAAAGCGGGCGCTTTTGCCTTGGCAGCCGAGCTTGGTATGGCCATTGTGGCACCCGACACCAGCCCACGCGGGGACTTGGTTCCTGATGCCCCCGATGGTGCGTTTGATTTAGGGTTAGGCGCGGGATTTTATCTTAATGCAACCCAGGCCCCGTGGCGTGAACATTATCAAATGTATGAATATGTTGTGAATGAATTGCCCGCTTTGATAGAAGCACATTTTCCTGTGACGGATGTCAAATCCATTTCAGGCCACAGCATGGGCGGACACGGCGCCCTGACCATCGCCTTAAAAAACACCCATGCTTATCGCTCTGTTTCTGCGTTCAGCCCCATCGTTAATCCTATGGCTGTGCCTTGGGGACAAAAAGCCTTTACCCATTATTTAGGCGAAGACAGTGCATTATGGGCACAATACGATGCTTGCTCTTTGATCAAAAAGGCCTCGCACCTTCCCATCTTGATAGACCAAGGCGACGCGGACTCTTTTTTACAAGAACAGTTGAAACCGGCGCGTTTACAAGAAGCAGCCAAGGAAGTGGGGTACCCTTTGACCCTGAGAATGCAAGAAGGGTATGATCACAGTTATTTCTTTATCTCCAGTTTTATCGATGATCATCTTCGATTTCACGCTGAACATTTGAATAAATGCTAGTGCTTCAAATCTGCATTTTCATATAAATAACGAATCTTATGCTGATGAGTCTCCATTAGTCTGGACACCCACGTTTG
>CAMRDW010000220.1 GCA_947041315.1 uncultured Enterovibrio sp.
CTATTGCGCTTGGATACGAAGCTCTGCACTGCTGCGACTTTGATGGCCGAGCAAAGCGTGAACGTCTGCGGTTTTCGGTTTCACTAAATAAAATCGATGGGTCCAAGAATCGAAATTGGAGAGGATCTCTTGTGCGTGTTGTGATCCTGTTAGTTCTAAATGTTGGTAAATGAGTCCTCGAAGGTGTTCTTGATGGACGGCGAGATCTTCAAGAGACAGGGCTTCAACTTCTTCATGGTTCATGTGGCTTTCAAAATCCCCATCTTCGTCCAAAACATATGCAAAACCGCCCGTCATTCCCGCACCAAAATTAACCCCTGTACGCCCTAAAATAGCGACGATCCCGCCTGTCATGTATTCACAGGCATTTTCTCCTGCTCCTTCAACCACAGAAACCGCCCCTGAATTTCGAACGGCAAAGCGCTCTCCTGCTTTTCCTGCGGCAAAGAGTTTTCCGCCTGTTGCGCCGTACAAGCAGGTGTTTCCTATGAGGGTGGATGTTTGAGAGTTGAAATCAGATCCAAGGGGCGGTTTGATAATGATCTTGCCGCCCGCCATGCCTTTTCCGACGTAATCATTGGCATCCCCCGTTAAGATGAGGTGCATGCCTCCTGCGTTCCAAACCCCAAATGACTGACCTGCGCTGCCTTGAAATTGAATTTCAAGTGGGGTGCTCGCCATGCCTTGATTGCCATAACATTTTGCAATAAACCCAGAAAGAGCCGCGCCGACAGAGCGGTCTGTATTTCGAATATCAAAGGCGGCGCTGGCTTTATTTCTTTTTTCAACGGCGTCACGAAACGTCTCCATAAGCGCTTGGTTTAATAATCCCTTATCAAAAGGTGGATTTGGCTCACTCCAAAAAAGAGAGTCGCCATTTTTGGAGACGGGGCTTTTTAAAATGGGGGTTAAGTCAATTTTGGCCTGTTTAGGGGTCATGCCTTCGATGACCTCTAAAAGCGAGGTTTGGCCAATAAGATCGGTGATTTTTTCGACGCCCAATTGGGCCATCAGCTCGCGCACCTCTTCTGCGACACCTTCAAAAAAGGCGATGACATTTTCAGGCAGACCTTTAAAATAATCACGGCGCAAGGTGTCGTCTTGTGTGGCTATCCCTGTTGCACAGTTATTGAGATGGCATATCCGAAGGTATTTACATCCAAGTGCCACCATAGGCGCGGTTCCAAAACCAAAACTTTCGGCGCCTAAAATAGTGGCTTTGACGATGTCGAGACCTGTTTTTAATCCACCATCGACTTGCAAACGGATTTTATGACGAAGCCCATTTTCGACCAAGGCTTGCTGTGTTTCAGCAAGACCCAGCTCCCAAGGGCTGCCTGCATATTTTACCGAGGTAACAGGGCTTGCTCCTGTGCCTCCGTCATAGCCTGAAAGGGTGATAAGATCGGCGTAGGCTTTCGCGACTCCAACCGCAATGGTGCCCACTCCCGGCTCGGACACCAATTTAACGGACACCAAGGCTTTTGGATTGATTTGTTTGAGATCAAAAATAAGCTGCGCTAAATCTTCAATGGAATAAATATCATGGTGAGGCGGCGGCGAAATCAAGGTGACCCCTTGAACGGAATAACGTAAACGTGCAATCTCAGCGGTCACTTTGTGCCCTGGCAATTGTCCGCCTTCTCCTGGTTTGGCCCCTTGAGCCATTTTTATTTGCAAGACATCTGCGTGGATAAGGTAATGGGGCGTCACACCAAAGCGCCCTGAAGCAATTTGTTTGATGCGCGAATTACGCTCTGTGTTAAATCGACGGGGATCTTCTCCGCCTTCTCCTGAATTCGAATTTCCCCCCAAACGGTTCATGGCAATCGCCAAGGCTTCATGCGCTTCTGGGCTTAATGCGCCAATGGACATCGCCGCTGAATCGAAACGCCGAAAAAGTCCTTTTTTAGGCTCGACGTTTTCTATTGGGATAGGGGTTTGTTTTGTGCTTAATTGAAGAAGATCCCGCAAGGACGAAACGGGGCGAGAATTCACGCTGTTTGCGTAAGCTTTATAATCTGCGCTGTTTTTTGATTTTGAGGCTATCTGTAGGTGACTGACGACATCAGGATTGTATGCGTGGTATTCCCCGCCGTGAACAAATTTGAGCAAGCCTGCCCGCTTTATGGGTTTTCCTTTGCTCCAAGCAAAAGAAGAAAGACGTTGAAGATCATCTTGAAAATCTGAAAATTCAGCCCCTTGGATACGGCTTGTCACCCCTTTAAAGCAAAGACGTATGACGTTTTGATGAATACCGATGGCTTCAAAAAGATGTGCGCCGCGATAAGAGGCAAGGGTGGAGATCCCCATTTTGGACATGATTTTATACAAGCCTTTATTGATGCCAGTTTGAAACTGTTTGATCCCCTCTTTTATGGATTTTTTGATGATCCCTTTTTCGATCATTTTTGCGATGGAGGCATAGGCCAAATAAGGGTAAACGGCTGTTGCGCCGAGCCCTAAAAGGACGGCAAATTGATGGGGGTCTCGGGCGCTCGCGGTTTCAATAATGATGTTGGCATCACAGCGTAAGGATTTTTCAACCAAGCGTTGATGTACCGCGCCTACAGCCATCAAAGCAGGAAGCACCAAGGTGTCTTTACGGATATTGAGATCAGAAAGCACCACAAGCAAACACGCGTCCCGTACTTTTTCTTCAACCTCGTTACACAATTGAACAATGGCCTGCTCTAAGTCCATTTTTTTAGGGTCGAAACAAAGATCGAAATGGTGCTTTTTATAGTCGTCCTCATTGAGGGCGAGCAATTGCGCTCTGTCTGAGCAAAGTAAAACAGGGCTTTGAAAAACCACGCGCCTTGCGTGTTCTTGTGTTTCTGAAAAGAGGTTTCTTTCTCGCCCGATACAAGTGGCCAAAGACATGACATGGTTTTCTCGTAAAGGGTCGATGGGGGGGTTGGTGACTTGTGCAAAGGTTTGACGAAAATAGTCCGCAATATGGCGCACTTTAGAAGACAAGACGGCCATGGGGGTGTCGTCTCCCATTGAGCTGGTGGCTTCTTGTCCTGTGTCTGCTAAAACGCGAAGCACCTGATCTTGCTCTTCAGCGCTGACACCGAACAATTTAAGGTAAGTCTTGAAGGTCTCTTCTTCCATTTGGTGGGCGAGAGCACATTCGTTTTTTGTTATTTTGTCGAAAGAGACTTGGGACGTCCGTTCTTTATCTAGCCACTCTTTGTAAGGATGACGGGCTTTGATTTCATCGTCGATGTCTTTTGAATGCCAAATTTTTCCTTCAAAGGTATCAATGACCAAAAGCTCGCCTGGCCCAACGCGGCTCTTTTGAATGACTTCATCTGGGGCGTAATCCCAAATGCCAATCTCTGATCCTAAGGTGATGAGCTTGTCTTTTGTTAGGACGTAGCGCGCGGGACGTAAGCCATTTCTATCGAGGTTACAGGCTGCGTAGCGACCATCGGACATCACAATGCCAGCAGGTCCATCCCAAGGCTCCATGTGCATTGAATTAAATTCGTAAAAAGCCCGTAAATCGGCGTCCATGTTGGGGTGATTTTGCCAAGCGGGTGGAATGAGCAAGCGCATGGCCCTAAAAAGATCCATGCCACCGGCCAAAAAGACTTCAAGCATGTTGTCGAGGCTGGAGCTGTCAGAGCCTTTTTCATTGACAAAAGGAGCGGCTTTTTTTAAATCAGGCAGCAAAGGCGAATTAAAGGTGTAGGCGCGTGCGCGTGTCCATTGACGGTTTCCTTCAATGGTGTTGATTTCCCCATTGTGCGCCAAATAACGAAAAGGCTGTGCTAAAGGCCATTTCGGTGTGGTGTTGGTGGAAAAGCGCTGGTGGAAGAGGCAAATGGACGAGGCGAGCCTTAAATCGGCCAAATCTAAATAAAATCGAGGTAAATCGGCGGGCATGCAAAGCCCTTTATACACAAGGGTGCGGGTTGAAAGACTTGAAATGTAAAAGTCGGGGTTTTTCGTTAACGCTTTTTCTGCGCGGCGCCTGGCAATGTATAACCTGCGCTCTAAGTCACGAGAGCGCCATCCTGCGGGCGCATTGATGAAAACCTGTTCTATTTGAGGAAGATGACTTAAGGCCATTTCGCCAAGCACATTTGAATTAATGGGCACCTCACGCCACCCTACGATGGACAAGGTTTCTTGCGCGATGGCGTGTTCGAAAATGGTTTTTTCGTGTTTGGCTTTTATGGGGTCTTGGCTAAAGAAAAACATTCCGACAGCATAGAGCTTGCTTAAAGACCAGTTATTTTCTTCAGCAATGATGCGAAAAAAAGAGTCGGGTTTTTGCAATAATAAACCGCACCCATCCCCTGTTTTTCCGTCTGCATTGATGGCCCCTCTGTGGGTCATTCTGTCTAATGCACTGATCGCTGTTCTGATCAGTTTGTGGCTGGCTTCCCCTTCAATATGTGCAATTAAGCCAAAGCCGCAATTGTCTTTCTCCAAGGTGGGATCATAAAGCGACATAGGGGAGGTCTCCTTTGCATCGTTTGGATGCCGTAATCGTCCAGTGTGGATTGTTTTTTTGAGTGATTTTTTAATGAATTCGCCTGAATGAATACCCAAAAAATTTGACGATGCGCGCTGCCTGAACGCCATGCGCATAGAAAACTATGTGATTGGCGTGAATGAGAAGCAAAAAAACCACGCAATTTCAAAGGCGAGGGGTATAAAAGCAGGTATTTCACCTGATCGATTAAAGTCGACTTGTACAAAGTGCGTCAGATTTTTAAGCAAGCAGATTTCAAAAATGTGATGGAAGAAACGTGGACGTGTTTGAAAGGCTTAGAGCAAAGAAGAAAAGACAGAGCAAAATAAGAAAACAAGACTGCCAAACCTTTAATCTGAAAAAAGAAAAAGAGTCCGCAATGCGTTTTCATCCTTATTTTGACCTTGTTTTTCCATGGTAAAGTAAATCCCTTTATAAACAATAACTTGTCGCATCCTCTTTTTTTAAGGTCAAAACACGCTTTTCTCCCTTTATCCCTTGCTATGAGCGGGTTTTTACTTCAATATTCATTGTTCACCGCCACGCAGGCGGCTTAGAAA
>CAMRDW010000221.1 GCA_947041315.1 uncultured Enterovibrio sp.
ATACTTTGAGTTCGAGAGCTCAGCCAACAGGCTTGAATCTTCAAAAACGAGGAGGATAAATGAATGCATAATTCTATTTATCCTCATACAAAATCTATTGAAATGCACATCCTGAGACAAGTTGGGTATATAATCTTCAACCATGTATAAATACCCAGTGAATTTAAAATGGATGTATCCCACCTTATAGACCCTCTAAATGAGAAACAACGTGATGCAGTGGCGGCTTCGCTGGGCAATTATTTGGTTTTAGCGGGTGCAGGAAGCGGTAAAACCCGCGTCCTCGTTCACCGAATAGCTTGGTTAATGCAGGTGGAGCAAGCGTCTGCGTTTTCTTTGATGGCGGTAACATTTACCAATAAAGCAGCTTCGCAGATGCGAGGGAGAATAGAGCAAATAATGCGAGGTGGGGTATCTGGATTATGGTGTGGGACTTTTCATGGTTTATGCCATCGTATTCTTCGTGCCCATTGTCTTGACGCTAATCTTCCAGTTGATTTCCAAATTATTGACTCAGATGATCAAAAGCGTTTATTGCGTCGTTTAATTAAAGCGCAAAATCTCGATGAGAAGCATTGGCCCGCACGTCAAGCATCTTGGTATATCAATGATAAAAAAGACGAAGGCTTACGACCGCAACACATTGATGCTCAATTTGATCCAGTCGAAAAAACCTGGTTAAGAATTTATACAGCCTATCAAGAAGCGTGTGATCGTGCTGGATTGGTTGATTTTTCTGAAATCTTATTACGTTGTCATGAATTACTTCGCGACAAAATTCATATTAGAGAGCATTACCAGGCACGTTTTAAACACATTTTGGTCGATGAATTTCAAGATACGAATAAAATCCAATACGCTTGGCTGCGAATGATGGCGGGTCCTGAAACGGATGTCATGATTGTGGGAGACGATGATCAGTCTATTTATGGTTGGCGCGGGGCACAAATTGAAAATATTCAACGATTTTTAAATGATTTCAAAAAAGCGCAAACCATTTGTTTAGAGCAAAATTACCGTTCAACGGGGCATATATTAAAAGCTTCAAACCACCTTATTGCTAATAACAAAGGAAGGATGGGAAAAGTCCTCTGGACGGAAGATGACGATGGAGATTTAATCTCTATATACAGTGCGTTTAATGAATTAGATGAAGCAAGATTTGTGGTCGAAAAAATTCGAGCATGGCGCGATCAGGGCTTTAAGCTTAAGAACACAGCCATATTATACCGTAATAATGCACAATCTCGCGTTCTCGAAGAAGCTCTAATTCAAGTCGGTTTGCCGTATCGAATTTATGGTGGGATGCGCTTTTTTGAGCGCCAAGAGATCAAAGACACTTTGGCTTATCTTCGTTTGATTGCAAACCGTTTTGATGATGCCTCTTTTGAACGCGTGGTGAATACACCGGTTCGAGGTTTAGGCGATCGCACTTTAGAGACCCTCAGAATGTGTGCCCGAGATCAAGGTATGACTTTATGGGAAGCCAGTGCTCGCCTCTTAGAGGATCAGGTTCTTGCAGGGCGCGCAGCAAATGCTTTACGACGTTTTATCGAAATAATAAATGCATTAGATGATGAAACTCGTGAAATGCCCCTGTTTGCACAAACAGATTATGTGACAAAGCATTCCGGTCTTCGTGCTATGTATGAAGCAGAAAAAGGGGAGAAATCTCATGCTCGTATTGAGAATTTGGAAGAACTGGTCACTGCAACACGCCAATTTGAACCCAAAGAAGGCGATGAAGAAATGTCGCCTTTGTCTGCTTTTCTTTCTCACGCGGCTTTAGAGGCAGGAGAAGGGCAGGCGGATGAGTTTGATGATGCAGTGCAAATGATGACCCTACACAGCGCGAAAGGTCTTGAATTTCCTTTGGTCTTTATGGTTGGGGTTGAAGAAGGGATGTTTCCAAGTCAAATGTCTGCTGAAGATGCTGAGCGTTTAGAAGAAGAGCGTCGTCTTTGTTATGTCGGCATGACGCGAGCAATGAAAAAGCTGTATATATCTCATGCAGAAATGCGCAGAGTATATGGAAAAGAGATGTTTCATAAGCCTTCTCGATTTATTCAAGAGTTACCTGACGCCTCTTTAGAAGAAGTGCGTATACGTACACGAGTTTCTCATCCTGCAGCGGCTGTCGGGCGTTTTTCATCTGAAAAAATAAAAAATAATTTTAATCAAACAGGTTTTAAATTGGGTCAAAGAGTAAAACACCCAAAGTTTGGTGAAGGTAGCGTGATTAATTTTGAAGGATCAGGGGCTCAAAGTCGCGTTCAGATTGCATTTAATAATGAAGGGATAAAGTGGCTTGTTACGCAATACGCAAAGTTAGAGGTTATTTGATGTATATCGGTTGCCTTTAAAGCTGCTTGGTTTTTTCTTTGTATTATGAAGAAAAACGAAAGACTCTATGCGCTTTAAAGCATTTTACTCACTTTTTTCTTGCAGATTTGAATATTTTGATTATAAAAAAGGGCGAAAAACCTCGCCCTTTTTAGTTTTATTTTCATTATATGTTTCCCCACAAATGAGACAGCTCTCCACGGAGTGATTCTGAAGCCCCTTTTTCTCCTAAATATTTAAGTACAATAGGGGTGAATTTTTGTACCATTGCAGAGTTTAGCCCGAGAAGGTTAAATATCTGAGAAAGCATGGATAGATCTTTAATATTGCCGCCGAGATTTTCTGGGATCATGCTTGTTAAGCTGTTCATTTCTGGAACCATTTTTAGAAGTTCATTGCTTTGCTTATCGTCTAATGATTGATAAGCCATTGCGAGCATCGCGCCTGCTCCTCCTGCCGCTTGTTTATCATTAACTCCCAGATCTTTTGTTAACAAAGAAGTTAATGGATTATTTGCTGCGTTCGGTGAAACCCCCTCAATGATGTCGGATGTTTTTTTTTCGGCTTCATGCAGTAGATTATTAAAATCAAACGCCATGCTCTGAGGGCTCAATATGATGACAATAAAGAGAGCGATGATATTTTTAATTTTCAACATGTCGTTTCCTTATGTGTTATTGGGTTGTAACTGTTCCTTCTCGGCGTGGGTCTGCGCCCCCTTCGAGTTGATTTTCATTGATGACAATTCCGTGTAATCCTGATGTAAGTTCATTTACATCGACTTTAAAGCCCATAGATTCAAGGTTAGGTTTAAAGTTTATTGCTCCGGTGTTGTTTTCTAATTCATAGGTTCCAAAACGATTTATTAGATTGGGTAAGTCTATTGCTGCTTGAATGTTCATATCCCAGTCAAGATGGGCAATCAAGGTTTTTACAACATAACCAATGATTCGACTTCCTCCTGGTGAGCCTAGAGTCATATAAGGCTCTTCATTAAGCATTACGATGGTTGGAGCCATCGCTGAACGAGGACGTTTTCTTGGTTCAACTCGATTGACGATAGGCAGGCCGTGACGATGAGTAGCAAAGGAAAAATCGGTGAGTTCATTGTTAAGAATAAAACCTCTTGTCATTAATCTTGATCCAAAAGCGTTTTCAATGCTGCTGGTAATTGAAACAACATTTCCTTCTTGATCGACGATGGAAAAATGACTAGTGGATGGAAGCTCAATGGATTCGTCATCAGAAAAAGAGGGGGTTACTTTTGCGTGCGTAAATTCAGGTTTTCCGGGTGAAACGCTATGCATTGTCCCTTTTTCAGGGATGAGCTCTGCGCGCGCTTTTAAATAATCAGGGTTTAATAAACCTTCAATGGGGACAGGCATGAAATCGCTATCAGAGATGTAGCGATTGCGATCAGAAAAAGCCAAGCGTGAAGCATTACCGATTAAACGCCAGCTTTCGGGTGAATTTTTTCCAAGTTCTTTTAATGGAAAATGACTTAATATACCTAGAATCTGACCCACACTGATTGCGCCAGAAGAAGGTGGACCCATTCCGCAAATTTTGTATTGATGGTAAGGAGCACAAACTGGAGATCTTTCAATCATTTTGTAGTCAACTAAATCTTGTTTATTCAATAGGCCTGGGTTTCTTTGCGCATTTCTAACGGTATTAACGATGTCATTTGCAATCTCACCTTCATAAAAATGGTCAATATCTTCTGCAACGAGTTTTAATGTATTGGCGTATTCGAGGTTAATCAGCACATCCCCTATCTTTAAAGGTTCACCGTCATCATCAAAAAAATAACGATAAGTATTTTGATAAATCCGAAGATCTCCATTTTCTTGTGCGATCATTTTTGCCAGGCGAGGGGAAACTTCAAAACCTTTTTCTGCAAGGGTAATTGCAGGAAGCAGTACGGTGCGCCAAGAAAGATTCCCATAGCGGGCATGAGTATCATGCATAAGGCGCAGCGTGCCTGGAGCCCCAACAGAGCGACCGCCAACCACTGCATCCATCATTTTGAGTGCTTGGCCTTTTTCATCTTGAAACAGTGTAGGGGTAGCGGCTGCGGGTGCTGTTTCTCGTCCATCAAAAGAGGTTAAGTTTTTTGTTTTATTGTCCCAATAAATTAAAAAACTACCGCCGCCAATGCCAGAACTTTGTGGCTCGACAAGTCCCAAAACACTTTGAACCGCAACCATGGCGTCTATGGCATTTCCCCCAGAACGCAAAATTTGTTCGCCAGCCTGGCTTGCCAATGGACTGGCTGAAGAGACCATCCATTTTTCACCTTTGGTGCTTTTGCGTATTATGCTTCCTGACTCAAGTTTCGGAGTGTCGTTTTTTGTGCTGCCAGCTTGGCTGAACGTGCTGAATGTAAAACTTAAAGTCAAAACTGAAAAAAGTGTAAAAATGAACGATCTCATTCCCAATCCTTTATACTCAAGACGATTTTTGATTATAGGTTGAGAATAAATTTTCAAGGAGTTTGATTCACGAGACAAAATATATTTACATGATTGTTAAAATCTGACCAACCACGTAAAAATGTATAACCCTCATTTCGTATCTAACCTCGTTTTTTTAAAATTTAACGTTGAAATCAAAATTGAAATGAAAATTCTTCATCTGGTGTTACGTTCAGATAGACTTATGAACAAATTCTTATCGAAATACTTATAAATCG
>CAMRDW010000222.1 GCA_947041315.1 uncultured Enterovibrio sp.
GCAAAGTTTTTATCCATTTTTTGCGCCTCGTGGTGATATATAACACGATGAAAATGAATCAGACTCGCCATGCTGACACTCATCAGGGAACCCGATCATCTGGAGCGTAATGTCCGCCGTGAAAATACTGCCAGTACATTTTTAAAAAGCAGGCTCCGCGCTTGCTTGCGCTGATGCAATGGCTAAGTTGGTTTTGGGCATTATATAGCCATCATTTCGCACCTAAACCTCAATATTTTTAAATCTAATTTTGAAATTAAAAGACAAATTTATCACGTAGCCTTACCTTTAGGGACGGGTTTGTGGGCAGTTCTTTGTGGGGTTGACTAGAAAACAATGTTGTTTTTTATAAGTACAGAATGTCGGATATAGCCCTCCCCCTCCCCCCTAAAATCAACTTTATTTCGACTCAAAGCTGTTCATTGGGAGGTTGACACATAGGGAGGCATCTCTAATGATAAATACGATTTCTAATTGAACTGATAGTAAAGGCAAGGTATCAAACCTTGCCTTTACTATTATTTATACCAGCCGTCAGCCAGAACCTCTGCCTGTTTCAATACAAGATCTAAGGCTTCCTCTGCTGCATCAGGTGGATACTTCCAGCGGCGCAGTAAACGGCGTACCAAGTTACGCATTCGAGCGCGGACACTGTCGCGTTTTTGCCAGTCTACCGTGGCTGATTTACGCAGTTGTTGAGTTAGCTCAATGGCTAATTGGCGTAACGAATCATCGCCCAGCACTCGAACAGAGGCTTCATTCACCACCAAAGCACGATAAAAGGCAATCTCATCCGTTGATAGATTTAAGCCTTCTGCCATTTCAGCATCCGCTGCCATCTCTTTTGCCCACTTGATAAGCTCTTCAATGACCTGAGCCGTTTCAATACTGCGGTTATGATACTTTTGCAGCGTTGCCATGATGCGATCTGAATATTTCTTCTCTTGAACCACATCGTTCTTCATCCGTGCTTTAACTTCATCACGCAAAAGCTTTTCAAGTAGTTCAACAGCAAGGTTTTTCTCTTTCATGTTCTTCATGTCTTCCAAGAACTCATCAGAGAGTAAACCAATATTGGGTTTATCAAGCCCAACCATAGAGAAGATATCATCCACACCATCAGCAATAATGGCGTTATCCAAAATCAGCTTTAACGCACTATTTCGCTGTTCGTCACTGCGTTTTTTATCAACCGTTGAGTGCTTAATAAATGCCGTCTTAACGGCAGAGTAAAAGGCTATTTCGTTCTTATAAGCTTGAGTTTCATCTATCGTATTACAAAGAGAAAAAGCTTTGGTCATCGCCGCCATTACATCTAAGAAACGACGCTTACCATCACGCTCTTCTTTACCATTGCTATTGGTATGCGATAAACCTGATAAATGGTTTACGGCTCCCGGTAGCAAACGCAAAGCATTGGTCTCAAAATCAGGTCGGCTCTTATCTTCTGAAGATAAATAATTAAATACATTCCCATCGACTGGGGTTGCAAACATCCCTCGAACAACATCAATTTTTTCCATTAATACAGCAAAGGCTTCAGCAGTATTCACCGTTGGCTGTCCTTTACCTTGACTACTGGTATAGGTTTTAAGGGCTTTTTTAAGCTCACTCGCAATACCAATATAATCAACAACTAAACCGCCGGGCTTATCTTTGAAAACACGGTTAACACGGGCAATCGCCTGCATTAAGTTATGCCCTTTCATTGGTTTGTCGATATACATGGTATGGCAACATGGTGCATCAAAACCTGTTAGCCACATATCACGTACAATCACCAACTTCAGTTCATCTTGAGTGTCTTTATAACGTTTCTCAAATAGCTTTTTAGTCTTTTTATCATGAATGTGGGGCTGCATCTTCGCCTTATCTGACGCTGATCCTGTCATCACGATTTTAATTGCACCTTTATCTGGATCGTCATGATGCCATTCAGGTTTAATTGCAACAATTGCGTTATACAGATCAACACAAATCTCTCGACTCATCGCCACAACCATGGCTTTACCGGGAAATGTTTCTGTGCGAGTGGTGAAATGTGTCACCAAATCTTGTGCCACTTGAGCAATGCGAGGTTCAGAACCAACCAACTTTTCTAGTGTTGCCCACTGCGATTTAATTTTCTCACGAATATCAGTTTCATCTTCCTCGCTGATTTCATCATCAACCTGAGCATTAAGTGCTTCAATTTCATCTTGGTTGATGTTTAATTTTGCTAAGCGAGATTCATAATAGATGGGTACTGTTGCACCATCATCGACAGCATCTTGAATATCGTAAACAGAAACATACTCACCAAATACGCCACGGGTGTCTTTATCATCCATAGCAATGGGTGTTCCTGTAAAACCAATAAAAGACGCATTAGGCAGCGCATCACGCATGTATTTTGAATACCCAAACACATACTTAGAACCCGTGATATTGCCCTCAACATCTTTTACTGAAACTAACTTAGATTTATTACCATATTGACTGCGGTGCGCTTCATCTGATACCACAACAATATTGCCACGTTCTGATAAAACAGGGTGTTCTGTTTCTTCTGCTAATAACGCAAACTTCTGAATCGTGGTGAAAATAATCCCACCAGATTGACGCCCTAATAGCAGTTCACGTAATTCATCTCGATCATCTGCTTGCTGAGGAATTTGCTTTAATGTGCCACTCGCCATACCAAAAGTATTAAACAGTTGGCTGTCTAAATCATTTCGGTCGGTCACAACAACAATGGTTGGGTTATTCATCGCAGGCTGTTGCAGCAGTTTACTGGCGTAACACACCATTGAAATACTCTTACCACTGCCTTGAGTATGCCAAACTACGCCTGCTTTACCGCTACCCGCTTTGATCTTATCCAGTCCCTTCGTCGCCTGAACTTGATACTTTCCCATGCTTTCAGCCACCATAGGCAAATCTGCATCCGTCTGTTTCGCTTTTACAGTGGCTTCTACGGCAGCTCTAACTGCATGAAACTGGTGATAACCTGCAATCTTCTTAATGATGTTGTCGTGATCAGTTTCAAACAAAATAAAATAGCGAATGTAATCAAGCAGTAAATCTGGTTTGAAGAAGCCGCGAACCATGGTTTCTAACTGAAACTCTAGTAATGGTTTATCGTCTTCACCTGTTACGGTTTTCCATGGTAAAAAACGCTCTTTATTCGCAGTTAAAGAGCCGACACGCGCTGTCCAACCATCACTGACAACCAAGGCTTCATTAAATACAAACAGATCAGATATTTCTTCTTTGTAGGTTTGAAGTTGGTTATACGCATTCCAAATATCAGCATGTTCATCGGCAGGATTTTTCAACTCAATAACAGAGATTGGTAGACCGTTAATAAACACAACAATATCAGGGCGACGGCTGCCCGTCTTTCCATGACGAGAAGTACCTGTAATGGTGAACTGATTCACCACCAAAAATTCGTTGTTATCAGGCTCATTAAAATCCATCAAGCGAGCATGAGTATGCTTGGTTTTGGTTTCCCCATCTTCAAACACGCTGTATTCAACAGGCACACCTTCAATAAGGTACTTATGAAAAGCTCGGTTGCTTTTAATCAGCACTGGCGTATCTGGCGTACTGACCGTATTTACAACCACACAGAGGCAATCAGACGGTAAATCTGGATTGAGAACTTCTAAGCGGCTCAATAAACGCTGTTTAAGAACCACTTGATGGTGATTATCACGCTCAGGTGTTACTCCATCAGGTGCTATATTGTAACCATTTTTGTAGAGGTAGCCTTGATCTGCAAACCAATCAAGGCAGAGCTGTTCTAGTTGGTCTTCTGTTATCATGCATCAGCACCACTATCAAATGTTGTATTTTTTAATTTTTCATTTGCAACTTGAAGTGGGGACTTGAAAGCCTTTTCTAGCTTGATCATATGATCAACAAGCCAGTCAATCATCTCCTGCCATTGTTCTCGATTATAACCATCGCACTCTTTACGTAATTGAATTCTTGATGCTTTCTTGTCATCCAATCTCAACCACTCCAAAGGAAAACCAAAAGAGGATTCAATGTCATCTCTTTGACCATACAGATGGTCAAACAGAAACTTATTCTCAACACCGCCAGCACGAGTCATTTCAAGCTGAACTCGAACCTCCCTAACACCAAAAATGAGAGTGAATGGGCACGAACGAGTACCAGAACCAGCACTAAGCCAATGATCTTTACTCGGATTGATATTGTTGAACAAATCACATTGGCTGCTTTTCATTGCCTCAAGTGCTTGTTCCCAAAAGGCCATTCTTATTCTATGCCTGTTTTTAAGTTCCGCCTCCGTGTTCTTTTCTTCAGCTTCTTTGGCACTCATACCAATCATCAACTCTTTAGCTTCAGGAGTTGGAATTATTTGTTCTACATTTAGAAAAAGATCTTCAGCCATAGAATAAGGCGTCACTTTAAAACACTGAACCTGAATACCATGGTTTAATAGCCACAATGCAGTACTTGTCACTTCCTTTCTAAAATGGGCCGCAACTAGCATCAAACGTTGATTCATTCCTGAGTTAAGGACAACTTCACTTAGATCTGGTGCGTCGAGAAACTCACACAATAATGATTTTGCATCACCGCCATTACAATATCTGTTCAGGTAGCTCTGAAATATTTCAACAATTTGTGATTTGGTTAAGTTAGAACAATAAGACGCATACTTGAGAGCCTGCCACATAACATCTCTGCCAGTGTCATCCAGTTTGTTTTCTATGATGACCAAGTTCCCATCCTTATCCATTGCAAGTAGATCAAGGCGCTCTCTTGTATCATCAAATCCATCGAATTCTTTTTGGATAATAAGCAACTCTTCACCCAAAGCATCTGGTTGGTTCGCTAGCCATTCTTGCAAGTGATCACGCTCTCGAAACCCAAGATCACTAAAACGTTTAGTTTCAATTCTTGAAATTCGGTTAGATTCCTTATCAATTTTAAACACGTCTTATTGTCCTAGTTTTTAGTTGTTGATTGTCGTATCTAACTCGATTTCGCCGGAAAGCAATTTAGGAAG
>CAMRDW010000223.1 GCA_947041315.1 uncultured Enterovibrio sp.
CCGCCTACACGCATCTTCAAGTGTCTTGGGTATATCGAATAAATGAAGCTTTTTTTATATTCAACGAGAAGGTTCGTTTTAGTTTTTCGGGAATTTTTCATGCATCATGAGTTTTTTTGTTTTTCGGGTCGTTTTGTTTTTTTTATTTTTCATGTTTAGATTTTGCTCCGTTAATATAATGAACATATCAAATAAATAACGAACACTGCCTCTTTTATTGTGCATTGATTTGTATACGGCATGAGAAAAAACAGTTGGATCTTTTGAGCATAAAGCGGATGCTATTTCAGCGATTTTTTTCGTGTTATAAAGAGTCCGTTTATGATCTATTTGATTTGCATAATTTATATATAATCGCCATTCATCACTTTTGAGTGCATCAAAGATATTTTTTGCAACAAGACGACGCGCTCTTAATGGGACTTTTTTATATTCGTGATAAAAGAAATTCTTTCTAGAAAGAATTATTTTCTTATTTACATACCGCGAGTTCAATAATAAAGGAGTGAAAAAATAAAGGCAAAGAATGTAACTTACAACAAGGAAAGTGATAAGAAGAAAGTAAATGCTGGAATTTGAATCTTCATTAAAATGATAAGAGAAACTGACGATCAGAATAAGTGAAAAAAAGAAAACCGTGATCAAAAGACGGATCCCCCATTTTACGGTGGATTTTGAGTCTTGAAATTTTTGATTTACGCTGTAATAGCTAAAATCAGGAAAAATAATGTCAGGGTATTGTGGAAGAGGGAATTGTTCATTTAGCATCATCACTCTCCGTAAAAAGGAATGTCAGACATGATGAAACGCAAAGAATGAATATGAATGGATTGATCAGCGCGTTATTTTATTCGATAACATTAAGGGTGTTCATATTATTTAAACGTCTTATTTTAAAGTCTAGCTTCTTCGATTTTTTTATTTGTCTTAATGATAAAACATGTTTAATTTAATCTTTAATGCGATTTTGAACTGTTTATTTGATTATTTTTTCATTTCTGAGATATTTAGACATTTCATTTTTTTATAGAGGGATCCGAAAGGCATTTGTGCATTTCGGATTTTACGGATAAAGGCACGTTGTATTGTGGAGGGGAAGATTTTTAAAAACAGCTGTGGTTCATCTTGAGATGAAGAGGTCAGTTGTAGGCTCTGGCAAAGCGTCCTTTACAGTGAGTGAAATATTCGCCCACAAAAGCGGGAATAAAAACAGACTCTCCTTTTTTCAGTGTCAGTGTTTCTCCTTCTTTATGGCGCAGGGTTAATTCAGCATCGATGGCCATTAATATTTCAGCACTGTTGGTCATTAAGGCGGTGTTGTCCGTTTCTTTATAAACACTGAATTTAAAATCAGTCACAGGAACGGGATAGTGTTGGTTTTTATTCTCAGCTTCAGGCTCTAAACGAATGGTTTCTTTCGAAATGGGTTTGCAACGCGTGCATTTTATCAGCTCGACGACATCCATGTGTTTAGGGGTCAGTCCTGCCCGTAATACATTGTCAGAATTTGCCATTATTTCAAGCCCTGTTCCTTTGATATAGGCATGGGGTGTACAGGCATCAAGGAACATGGCCTCACCTGGGGTCAAGGTTAAGGTGTTTAAAATGAGAGGGGAGAACAAGCCGATGTCGCCGGGATATTGTTCTGAAAGCGTGAGGATTAACTGAAAAAGTTCATCGTCTTGATGGGTTTTTGCATATGAAACTAACGCAGAAACACTGTTTGACTTTTGGATCTCATTAAAAGAAAGCAGGCTTTCAAAAAAGGCACTTAATCCTTCTTCATTTTGATTTTCTTCTAATTTGGCAAGGATTTCATCCAGCTCTTTAATGTGGAGTGGTTTTAATCCTTGTAAAATTTCATGGTGTTCACGGAATCCATTCATGGCTTGGTAGGGGGTCAAAGCATAAACCAGCTCTGGCTTGTGGTTTGGGTCTTTGTAATTTCGAAATGCAGCAGAAAGCGGGATCCCATCGGACTCTTCTTTTTTAAAGCCAATTTCGGCTTGTTCTTTACTGGGATGAACTTGTACGGACAGGGCATTTCCTGCGGATAAAACTTTAAATAAATAGGGGAGCTCTCCAAATAAATGGGCGGTACGCTCTCCTAAAATGCCGTTGAGATCCGATGCAATGTAGTCAGAAAGTAGAATTTCTTTTCCTTCGAATGTGATTTTTGAGCAACCGTTTGGATGCGCCCCCATCCAAATTTCAGCTTGCGGTTTGTTGGATGGATTTGGGATCTCAAAAAGGGAGTTTAGGGCGTCAAATGTGCCCCAAGCGTAATCTTGAATGATGTTATTGAGTTTGAAAAATTGAGTATTCATTTTAGTTTCAATATGTTGTTTGATAAGAAGCATCAAAAAAATGAAAAATAAATGGACTCCGTGTTGATGATTAAATCAAGTTAGAATCCATTTTCTTGGTGTATAGAGCCTGCCTATGCCGTCACAGGTTTTTGTGTTTGTCCTTTTTTATTTCGCATTTTTTTGAGCGAAATGGCGATGGATGCGGTAACAAGCGCCCCGACGGCCATGCAAAGAAGGGCAAGCAGAGGTTTATTGACCGCTCCAATCAAAGCGACAATGGGACCTCCGTGAGCCACGCTGTTTGTGATCCCAAAAGTAAAGGCCATCACTGCGGCCATCATGGAGCCCATGATATTTGCAGGGATCACTGACATGGGGTCTTGTGCGGCAAAAGGGATGGCCCCTTCTGAAATCCCAACGAGTCCCATTGCGCCTGAGGCTTTGCCTGCTTCGATTTCACTGTCTTCAAAAATATTGAGTTTACGGCCCATCATCGTGGCCAACGCCATTCCTAAGGGAGCGACGGGGATAGCACAGGCCATGGCGCCCATAAATTGGGTTTGGCCGTTTGCAATCATACCGACAGAAAATAAAAAGGCTACCTTGTTAAAAGGTCCCCCCATATCAAATCCTGTCATTCCCCCCAATACAATGCCCAGAAGCACGACATTTCCTGTACTCATGTTGGTTAAAATGAGATTCAAGGTTTCCATGAGGCTGGCAATGGGGGCCCCAATCACAAAGATAAAGAGTCCTGCGACAAATAAACTGCCCATGATTGGGGCAATCAATATAGGAACAAGCGGTTGAATGTATTTATGGTAATTGAGGTTAATCAACCATTTTACAAAATACCCTACCAATAAACCCGCAAAGATGGCGCCGATAAATCCAGTCCCTGCTTGCGCGTCATAAAAAGTGCCATTATTTGCAATCCATCCTCCAATCAGACCCGGTGCGAGGGCGGGGCGGTCAGCAATGCCGTAAGCGATGTAGCCTGCCAAAATAGGGATCATTAATGTGAACGCAACCGCACCCACGTCCAAGACTTTGTTCCAAAGGCTTCCATCAGGGATAGACATCCCCGTTTCACTTGGAACGCCTCCCATTGCGAGCGCCAAGGCAATTAAAAGTCCACCGGTCACGACAAAGGGGATCATATGAGACACCCCGTTCATTAAATATCGATAAAGATCGGAGCGCGTTTGAGAGGCGACACTGCTTATTGATGCGGGGGCTGTATTGATTGCGTCTTCTTGGTATTTCGGGGCCAGTAGGGCACTTTCGATGACCCCTTTTGCATCTTTGATGGGGGCTTTGACACTGGTTTTAATTAAGGGTTTTCCTTCAAATCGAGATAAATCAACTTGCTTGTCACAGCTGACAATGATGGCTTTGGCTTTTGAAATCTCTTCTGCGGTGGGGCTGTTTTTAACACCAATAGAGCCGTTTGTTTCGACCTTAATGTCATAACCTAAAGCTTGAGCGCCTTTTTCTAAAGCTTGCGCGGCAAGGTAGGTATGGGCAATGCCGGCGGGGCAGCCGGTGATCCCAATCAGAAACCCTTGGCTTGAATGCGTTGAGGCCAAATCTGTTTCGCGATCATTGTTTTCAAGCAATAAAAAGAGGGCTTCTTTTGAAGAAGGGGCTTGCATAAAACGTTCAATGAAGCCGTCTTCTATTAATTTTGAAGACAAAGATGCAAGGACTTCAATGTGGTGATTTGAGCCTCCATCAGGAGAGGCAATCATAAAGAAGAGTTTGGAGGGCTGGCCGTCTTCTGCGCCATAATCAACCCCATTGCGGCTGATCCCAATGGCCACGCCAGGAAAAATAACTGCACTGCTTTTTGCATGAGGTAAGGCAATACCGTCTTCAAACCCTGTATTGCCGAGGGCTTCCCTGGCGTAAATGTCTTCAAGGAATTTTGCTTTGTCGTTGACGCGACCCTGATCATAAAGGCGTTCAATCATTTCAAGAAAGACGTCATCTTTTGTTGTTGCATTTAAATCTAGACAGATAAGTTCTTCATTTATTAAGGTTGAAATCATGTGATCTGCTTACTAAAAGATAAATTTAACGACCCATGAGCGTATTTTCCGTTGGATTGTTCTGGTATAGAAAGAAGAAATAAAGGGTTTTTACTGGATTAATATGCCCTATAAATTAGGCTGTGATCTTTTCAACATTCTAGAAAAGACCGCGTCTGTACATATATTAATCAATTGAAAAATAAAATAAAAAAAGATTTACAAGATAAATAAAGCGCTGTATTATTTTGCAACTTGAACGGGGTCACCCTTTCATTTTCGGAGAGATGGCTGAGTGGTTTAAAGCACCGGTCTTGAAAACCGGCGACGGTTTATCCCGTCCTAGGGTTCAAATCCCTATCTCTCCACCAAACAAGAAAAACCGCTGTTTTCACAGCGGTTTTTTTTTGGTTTTTATCTGTGATCCCTATTCCGCTGGATTGACGGAGGGATTAACTTGAACGCCCTGGATTAATCTACATTGGCGGGTGTCTTTGCCTTTTAAGATCGCAAGCTTTCAGCCCACTCTTTTAGCTCACCCTCGCCCTCGACTAAATGAAGGGAGGGATCAAAGCCCAGGCTTTACGCTCTATTTCTCCCCTTTTTTAAAGGGGAGGCCAGAAGAGGGTTGCACTGGTGCAGTTAAGCGCTAATACCCA
>CAMRDW010000224.1 GCA_947041315.1 uncultured Enterovibrio sp.
GAATATTGAAATAGAGCTCTCCTTTTTTAGCTTTTTTGCGTAAGCCTTCAGGGACTCTATAAGCAGGCCCGAGATGTTTTAATTTGTCTGCCATGGTGACGTAATTTTGCAAGCCAATGCTATCGAGATAGCGGAATACTCCGCCACGAAAAGGAGGAAAGCCTAAGCCATAAACGAGTGCGATATCTGCTTCTTGTGGGGTTGCAATTATTTGTTCTTCTAAGCAGCGCACCACTTCGTTTATCATGGGTACCATCATGCGCTGAATAATCTCTTCATCTGTGAAATCTTGTGTTGATTTTACGAGAGGCGTCAATAATGCATCGATTGTTGCATCTGATTCTTTTTTTATTTTTCCTTTTTTTGTATGGGTGTATTTATAAAATCCGACGCCATTTTTTTGGCCGAGACGTTGATTTTCAAATAAAATATTAATTGCGTCTTCTTTTGTTTTTGCCATGCGTTCAGGATAATTTACATCCATAACATCTTGTGCGTGATGGGCTGTATCAATCCCAACGATATCCAGTAAATAAGCCGGTCCCATTGGCCAGCCAAAGGTTTTTTCCATAACCTTATCTATATGTTGAAAATCTCCGCCATCACATAAAAGTAAGTTAAAGCCTGCGAAATAAGGAAATAGAACCCGATTAACAAAAAATCCGGCGCAATCATTGACGATGACGGGTGTTTTACCCATTTTTGCAGCGAACGCAACCACGCGAGAAAGGGTCTCTTCAGAGGTTGATTTTCCGCGAATGATTTCAACTAAAGGCATGCGATGGACAGGGTTGAAAAAATGCATTCCACAAAAATTTTCGGGTCTTTTGAGTGACTTTGCAAGCAAGGTGATAGGAATTGTGGAAGTGTTGGAGGCTAAAATGGCCTCTTTGTGAATTTTTTCTTCTGCTTCACTTAAGACTGTTGCTTTTATTTTGGGGTTCTCAATCACAGCCTCGATTACCACATCTGCTTGTTCAATGCCCGCATAATGAAGGCTGGGGACGATAGAATTTAATATTTCAGACATTCTTACTGGGCTAATACGTCCTTTAATCTGCTGTATGTTCAGTAATTTGACTGCTTCTTCCATTCCTGCGTTAAGTGATCCTTGATGGATGTCTTTTATTAAAACGGGTATCCCTTTTGTGGCTGATTGATAAGCGATTCCCCCTCCCATAATTCCGGCTCCAAGCACTGCGGCTTGCTTGGTTTTTTTCGACTCTTTTATGGCTTTTTTGGCTTTTGCTTTAAGAAATTGCTCATTTAAAAAGATCCCGACTAATGCCTGAGTGACGCTATTTTTTGCGAGGTTTACAAAGTATTTATTTTCAATTTCTAACGCATTATCCCTGCCACTTTCTGCAGCTTCTTCTATTGCAATGACGGCACTTAGTGGCGCTGGATAATGGATTCCTGCACTTTTTGCAACCAAGCTCTTTGCTGTGTTAAAGCACAAAGTGGCTTCCATTTTATTGAGTTGCAGTGGAGATTTTTTTTGTTTACGGCGTTTTTGCCACTCTACTGTGCCTATTATTGCGCTGTGTGCTAATGAAATCGCGCATTCTCGTAGATTTTCAGGCTGGGTAACGGCATCTAATAAGCCAAGTTTTAATGCGATGTGTGAAGGGATCTTTTTACCTGTGGTGATGAGTTCTATCGCATTGTCAGCACCGATAAGGCGAGGCATGCGGACTGTTCCACCGAAGCCTGGAATAATACCAAGTTTTGTTTCAGGTAGACCGATACGCGCAGTGGTATCTGCGATGCGAAAATCGGTAGCAAGAATGCATTCGCAGCCTCCTCCTAGCGAGTAACCTGAAATGACAGAGACTGTAGGAAAGGGAAGATCCTCTAATTTATTAAAAACACGATTAGCCAAAGTGAGCCACCCAGAAAGCTCTTCTTTTGGTTTTTCAAACAAGCTAAGAAATTCGTTAATGTCAGCTCCAACCACAAAATCAGATTTGGCGGAGGTCAGCAGTAAAGCTTTTACGTTTTTTTCAAGTAATAAGGCGTCAATGGCTTCACTGAGGTTATCTAGAGTCGCAAGGTCGAATTTATTAACGGGTCCTTGTGTATCAAAATTCATTTCAGCGAGACCGTTGGTAAGGTGGCGTACAGAAAGTGCGTTGCTTTGGTAAATCATATTTTGTCTCCGTGTTGTGAGCACGTTGGTTAATGAGGTTTACCTAGGGCGAAGTTCGTAGATGAAGAAATAATTTTAGTCTGGATAACCTTCTCTGAAAAGGCAACGAAAGCACGGATAAATTATTATCGACAAAGATGTTTTTTGCATGAAATGACGATTAATTCGTGATTTTTCTTGTGTGAGACTTAAGCTTAAATAGATGGGTATTCTTCTTTATATATTGATGTTTAATCATTCATTTTGGGTGATACAAAGCATCCTATATCCGTAGTTTTTGAAAGGGTGAAGGTGTTGGCTTTCCTTGCTCAACCCTGTCACATAGTGCAAGGATGCTGAACGGCTTCATTTGCTTTTCGTTTAACTGTGTTTTCAAATATTTTGGGTATATGTCTTTATTTTGATTAAATCTTGCGCTTTCTTCTTGTTTCGGATGCGAGTATCGGAATGGCATTATACTCGGGGTGTGGGGTAAGTGTTGGAGCTTGCCTTTTTGGTTGTTTTGAAAATATGGAGAATCGATTTTGTAATCAAATAGTTGACTGAGAAAAATAATAACTCATTATTCAGGTTAAACCTCAATATAGGGATCTGCTCTTTAGTCCATGCAATTTCGTTCAATTATTCGTATCGTTGGCCTGCTCTTGGCCCTTTTTAGCACCACTATGCTGTTACCGGCATTGGTGGCTTTTATATTTCGCGATGGCGAGGGATTTCCTTTTGTAGTTACTTTTTTTCTCCTTCTTGCAGGTGGCGGTGTTTTGTGGTTCCCGAACCGCGCTTTTCGACACGAATTAAAAGCAAGAGATGGCTTTCTTATTGTGGTTTTGTTTTGGACCGTAATTGGAAGCGCAGGATCTATTCCCTTTATGCTCTCAGAGCAGCCAAATATGTCTGTAACTGATGCGTTTTTTGAGTCATTTTCAGGTCTGACCACTACTGGGGCGACAGTGATTGTAGGGCTTGATGACTTACCAAAAGCCGTTTTGTTTTATCGTCAATTATTGCAGTGGTTTGGCGGTATGGGGATCATTGTTCTTGCTGTCGCTATTTTGCCTGTTCTTGGAATTGGAGGAATGCAGTTGTATCGCGCTGAAATACCGGGTCCTGTAAAAGACAGCAAAATGACGCCTCGTATTGCAGAAACCGCTAAAGCGCTTTGGTATATTTATTTAACTTTAACTCTTTCTTGTGCGTTTGCTTATTGGCTTGCAGGCATGAGTGTATTTGATGCGATTAGCCATAGTTTTTCAACCGTAGCAATTGGTGGTTTTTCTACACATGATAGTAGTATGGGGTACTTCAATAGCCCGGCTATTAACCTTATTACTGTTTTTTTTCTATTGATCTCTGCGTGTAATTTTTCTCTGCATTTTGCTGCTTTTTCGAGCGGTAAAATTTATCCTGGATTTTATTTTAGAGATCCTGAATTTCGTGCATTTGTATTGATTCAATTAATTTTATTGGTGATTGTTTTTGGAATGCTCATAAATAAGGGCACCTACGAATCTACTTTTGAATCTTTTAATCAAGCTTTTTTTCAAACGGTTTCTATTTCTACTACGGCGGGGTATACGACGACAGATTTTTCTGAATGGCCTTTGTTTTTGCCTGTTTTGCTTCTTTTTTCTTCTTTTATTGGGGGTTGTGCTGGGTCTACTGGGGGTGGGATGAAAGTCATCCGAATTTTATTGCTTTCTTTACAAGGTTCGCGTGAATTAAAGCGATTGGTTCATCCTCGTGCTGTTTACACCATTAAAGTAGGCAATAAAGCCTTACCTCAACAAATTGTTGATGCTGTATGGGGCTTTTTTTCTGCATATGCTCTGGTTTTTGTTATTTGCATGGTTGCATTGATTGGAATTGGAATTGATGAGCTTACCGCTTTTTCTGCCGTTGCTGCCACGTTGAATAATTTGGGTCCAGGCTTGGGAGATGTCTCTTTGCATTTTGCAGATATTAATAGCGCTGCAAAATGGGTTTTGATTGTTTCTATGTTATTTGGGCGACTTGAGATTTTCACCTTGCTCCTTCTCTTTACGCCTACTTTTTGGCGAACCTAATACTTAAATAGGATAAATATGGAAAAGGCACTTTTTCTTTATTCGAGCTCAGAAGGGCAGACCCTTAAAATTCTTCGGTATATTGAAAATGAATTATTTGGTCGCTATGAATGTGAATTTCGTGATTTACGTGATTTTCCGAAAGTGAACGTTAAGGATTACGATAAAGTTCTTATCGGTGCGTCTATTCGCTATGGGCGTTTTAATAAAACCTTGTATAAATTCATAGAACAGAACCTTTTTGAACTGAAATTGAGTAAAAGCGCTTTTTTCTGTGTAAACCTAACGGCGAGAAAAAAAGGAAAAGATACGCCGGAAGGGAGTGTTTACATGAAAAAATTTCAAAATCAGTCACAATGGAAGCCACAGTTACTTGGTGTTTTTGCAGGAGCCCTCTATTATCCTCGCTATTGTTTTTATGATCGTATAATGATTCAGTTGATTATGAAAATAACTGGAGGGGAAACGGATCGAACAAAAGAGGTTGAATACACTAACTGGGAGAGTGTGAGAGTGTTTTCTGATCGATTTTCCTGCATTTAAGGCACTTTAGCTTGATTTCTCATCGAATGTGATTTTTTATACAAAAAAGCCTTGCCAAGATTTAAAAGCTCCCTATAATGCCGCCTATCGACACGAAGCGGCTCGCATAAAGGGTTTAGCTTAAAATCGAAGAAGTAACAAGGCTTTTAAATTGATTGAAAATAACCGCTTGACGGAATGTTCAAAATCAGTAA
>CAMRDW010000225.1 GCA_947041315.1 uncultured Enterovibrio sp.
AGCAAAATCCACTCTTTCGTCAACGATTTAAAGATTTTCTCACTCCTATGGTATTTAACCCGCAACCTCACGATTTTGATATTTGCTTTGCCTCATTTAAGCGTATTGCCCGAGTATTAATTAATATACCCGTCGCCTTTGAAGTTGCGTGGTTGTTGGCTGCGCTCTCTCAGCCCAATCACATAGTACCTCTATGCTCAGGGGCTTCGTTCGCTTGCCGCCTACACGCATCTTCAATTCCTTTGGGTATAACATTTAGAGTAAAATATGGATAAACAATAACTTGCCGATAAGATTTGGACATCGGTGAAGCAATAGGGTGTTCATATGGCGTTGGAAGCAGGTGGCTATGCTGAGAAGTTGGGGAACAGATATGAAGCAAATTGGGGTGCATATCAATTATTGAGATTGTTACAAGAAAAGATCAGCTTCGTGACAATGCAACAAAGAGACCAAATAATTTACTCATGTTAATCGTTAATTTTGTGTTTTTTTTCATATGAATTAGCGTGGGTGTCCAAGTTGATTTATCCAAGTTGATTGTGCGACATTAGATGGAAATAATATTTTGGCACTTAAATTTATGAATGAATCAATACCAAATAGTCTTTTACCTCATTTAAATGAAATCGCGGCAAGATTGTGGTCTGGGCATGCAGCAATAATGGTCGGAGCGGGATTTAGCAAAAATGCAACGCCAATAGATGACTCTTGTAAAAGTTTCCCCGATTGGAATCAACTTGGTGAGTTGTTTTACGAAAAAACACGGGGAGAAAAAATAAAGGAGGCTCGGTTTCTAAATGTATTGAAACTGGCTGATGAAGTACAAGCTTCTTTCGGCAGGCCGATGCTTCATCAGTTGTTAAGGGATTCGATTCCAAATGATGAGTATGAGCCTTCAAATCTTCATGTTGATCTATTGAATTTGCCTTGGTCTGATGTTTTAACGACCAATTATGACACTTTATTGGAAAGAGCTGCCCGTCGAGTTGCAGAGTACAACTATCAATTAATTGTCAGTGATCAGGATCTTATACATTCACGGCCGCCCAGAATTATTAAACTACACGGAAGTTTTCCGAATGTAGAACCTTTTATCATCACGGAAGAAGATTATCGACGTTATCCAAAAGATTTTTCGCCCTTTGTCAATACCGTTCAGCAATCGTTATTAGAAAATACCTTATGCCTTGTTGGTTTCTCTGGCGATGATCCAAATTTCCTGCGTTGGATTGGTTGGATCCGAGATAATCTAGGCGAAGAAAAATCGCCAAAAATTTATTTGATTGGTGTGCTTAATCTGACGAAAGCCCAGATAAGCTTGTTAGTAAAATATAACATTGTCCCGGTTGATATGTCTGAGTTGAGTGATGTTGGGGTGCGTGATCACTACAAAGGAATAGATAAATTTTTTAAGTTTTGTTCTGGTAAAAAATCAGAGTCAGATAATTTAGCTTGGCCTAAAGGTAACTCAGATAATTTTCAAGACAGAAGAAGTGACATAACAATTAAACAAAAAATAGAAGATGTATTACCTATATGGAAAGAACAAAGAGAGAGTTACCCTGGCTGGGTGATTGTTCCTGAAGATCGTCGAAATAATTTATGGGGGCTCACAGAATGTTGGGAAGGGATAGTAAATAGTGTAGATGTCCTTCCCTCATGGTTATTACTTGATTTTCTTTATGAGTATTTTTGGCGTATTGAAAAATGTTTGTGTCCAATTTTCGATTCTAATGCTGAATTAATTGAATTTGTTTTAAATCTCGGTGAAAAATATATAAAAAATGGAGGTGTGTCCTCTGATGAGATTAAAGAAAATACATTATATAAATTAAACATCAATGAAGTTAAAACAAAGTGCTGTTTTCTTTAATTAACCTATCTTCGTTATTTAAGGGAAGAGGGCAAGCTTGAAGATTGGGAGCGCAATGAGAAAAGAGTCCAGATTTTTCTTAGTCAACCAGCTGAAAAATCTAGATATCACTATGAAATGTGTCTTTATTCTTTGTTCGAGTTTGATGTTGAAGAGCTTGAAAACCGATTGCAATCATGGTCAGTGAATGAAAATCAACCTTTTTGGAGGGCCAAGAAAGCTGGGTTATTAGCTGAAATGGGTAAACTTGATGAAGCGGAAGCGCTGTTATAAAACTCTTTAAAAACAGTGAGATTTCGACTTAATCTTAGACCTGTCACTTCTGATTATTCATATGTATCTCAAGAATCATATATTCTCCTTTTACTTAAGTATGTGAAAGATGCTCAAGATAGGAGCAAAATGAATTTTCAGGCGAGACCCGAATTTTCTGAGCGTTGGAATATATTAAAACAATATAAATGCGATCCTTGGAACGAGTTTAAATTATTAGAACAAACTTTAAAAGTGGAATATAAAATACACCCTGAAAATACAAAGACACTTCTCTTTGATTTAGGTCGTTCAAATAATGTAAGGCATTTTAAAACAAATAATACTGAAGTTTTTTCTGCATTTAATTTCCTTAAATTTGTTGAAGATGTAGGGATCCCTTTTAAAATCCCAAGATGTTCCTTTGATGAAAAATCCGCAATGGGGGCGATTGAACGTTTATCTGAAGTGGCTCCTTATTGGAGTTTGTCTACCATGCTTCGAATTGGTGACAGTAAAGCCGTGGATAAAATGTTTAATAGAGGCTCCTTGCTTAAAATGCGGCAAGATGATGTAGATTCTTTGATTCGAAATTATATTAAATTGTTTGAAAAAGTTGTACTAAGTAATAATCTAAAAGGTAGCGGTCAAAAAAAATTATTAATGAGTGTTATTCCAGAATTGTTGTCTCGCTTGATATCTAAATGCTCCTCTATTGAGAAAAAAGAAGTCTTCAAGTTACTTATTGAAATTTATAAATCAAATGCAAAAATACAGAGTTTAAATGTTAAAAAACTTACTGAACGCTTAGTAACATCACTTTCTGAGGAAGAGATACTTGATTACTTGCCTGAATTAATTAAATTTGAGATAGATGATATTGATTCTGTGCTCCCTAATCCTTTTAAATTTACATTATACATTAATGAAAAACACATTGAAATTCAGGAAGGATATATTATTGACTTATTGAAATTTGATGAGTTGATTGAAAGCATAAAAAATGGTTCTCTAGGTAAACGTAAGTTATCTATTCGTATATTGAGTGAATTAAAAAGGTTTGGACTCTTAGATCAAAAACAAGAGAAAGCATTCATTGATGCAATGTGGTTATCACTTGATCAGAAAGGATTCCCAGATAATATTGAACATTATAAATTTGCAATTTGTCGTGATATGTGTCCTGATAATATTCAAGGTAAAGAGCTTATTAAAAAATACATTCTCGATGAAGAGAGCATATCACAAAAACAATCTCTAGATAAAAGCCTTAAAATGTCTGGTGGACATGTACCACTGTGTAATGAAATCATAGGTGCAAGTCAGTTTGTTGAATGGACGAGTGATGAAGCCCATATTATTTTCAATAAACTTTTATATTGGTGGGATTTAGACAAAGAGTTTCTACATGAAAATAGATTTGAAGAGATAAGAGAAGAATTTGAGAAAAGATTCCAACGACTTAGGATGTCGTTAATCAAAGCCGTTTCAACGAGTTTTAATCCAGATCAAGATATTTTAGCTTTGAAGAATATGGTTTCTGAAATGAAAGAGTATGGTCTGCCTGTTTGCAGTATAAAATGTGCATTTTCTCATATTATTCCTGAATGGAAGAAACAACTTATTTTTGATGTTTCAAATGCTTATTTTGATTTAAAAAGCTCTTTCATAGAAGACGCAATTGAAGGGATGTACTCTATTTTTAATAAAAAAAATGAAAGTCTTTATGAAGATGTTATTGAACATAGTCTCTCTCTTTTAGCAAGTTCATTACGCCTTAGAGACAAGCATAGGCTTTTGTTTTCTCTGTTTGCTACGTTTGAAATTATCTCAAAATATAAGTTGTGTTTTTCAAAGTCTTTAGAAGATTCGGTTATATTTTCATTGGATAAACTTAAAGTGGAGACTAATGGACTAAGTGATTCATTTGAATTAGAGAGCACTTTATATCTTCGAGAAAATTCAGCTAAACTAGCCTATCAATTGTATGAATACTATCGAGAAGAAAAAATTGAGATCCCAGAAGTTATTTGTCAATGGAAAGAAATTTGTATGAACCCCGATGAATTTGTAGAAATTAGAAATTCATGGGTGAAATAATTCATGTGTCTATAATCATAATTTCATTTTGACATTGATTAATGAAACGCGCTAAATTTTAGCGCGTTTTTTTATAGATGGAAGTGATCTGTTGCTTTATTAATAAGAAGCATTGAGTTGACATTTCGCACTGTTTTTTTGATTGTGTCAATAACTAGATTGAGTAGGTGGATGATGATGTGTATTTTTCTTTGATATCGATTTGTTTTTGGAAATACGCCATGAAACTTATCAAAGGTTGATTCTGAGTTTTTATGCCTTGTTTTTCTGCTTGCAACTTTGCTTGGTATTCAAGGATACGTTTGTTTTTTAACAGCTCGGCAAATTGAGTCTGTTCTTTATTGTGTCGGCGCTGTGTTGGTGTTTCTGGTTTGTCATAAACGAACAAATCTAATGATTCGTATTCGCGTTTTCGTTGACGAGTGCCATTAGGAAGGAGCTGGTATCCATAATCGTATAAAACACGAATAGCTTGCGTTCCGTCTGATTTAACTTTTTGTTTTTGAATTGAAATTTTCATTTTGGTCCCTAATCGGTCCCTAATCGATACCTTTAGCATGGGCGAGGGACCGATTAGGGACCAACAAGGTTAAACAATGGCAACAAGTGAAAAAAAATGACAAATTCGATCTATATGAATCAATCGTTTAGTTGTCATTGCTTGCTGTTATTTGCCTTTTTTTATCGCTTCACTTCCCGAT
>CAMRDW010000226.1 GCA_947041315.1 uncultured Enterovibrio sp.
CCGACCAACAAGATTACCAGCTTAAAATAAACGCCAAATTTGCGGATACCCAAAACATTTGAAGATGCGTGTCGGCGGCAAGCGAGTGAAGCCCTTGAGCATAGAGATACTCTATGATTCGAGCCTAGCCAACACCCAGGCAAGCTCAAAGAGAAGAGGTATATCGGTAATTTAAAACTAGAAAATGATCAAATATTGATGGGGATGGACAGGACTCAGAATACCGATTTAACTTTCTTTGGCTCCAGCATTGGCATTAAAATGGGGGCTTTTTTTCTGCCTCGTTGCGGCTTCGTTTCATAAAAACGCCAAGCAATTTCATGCTTTTCTGACAGAGCAGAGCGTTAAACCAAATCGGTATATTGCATAAAAGGGGCAATAGAATGCCCCTCCAAATTCGACTAATGCGTTTCATCTTCAAAATACTGAATACACATTTTTTGTGCTTCAGTATTCTTTTTGACACTTTCGTGCTCTCTTAACTCTAAATAAAGTGCAATACAGTGTTTAACTGCAGAGGTGAGTTCTGGCTTCATTGGCCTTGCGACTGTTCGTTCAAGTTTTTTACTGAACTCAGGCAAACGCGTTTCGATTTTTCGTACGCCTGAAGGCGTCATTTCAGCTTGTTTTAATGCAAGCGGTGAAAGAACAACGGTTCGAATAAATGATAAAAATTCAAGAGCTTCGAAATACTCACCACGAGCAATTTTAGTGGAAACGTAATGTGTCCAAATCCAAAAACGGTCTTCAATCCATTGTGGATCTGGCTTGGGATATTTCGCTTTCGTGGTTTTGAATATGTCAGAAAGTAATGTTCCTTGCTCCCAAAGAACTTTTGTTTCATCAACACGCATTGCAATATCAGGCAGAGAAACAAATTTAAAATCAACATGGATGGCATCCGGGGCATAGAGCGCAATAACCAATCGAGGCTCTCCGACATGCTCACCAGTAAAGGCGGCGCTTTTTCCTTCAATACTATCAAGAATGCTAAAACGTTCAGCCATAACCGCTTCAAAGTGCTCGGGTTTAATCGCTATCACCAAGTCTAAATCGCTGTATTTGTCTAATGTGTCTGTCGCGTATGAACCACCTGCACCAATACCGACGATCCTTGGGTCTTTTTTCAGCCTTAGAAGAATTTTGTCTAAAAGCAGCTTATGAGTATCAGGAAGAGTTTTAGGGTATTTCATATTTTACCTTTGCCTTTAACATTCAGTTAAAACCACCCCGTTGGTGGTTAGTGCGGTAAAATCAACGCAGCATTACAGTATCCTTTGAATACAGTTTCGGTACAACAAAATCTGTCATAAAGAATAAGAATGGGTGTCGCGCAATCGGCGCTTTAAAAAAAGAGGAGTATTTGGCGCTTTTATATAATAAAGCATCCCGTCTGCTGAATCACTTCACGAGTTACCTTGTTAAGCACTGTCGTTTTGGACCGCCACGAATGGCGAAAATGCAGATATTGCAGGAGCTACATATCTGTCCTTCAGACAGCTCAACGCTGAAAAGCCCTTGCCATTTTCGAGTGTTTAACATTTAATATCAACAAATTGATGAATAATGGCGTTTTTCCTACAGGACCCTCACCTCATTATTTCATACGCATGTTCATGCCCATTCAGGGCGTATACAAGCGATTAAACAAGGACAAAAAACAGTTGGTTTTTGCTCCTTGATCGCTGATTTTAACCAACTATTTTTTGCCTGTTAACAGGGTGTTAGGCATATATTCATACATGGAGTTTTATGAGAATTATTTTTGTTGATGCAGAAAATGTTGGGTTTAAAGGGCTCGAAGAGATTAATGCCAATATTATCGATAAAGTTTTTGTATTCTCGCGAGTTGAATCAATTAAATCATATTCTGAAAAAAAACTTTTCCTTTTTTTATCTGATTACCCTAAAGGGGCAAACCAAGCTGATTTTTATATAATCGCTTACTTGTCGAGGGTTTTAGGTAGTATATCGACACTTGAAAAACAAGCTATTGAATTTACGCTTTACTCAAATGACATTAACCTTATTCATGCCTTCAAGTTCCAATGTGACTTATTAGGTGCAATGAGTAAAATCGTGTCCATTAACCATGAAAAGCAAGTATCAAACCTTGTTTCTAATGTTTCTAAGTTACCGAAGTCAAAACCAATTACTGAGCAAATTTTCAATATGCTAAGCCAACCGAAAGGGCTCTTTGATATTCAAACCTCATTAAAGCTAAGTAAACCCGTTTTCAGTCAAGCCGTGAATGAATTACTCAAAGCTAAAAAAATTAGACGGTCTAGCAAAAATGGTAAAAGCTGGGTGCAAATTAAACATGCCTAATCGGGTAGCCTGTGGTGTCTTGCCTCCAGCCCCCGCATGCCCTAGCGCACTGGGCGACGCTTTGTGCGCATTTTTCGCAAATCATCAAGGTTTGATTCGCTCTTGATTTCCCCGCTTCACGAACAAATGCTTTTATACACAAGGTAATTGAAGATGTGCGCCTGCGCCAAGCGAGTGAAGCCCCTCAGCATAGAGAGAGGATGTGATTGGCGGGTGAACGAGCGTAGCCAACACCCACGCACCTTCAAAGGCGAGGGGTATAACATTCTCTTATTCGTAGTGTCTATATTTAACCAATCTCAGCTTCAAATTTAGACACTGATATAAAACTCAGGACAGGCTCTTTTTAGGTAAAAAACAGACGAAACGCGGTTGTTTTGGTATTAAATCATATTTACTTCGATTTAATGCAATCGGTTCTCTTTATAAATCCGATTTTTTGCGATAAATCCGCAATAATTATATGATTTTTATATAGATGAACAGTTACTTCCTTTTATTACTGAACAGATCCCCTAAATAATGAAGATGCCTGATCGCGCCCCGGAACATGGACAAAGAGAAAGGATGCAAGGGCTTACTCTCATTTTTTTGATGCCCTTAAATATACAGTTTTCTCGTGTTTATAAAATAAATAGGAATACCCCTTAAGACTCGCATTTTATTTAATAGACACAATGTTCTTTTCAAAAAGCATTTTCTAAAAAAATAAAAAAAGAAGAATTCTTTTTCAAAAAAAACACACTCGTCTTTAATTAAATCCAACCTGAGTTCATATATAACACATTTCACAATTTAAGATGCAATTTAAAGTTATTAATTTGCTAATCAGTTATCAGGCTATCTATACTCCAAAGACCTTGCGTTTACCTTGATTAGAAAATGTATGTTTAAACGAATTTCATTTATCTTCACGCTTACCCTCATATTATTCATGTCAATGGTGATTACATATAATTCATTCTCTATATACAACTCTACTTTTGAACAAAATAAAACAAGAGTGGAACAAATACTTATTCTACAAGGCCAAATAGTGAATAAGTTTGAAAGCATGGTAAAATCAGGTGAGTTAAAAGAGAATGAAGCAAAAAAACTCGCCATTCAATTATTAAGAAGTATCAGTTACACTAACGATGAATATGTTTGGATCGCGGATAAAAATGATGATGGTATGCTTCAATTTATCTCAACCCCTTTAGATCCTGAATATCAATCTCAGAATTTTACAGATGTCGTAGGAAGTGACACTGAATCTGCCTTAATTAAAAATTTAGATAACACAGGTTACAACAAACTTGTTAATTACAACTGGTATACATTGAGAGATGGCGTAAATACAAAAATAAACTCAGTCGCATTAAAGACAAGTGAATGGGAATGGTATTTAGGTAATGGAATCCAAAATTCAAATATTAAACTTATCGTCGAAAAAAATATAATTACAAATATAATAATGACATTTATTTTATGTCTTTTTCTGATTCTTGTTTTCTATTTTGCATTACGGCATGAACTCAGTGGGATCTCCCAAATAAAAAATGTATTGAATAACTTTGCTTCTGGTCATTTACATAAAATACAAATAAATAAATTCAACAATGAATTAGATGAAATAACCCGTTCATTAGAAACAACACAAGAAAACTTCGCCTCCCTTATTTCATCCTCAGATAAGAATATGAATGAATTAACATTTTATTTAAAAGACCTCCTCAATATAACAGAAATAAATACTGAAGGTACAAAACAAAGTTACAATCAATTGGAAAATGTTTCCTCTTCTACATCGAAACTTTCAACCTCTGCATCTAAAATCGCATTAAAAGCTTCAAATGCACAATCCGCTTCCCATTCCGCTATCAATATCATTCAAAAAAATGAAGAAATCTCACGTGAAGCCTTAATGATATCTAAAAATGTCAGTCAATCTATATTTGAATCTGCACAAGTAATTGAAGAGCTACATCAATATACTGAACGTATTTTTTTAGTGACTGACGTTATTGACAAATTATCTGAACAAGTTAATTTATTGTCTCTCAACGCCGCCATTGAAGCTGCAAGGGCTGGAGATCACGGACGTGGATTTGCTGTTGTTGCAGATGAAGTCAGAAAACTGGCGTTTGAAACACAAAACTCAACGGAAGATATTAGAAGCATTATGGTAAATTTAAAAAAGGGTTCAGAAGATGCTAAAAAATCAACCGGAAATAATATTACACTCGTTGAAGAATCACAAAACATTGTCATAGAAATGTCTAATGCATTTACACTTATTAACACTAAAATATCTGAAATATCTAACATAAGCGCAAATGTAGCCTCTTCGACAGAAGAGCAAGTTCATGTTACCGAAACTGTTTTTAATAACATTAGAAATTTAAACGATCTTATTACAGAAAATGTGAAAAACACAGAGAAAAACAGCGATATAAATAAAAATATAGCGAAAATTATAAAATCAATTAAAGATGAATTAGCAGGCTTCAGTTTAATAAAAAATGACAATGACAAAAATTAATATCGTCCTCGCCTTTAAAGCTGCGTGCATGTTGGGTTGGCTCATTAGGC
>CAMRDW010000227.1 GCA_947041315.1 uncultured Enterovibrio sp.
TAGATATATTTGAAAAACAAAAAAACCACCTTAGATTAGGTGGTTTTTTTTCAGCTTGCTTTCCCTGCATTCCAGCCCTTGAAAGATGCACGCTTATTTCTGGAATCTAAGATTGGCTGCAATCTAAGCTCAATGGAATGGGTATGATTTTATCTTGAACGCATCTCCCACACAAAAACATTAAATAAAACCTTATTCATTCACAAAAAACAAAACAAGAGCAGGTTCAATAAAATAAATACATACGAAAGATTACTTTTACAGAGAGTTTATTATTATAAAGCATCATTTCCTCTACTGTTATTCTAATGATAATAAATAAATCAATGTCGTATGGGTCATGATATGACAGTTATTATTGAAATCTCGCGCTTTCACTCGCTCTAAAATGTTTTCAATATAAAATAAATCCTCCACTTCGAACCTAACTTCGATATTTAAGATCTGTTCTTGAAATTAAAATTGAAACGCAGATTTTTCGCCTAGTGCCACCTTTGTATATTACTTTATGGGCATTTTTTTGAGGCAGCCTAAAAAAAGAGGTTATTTTTTCATGTATGGCATGACGAGCATATAAAGATAAGGCATTGATAAACATTGAATTTAAATAACCATATAAAAACAAGTCCAAAAAATAAAAAAGACCTATTCATTCAACTTGATAATAAAAACACTTACAGAAAAAAAGGTTATTTTCATCATCCCTCCACCCAGCTTACTCTCAGCTTTCATCGCGGCGCGTGTATTATCCCCCACCTCTTATTCAAGGGTTGAATCCTCTGCCTTAATATCGTAAGCTTTCTTTGAAATTATTGATTTTTGCTCGAGCGCTCTATTTAAGTTTATTGGGAATGCCTCATATAAATTAATTTCTTATGCTTTCGCTTATTTTATTTTTACATCACTCATTCGTTAACAAAATATAAAAATTATCCATATCTCAAAAAAATCTAAAAAGACGAGCTGAAAATAAGTGCTCCTTTTTTTAAAAAATGCGGGCCTGCTCTGCCTCCTTTTAATTTATGCCCAGAACATGACGCCTCCAGAAGAGCGCCTCTGCGCCCTTAAAAATAAGCACATTCAATAAAGTGATGATCAAAGCAATGAACACCCTCTACCCAAGACACTTGTAATTGCAGGTAAGCGCCAAGAACGAAAAGCCCCAAGAGCATACATAAACGGACTCTGTAATTAAAGCTTGAGGGCGCCGCCAACACCCTCAATTTTCAAAGCTGACGGGGATATCCCTGTTTTTTAATACATACCCATTTTTTAAGGATCCCAATGCCAGCCATACTCCCTTTAACAACACCCGCGCCTCCAAGCACGTCGGCGTTAGGCACCACCGCCGCCCCCCCCCGCAGGCAGCTCTCTCCCTATTTTGCACGCAGGCAATTCACCCAGAGAAACGCCTCAAACCAGCTCTTCAAGTCTTTCAACAACTGAGATCCAAAGAGCAATAACACAAAATACCGGGAGCGTATTAAGCGCCCTCGGTATAACACAAAACAGCGCAGCCAATTCAGGCCCCGAAGGAGCAAGCGCTCCCTCGCAAACGCAAACCGCGCCTTCAAAAGTGGAAACGTCCGTGACAAAACAACGCGGATTTGGAACACCAAGCAGTGCAAATCTCAATGATTTATTTGAAGAAAACCCTCAAAAAGAACATTCCAGAGAAAAACGAGATACGGGAGGGGATACGGAAACGACGGAGACCTGCTCCTACAGCCAAAGCGGGAGCACTCAAACACAAAGCTATACCGTAGACGAGACATTTGACAGCTCCACGGCAAAAGAGAAATGTACTAAATGGTTAAAGCAAAATAAAGACGACTTAGGCAGTCAATGCGACACGAAGGCCAAAGCAGCCTGTGACAATGCATTGAAAAAAGCCATAGAGAAGGATGGAAAAGGTCAATGTAGCGACTTAAAAACCTATATTGAAACCTCTACCTATGGATTACTCAAAAATGCGAAAAGTGGGGCTTCAAATGAGATAAAAACAAGCGCAGGGATTTGCTCTTCAGAGTCGGCATCCTCCTCAGGATCAAGCTCAGGAGGCGCCGCAGCACCCAGCGCTTCAACATCGAACAGCACATCGGCCGCCCCAGCATCCATAGCCTCACCATCGAACAGCACATCGGCCGCCCCAGCACCCACCACTGCAACAAGCACCACGGCAGCATCTACCACCACCACCGCAACACCCACCACTGCCGAGCCTGGCAACTCAGGCACTGAGGGGATAAATTATACGAGGATGGCTCAAATAATCGGCGGAATATTAGGAGGGATAAGTACTGCAGGAGGAGTTATGTGGGGATTATATCAATATTATTTAGGCGGGGGGCGTCAGCGTGAAGCACTACAAGACCAAAAACTAACAGGTCAGGTCAAACAATTAGAGCGCGAAGAGGAGAAAGCCGAAAACACCAATCAGCAAAAAAAAGCCGAGTTAGAACTAAAAAAATTGAAAGCCTTTCAATTGAAAAAAGAGCTGTTAAATGGTCCTGGTAACCACACATTATCGCCAGGAGAAAGAAAAGCTCTGCTAGAGATAAACCCTTTAAATGATGGCCCAGATAACGACTCTAAAGACGATAAAGATTCCAAAGACGATCCCGGTAAAAAAAACCAGCAAAAAATAGAAACCCTGGTTTAATCTGCAAGAATGGGGAAAAACAATATGCGTAAAGATGCCGCAAGCGCACATCTTTACGTGTATTTGGCCCCGCGTTTGATAAGGAAACACAATGCACCCAAGTTTGCAAGTAGGCACTTTCTGTCATCAATTCAGCCACAACATCATTTACAAGACACTTCGACTGCCCATTAATCTCATACGCAGTGTGGCTGATAGATTAATGACACAAAGCGTCATAAGATTAGAAAAAATCGAAGGGGACAATGGCCCCCTTGCAACGCCCGTTATCACAAGACTCCGTTTTGAAAATCAAATTTTTAGCCCTGAAGAAAAAGAGGCACACTTAAAAGAATATTTAGCGGGATTTAAAACTCATTTATATGTTATTAGTATGAATTTTTATAAGTTTAATGAAGATTACAAAGCCCATATACCACAGAATAAATTCCTAAAGATAGAATCCCTTCTTCTTGAAATACAATCAATCATCGAATCTTGCTTTGTAACAGACTGGCAGCATTGCTCCATTGAAGATTTCTTTAAGATGCAAGATATGGCATCAAAAATGACGGCACTCTCTCGTGTTATTGATACATTAAAAACCCAATTTCCTTTGGCGCTTCAAAAAGAGCTTTCTCTTTCCGCTGAACATTTTAAATCGACAAGCGCCGTATTAAATAAGACAGCGGATAAATATTTCACCAAGCTCCCTCCTCTTCCATTTACAATATTAAATGATATAAAAGAGAACATCTCTTCTTGGTTAAATTGTCATGAAGAACCCTCTTTTCCTTCACCTTCGCTTGACATACCAAAACCCACTGACACTGATTTATTATCCCCTTTAATTCGTTTATTATTAGAGGGAGCTGCGCCAATGAGCGCCAGAAATATATTATTATTGAAATTTGAGGCTCTTTTTTTATTGCCTCCTGATGAAAGCCAGAAAATAAAACTAAACGAACGATTAGGCGAGTTAAAAAACATATTTATAGAGGAGACTGAAAACGATGATAAAAACCCTGATATTTTTTCTCATATATTTAAAGAAGAGAACACCCAACTTGATGATTACAGCAATGCATTTGTTTTATTGCATAAATTAAAAGATTACAAAGAAAATGTATTAATTCCCGCCTTTTTTAATAATGATTTAACAAGTGAAATTCATATCAAACCATTTATTTATTCTATCGATCAATATACATCCAAGATGGAAACTATATTTCAAAAAAGAATCCAGTCCGAACTATTTATTGAGCTGAACAAACTCTTTGAAGATATGACTCAATTAGAATACGAAGCAGAAATGGAAGTGAAGGAAAAAGTAATTGCTTCTGAATACCAAACCTTATTTAACAACTTTCATTCCCCGTCAAACGATGATCTTTTTGTCAGCGTATTAGGAGATTTGTCTGAATTTTATGCAACAAAAAATAATTCTTTTTTACAATCATGCGCAATCAAACTCAAAAAAGACGTCCAAAAAATAAACTCTCACAATAATATCTCCACCTATAAAGAAATAAAAGCATATAAAAAGTTGCAGTTGTTATTAATAAAATACAATGAAAAAATATCAGCTTTATCTGATAAGCCGCCACCTTTAAAAAGTCTGATAGATAAAACGATTGAACATATTGATGCTTTAATCACCAATGAACCAAATCAGGCAAGTTCGTTTTTATTTTTATTTCGAAATTTAAAACAAATACAATATGAATTGCATAATGATACAGACGAAAAATCAAACGCATTCACATCACCTAAAAACCAATTAAGTCGAGAGATCACATTAAACTGCGTAACGAAACCGATGTTTGAGCAAAGCCATTTATCTATCAGAAAATTAACGGATATGAGTTTTTATTATTTTCAATTGAATGCAGATTATGAGGAATGCACTAAAAAAGTGCTTTTGGAAAGCCTGAGTGAAATTGAAAAAAACAATCTAGATATGTTGCTTACCGTACTCGAATGAGCGCGTGGATGTATCTAAACATGCGCATTGAGTTAGCGCGCATTCCCTTCTATCACCCGTCGTCTTTGAAGCTGCGTGGATATTGGCTTGCTCGCGGCGCCCAATCACATCGTCCATCGATGCGCAGGGGCGTCACTTGCTTGACTCAGGCACGCAACTTCAATGACTTTGAATAAAAGCGCTTTATTCGTGAGAGCAAATAATCGACTTGATGATCGCAGTGGTCGAGCAGCCATCTTCAAAGTTCAAGACACAGACTTCTCCTCCAG
>CAMRDW010000228.1 GCA_947041315.1 uncultured Enterovibrio sp.
ATTTTACCCGAGTGAATAAATCCTGTTTACCCACTTAAAATTCAAAAGAGCCAAATCCTTCAATGGCACTGGAGGCCATATGTCGACCTTAAAGCTGTTTTTCGATTGTCGTCATGATTTCGTTTACTCCATTTTCATCCACTTCACGACAAAGAAAATAATAGGCTCCCGCCATTTCTTTTTGGACTTGTTTTCGCCCGACATTCCACACCACTTTCAGGAATAAAGCTGTTCATAATGTTTTCCGAGTAGTTTCAATAATTCAATTTGGTAGGGTTTAAGTCCAACAACCCTTTTTTCTCCGTGCCAATGATGCAAATGTATTACGGCATATTTCAAAAATACCCAGCGTGCCGTGGGTTTAATTGTTGGTTTATTCGTCATGCTTGGGAAAAATGCTGGCACTGTCTTTAAACTTTCTCTTATCTTGTGTTCAAGTGCTGCATACACCATCAAACAGCAGGTCATTATCATCAATAATGCTTCTATTCGTTTCGCACTTTTCAAAAATATAGCCGACGTTAAAAATTCAGGACTTTTGAGAAAACGAAAACCTCGCTCTACGGATTGCTGTGATTTGTAGTGAGCAAGTAATCCTTTCATATCAAGCTTTTTATTGTTCATTTCGTTTGTTGTCAGGATAAACATTCCAACTTTCCGTTTAGCATAAGCGACGCAGTTTAGCGCTGTGTATACCTCGCCCGCCAGGTGGTAATGTACATTTTCAGGTGCGCTGTTTTTTTTTGGACGACCACGGCCTTTATGAAGAGAAAGAGCCTCTGTGTGAGGGTTTTCAATCCGGATGAACTCGCATTTTTTTTCAAAATCAATGACGGCTTGCAGAGCATCCGCCTCACAAGAAAACACTTTTTTACACAACTTTTCGAAGGCTTTTTGTTCTTTATCTGTCTTTTTTAACGCATTTTTCTCAAATGTTAACATTTCTCGTTTTAAAGCCTGTTCACTTTTAATCACGAGCCAACGCTGAGGAACACCCCCATAGTTTGATTCAACCCAGCGGCTAGAATATCCGCCTTCAAAAACGTCTAATGTTTCAGGTTGCAAAGTGAGAAGTGTTTGTTTTGCATCTTTTAATGTGCCGGGTACGCGAGTAATGAATTTTTGATTTTTACTGTGTAACGCGAAGATACTTTCTTGATAATAAAGGGCAGCATCACCTACAAAATAACGGCAATTTTGCGCGGCTTTTAGGCTTTTTATGTGGTGTTTTGTCAGGGTTACAAAGGCTTTTGCATCATTGGTGTTGCCACTTAATGCCTGCATATAAACCGGAATACCCGCCCTATTTTCACAAATCAATTTAAGAACAACTTGATTTAAATCAGGCCGATGATCACGGCTATAACCGCGAACAAGGCTGATACAAGCGGTATCATCATCCAAGTCTTGCGCGTATTCAGCATCAACATGAAAACGTGTTATATCAATATGTACGGAGTCTGCTTGGATCCCGAGTCGATCTATAACGCGCTCAGAAATGAGTTGATAAACCTCTGAAATACCTAAATCAAATAAACAATCAAGGGTACGTCCGAGTGCATCGTCATTAAGATGCTTGGCTTCAATACCTGGTCGGATCAAGCGTTCAAGGGGTTTATCTTCAAAAAAATCGGGGAACATGTGCAAGGTACAGCGATGAAATCCAAGGCCATTTAAGATCATGGCCAACATCACTTCACCATGTGAAACGAGGTGTTCACCTTGCTTTGGTGCCAGAGAATCGATCATGCTAACAAGGGCAATTTCACGAAAAAAAGCGGAGATAAGGCCCAAATGATCAAAGCGTTGAATAAGAGGCTCAGTGCTAGACATGACAACTTCCAACAAAAGGAAGTAATAGATCAAAAGTGGAGATCTGCGTCAATCCTCAATAAAGGAAAATGTGATATTTATCACGATATATTAAGTGCTAAATTAGGTGCGGAATGACGGCTCTAGAGCCGTACACCAGATTTGACCATAGCTCTGATAGAAAGCAGTAAAAAATGCAAATCACATATATGAACCACTATCGATACAGCATATAACGGGTCTTGTTGGTATCGTCATTGTTTTCGTGAACAATGACTCAAAAAACGGAGTCTGATCCTTCAGACTTTCATTGTCAATTTGTTAGCGCTGTTTGATGGGAGCCCAATGTTTGAAGCGTTCTCAACGGCTTCCCGCTGAACAATTACACATGAATGCTGGTGTAAATTTGGAAAGTGATTAAGTACGGGTGTTGATTCTTGTACATTGTTCTGAAGAGAAAGTACTTCTTCTGGTATAACAATGAATTTTCCCACATCGATCGCAATGACTTTCACGCACGTTCCGATACGTAAAATTAAACCTGAATGAGAAGGGGCTAAGATAATATTCCAATTAATCCCTGAATATTTAACAATAATCGTTTTTTTCTCACTCAAATCAGACAAGAGCATAAAAGTCAGCCCAATATAATCATTGTGAATGTTAAACTTACTTTGATCAATCACTTGAATGCGTTTTAACGGTTTCCAGAAGATATAAATTAGAGAAGCAGCCGAGAATCCAGAAAATCCAATTGCACTGCTGAACGTGTCAGGCAAAATACCGAAAGAAATAAACAAGGCAGTGACAATAGACGTGATCCCCAAGATCAGTAAAATAATACTTGTAAACCCAAGTACCCAAACATCAATCATCAAAATAAACAAGCCAAAAAGTGCGGTTATTTCTTCCACGTTATTTTGGAAAAACATTGATATACCCATTAAATTTATTTCACCTTAGAACTCAAATTCATCGCGGTCATAATACTCATAGCTTCAGCTACTACGTAGCCCACACTGGATTGCTGGTCGGATAACAAGATAACGGATGATTTTTTCGCAATCGCTTTTCTTGCTTCTATTGCTTTTTCAGCTAAGTCAAGTTGAATGGCTTTTTGTCCATCTTCTGTTGAAGCGCTTCGAGCAACAATAATCAAAGCTTCAGCTTTCGCTTGAGCAACAGAGATAATAGATTGCGCTTCCCCTTCCGCCCTCAATATTTGTTCTAATTTTTCTGCTTCTGCAGCCAATATACGCGCTTTCTTTTTTCCTTCTGCAATGGTTACCTCAGACAAAGACAAACCTTCAGACTCTAAAATAAGAGCCCGTTTTTCACGTTCTGCTTTCATTTGACGTTCCATTGCCTCCAGTACCGTGCGAGGAGGATTAATATCTTTTATTTCATATCGTAAGACTTGAACGCCCCAAGGACAACAAGCTTCATTAATTGCGGAAACAATGGCTGCATTCAAAGTATCACGATCTTCAAACGTTTTTTCTAATTCCAATTTTCCTATTTCTGAGCGCATAGAAGTTTGAGCCAGCAAAGTAACTGAAGATATATGATCATCGACGCCATAAGAGGCTTTAATCGGATCTAAAATCTTCATGTAAACAACGCCATCGACCACCACTGCAATATTATCTCGGGTAATTGCTGATTGACTTACAACATCAAACGCTTGCTCTTTCAAAGAGCGAACATACGCCACTCGATCAACCGCGGGGATCAAAAGATTAAAACCAGCTTCCATTGTTTTCAGATATTTACCAAACCTTTCTATAACATAAACGCTGTTTTGTGGGACTAATTTTATAGAAAGAGACAGGACAAGGATAATCAACAGGGTAAGGCAAATCCAAATATTGAAAAATCCTAAAAATGTAGCAGATAAAGGCATTATTTTTCCTTAGTATAAATTAATCACAAAAGCGAACTTTTTACCATTGAAATAGTTATCGTTAAGTATGCATGTGATTTAATCGTTGCACGCTTAAGGCTTTAATTGATTTAGATCATAAAATCAATCACTTAAGAACCCTTGAGACAGAGGTGATGATGATTATTTTCAATGAGATGGAACCTATTTCTTGGGTGTCAGGTTTTGGTTATGTTAACAGAACTCTTTTTTTGTATGTACATTTGTATTTAAAAAAAGAGCCAAAAGAAAGATCAATTTATAATCTGATTAAAAACATATGGACGTCAATAAATCTTCCTGTGATAAAAAGTGAAATACAAAGAACTTTTATTCTTAATTGTTATTTGTATAGAAATAACCATATGTAATAGTTTGATTTTAAAGTGTTAAAATAGAGGCTTTATTTATAACCAGAAAAGAACGATCGTTATAAATGCGTTTGATATTGTAGAGTTCTGAATGTCAATTTTAGTGACTTAAAGCACACAATTGAAAATATACCTTTTAAAAAGCTAAATTAACTATACAAACGGAATTTCCATGGTATTATTACCTGACCTGGTTAATAGAGCTTTTTATGCTGCAATTGAATACACTCTTCGTCATACTCTTCCTTCGTAAAAGTAAGTTGTCCTGAAGATATTCGCTACATTTGCCACCATAAATTATTCGTTAATAGGTCTGTATACGTACGCACCAAGTAACAAATGTAAATATATTCAGGAGACAAAATGGCTAGAGTAACTGGTATCGTGAAGTGGTTTAACGAAGAGAAAGGTTTCGGTTTCATTCAACAAGAAGCAGGACCAGACGTTTTCGTTCATTTCAGAGCCATCCAAGGTGACGGATTTAAAACTTTGACCGAAGGTCAACAAGTCACTTTTGAAATCGAACAAGGTCAAAAAGGACCACAAGCTGCAAACGTAGAAAAAGCTTAATTTTCTATCTACAGCGAAATTTCTAAAGGGATGCAACAAGCATCCTTTTTTAATCTCTTAAATTAATATAAATATTCTTAATCACACTTTTATATTGGTAGTTCCTCAAATTTTCATTTTCGGATGAATATCAATCCAAAATTCAAGGGCTGTCTCTTAGTCACATCTCAAACTAAAACGCCAAAAATCATTGGATCTCATTC
>CAMRDW010000229.1 GCA_947041315.1 uncultured Enterovibrio sp.
TCAGGGGCTTCGTTCGCTTGCCGCCTACACGCATCTTCAATTCCTTTGGGTATAGCCGCATTCTTTCGATATCTTGAGAATATAAATCGGCTCTATCGAGTAAAGGGATTCACCTTCAAACATTGCGCATCAAAAAGGCAGCTCTATACTTAATTTCAACACACTTAACTCAAAAGAGAGACATCATTGTGACGGTTAATAGCATTGCTTTTTTGGACTCCGTCGTTGATATTACGGCCCAAACAGAATCTGATACCATTTGCCAAAGCCTCATCACGACCATTTTACAATTAACGCAGGTCAATCAGGTTTTAATGATTGATTACAATTCGGAACACTCCCCGGAATTTATCGTCATTGCAAGCTCCGACATCTTTCTTTATGAAGAAGAAAAAAACTCGATAGAACGCATCATTAACGCCTGCATTATCTCAAACGACAATGTGGTTGAATATTCAAAAGAAGAAGACCTTTCTTTGCTGGCGGTTCCCATTCGAAGTGCTGAGAAAGGGAGCATTCACTCGATTGTTTTTTGTAAAGCCAAAAAGCTCAAAGGGGACCAGGTTCAACTGATTGAAGGACTCTCTAAAGTCTATGAAAATTATCACAATATTATTCACGCCAGTGAACGTGACGGTTTAACAGGGCTTTATAATCGGAAAATTCTCACAACAAAAATTGACCGCCTTCTCGACCGTTTTTTAATTCAAGGCGTCAGTTACACGCAATTTCCACTAAACCACCACTGGGTTTGTATTTTCGACATTGATTATTTCAAAATGATCAACGACTCATTAGGGCATGTCTTTGGTGATGAAGTGATCCTGCTCATCAGTGCCATGATGAAAGAGACCTTCCATGAAGAAGATCTGCTTTTTCGTTATGGTGGCGATGAATTTGTGGTCATTTTACACCCTCAAACCCGTGAGGAAATGGAGGAAAACATTCGTAGTTTCATGCAAAAAGTCAACACGAGAGATTACGGATTAGCCAAAGAAGTCTCCATTTCAATGGGCGCGGCATCCATTCATAGCGAAGAGTTAAACGCCATCACCGTGCTCGGGTTTGCCGATCAAGCGCTTTATAAAGCAAAACAAAAAGGCCGTAACCAAGTGGCTTTTTATGAGGATTTAATTGAAAGTGGTGAGCTTGCGTCCTTGGTTCCAGAAGACGATGTCGAACTTTTTTAAAAAAAAACACAGCTTCGGATTGTTTTTAAATTCCTTCCAGAAGCACAAAAAATAACCACTTGATTTATAAGGGAATATTACTTCGAGGGCAAGGTTAAACCCGTTCCAATTCAATGATGGATACATCCTTGCACTTTTATTTAAATTGTGAATGTGTATTAATAAAAATGACTTGTTTATTGAGCATTTTTTCCTAAATTAGATCATTTTTCCATTCCCTCAACAAAGGCGGAGCCGTATACTTCTAGCCAGGAATTTTTGACAGGCTGTTTGAGTTCATTTTATGCCCTATATGCGCTGCTCTTCTGCCATTTCCTTGGCATTTGTTCTTTTATTCTTTTCATCATTTTCATATGCTGCATTTAAAGAATTAATCATTACAGGCTCTTCCACATGGAGACCCTTTTCTTTTATCAATGAAAAGGGGGAGCCTGATGGGATCATGGTTGATTTTTGGACGCTTTACGCCAAAGCCAATCAAATAAACATTTCCTTTCATCTGCTGCCTTGGAGCGACTCGCTTAGCTACGCCAGCAAAACCCCTACAGCGCTTCATGGCGGTCTCGGCTATACCAGCGATCGGGGAGCGTATTTGACCTTTTCAGGGGAGCTTCCTCTCAATCCTTACCATGTCTATTTATTCGTACAAAAAGATCTTCAATTTAACGATCTGAACTTTCTTCGGTATTCCATCGTAGGCACAGTAAAAGAAAGCACCAAACATGCCTTTATGCTTTCTCGTATACCTGAACGGAATATCAAGCAGTTCCCTACTTTTGGCGCCTTGAACGCAGCAGCCTATCGCGGTGAAGTCAATCTCTTCATCGATGATCTCAGCAGCGCCTTATACGACATGAAACGCACACAAAATGTCGGCTTATTTACACCCCGGCGCAAACTCTATTCCTTTCCTTTGCATTTTGCTGTGGGAAAAGATTTTCAATACAGCATCGCAGACATTGAGCAAGGCCTCGATAACATCAGCAAAAAAGACATCCAAGACATTTACACAAAATGGCTACCTCAAAATCAGATAGAGAAATCCCTTTCTTGGCTCAAAACAAAAAACAAAATGAGCATTTTATTGATATTTATTTTTATGGCTTTTTTAGGGCTTATTATTTATAGAAAACGCTTAAATTATCGAACCAAAGAATTAAAAAACGCAGTCAAAGCCCTCAATCAATCCAAAGAAGAACGTAAAACAGCTGAGCTCATCGACCATTTAACAGGGTCTAAAACCCGACAACATTTTTTTGACCAGCTGAATGAAAAACGCTTTTCATCAACCCCCTACCTTATTGCAGTATTGGATCTTGACGCCTTGCAAGAAATCAATAAACAATACGGGCACGACATCGGTGACATCGCGCTAAAACATTTGGCCACACAAGTGAAATTAAATCTTCCAAGCTCATCGACCTTTGCTCGATTAGGGGGAGGAGAATTTGCAATTTCATTCAGTACGAACGATATCGCACAAGCAAACCGTCAATTGAAACGACTCCAAAAGGTCTTGAGCCTTAATCTTCTCAACCTCGATCAACAAATTATTCCTGTTAAATTTCAATATGGTTTATCAAGTGCTCCTTATGAAAGCGACAATCCCGAAGGCTTAATCCAACTTGCAACAGAGCGAATGCGAACACAAAAAAACAATAAAAAAACGAGCATAAAGCACGCAGAAAACGACCTCACCTCTCACACAAAAAGATAAATTCTAGCGCCTAGCAATCCTGTCTAAAAGAGATGAAAAAAGAAGAGAAAAAAAAGAGCAGATAATAAATAAGCCGCCATTACGACAGCTTATTTTTAGACTTTCAAAGAAGGTGTCATTTTGGGCCTTCTTGACCTTCCTCACGAGGCCCTAGCCCCGCCCTTTTCTATTCAAAAACGTCGTTCACTTATCAGCGAAACGCCCCATCAAATACCAAGGCTTTAAAAAATCATAAGTTTTCTTCTGCAAATTCAGCCAAACGACTGCGGACAACGCCATTAAGATAAACACAAGCGCCTCCTTCGAAATCTTTAAATCGCTCCACAATATAGGTCAATCCTGATGTCACAGGAGTCAGGTAAGGACTGTCAATTTGTGCAAGATTTCCAGAACAAACAATTTTTGTCCCTTCACCACAGCGGGTGATGATGGTTTTAAGCTGAGAAGCTGTCAGGTTTTGACTCTCATCTAAAATAACAAACGCATTCTGAATCGAACGACCTCGCATAAAGTTAATCGATTTAAATTGAATATTCGCCTTATCCATGATGTAACGCATCGAGCCTTCTGCGCATTCATCGTTTTTATGCAGGGCCTCTAATGTGTCTGTTACAGCCCCGAGCCACGGCATCATTTTTTCTTCTTCAGAGCCGGGTAAAAACCCTATCGACTCTGCTATTTCAGGGGTATTACGCGTCACAATGATCTTGTCATACATCCCCTTTTCAACCACTTGCTCAATGGCGGCGGCCATCGCCAAAATGGTTTTTCCGCAGCCCGCAGGTCCTGTTAAAATGACCAGATCAATCGCAGGATCCATCAAAGCTTCTAACGCCATACCTTGATAAATATTTTTAGGGCGAATACCCCAAACTTCACGCTGTAATAAACGCTCACGACTCATGTCTTTAAGCTGAAGCGTCTTTTCATCAAGGGCCACCACTCTGGCCGCAAACTCCTCACCTTCATCCAACAAATATTGATTCACATAAACGTTATCAATGAGCTTACGGGACAAGGTATGTTTCGTGATACGCCCTGTTTTTTCCGTTTCAACCTGACCGACTTTATCCCAAAAGCACCCCTCAACAACTTGGAAGCCTTTCGTCAATAAACGGACGTCATCAATCAATTGATCGGTTCGATAATCCTCAACATGAGCAATGCCAGCCCCTTTTGCACGCAGACGCATATTGATGTCTTTTGTCACCAACACAACGGTTCTCTTTTTAAATTTGGATTGTAAATTCAACACCGCATTTAAAATTCGATTGTCACCGGCTTTATCGCTAAAAGCTTGCACCCCTTCATCCACTTCAAAATCGGCCAAAATAGAAATGGTTCCCGTGGTGCCTTGCTTGCCCACGAGAATGCCTTCTGAAATTTGATCTGGCGTGGCATCTTTAAAAATATCTTCGAGCGCTCGAATGGCGACACGCGCATCTCGGGAGATATCGCGTTTACTGTCTTTAATCCTGTCCAACTCCTCTAAAACAGTCATCGGAATGAGAACATCATGCTCATGAAAAGAATAAATAGCGAAAGGTTCATGAAGCAGAATATTGGTATCGAGAACATAAAATTTCCGAGCTGCATCGCCCATAGGCTCCTCCCTGATGGCATAGTCTATACCCGTCTCCTTTGAAGCGGCCTGAGTGTTGGCGAGGCTCACTCAGCCCAATCACATAGTCAGACTATGCAAAAGAGCATCACTCACTTGCCGCAGGCGCGCAATTTCAAGTACCTTGGGTATAACGGAATAATAGGCTTTCCCCTAAAGCCTTGGCATGAAAGCACATATCGCTTCGGGGATGATTTAATATTATCTCAATTTCAACCACTTACACCTCGACTCGCCCACATTATGAAACATTTTTTATGCGCTTGTTTTCAGCGCACAAAAGAAAAAAATAATGAAATAGGATCTGATTTATTGGCTA
>CAMRDW010000230.1 GCA_947041315.1 uncultured Enterovibrio sp.
TAGGGCCATCCACACCAGAGGGAGAATAGGGATCTTCGGGAGGAGGGACATCAGGTGTCTCTGCGGAACTAGGTGCAGCATCGCCCTTAGTTTTATTAGTCAGCGCACTCATCACTATGCCCGCAATCCCCACTGCCAATCCGACCGCAGCCACTGCTCCGCCTGTTGCGACTACGCCTCCAATGACGAGGGCAGCACCGACAGCAACAGTCACCGCACCTGCTACAGTGATTGTTTCAGGTTTGCAGCAACAGTTTTTGATGCTTGTAACGCACCTCATGAAAAAGCTTTTTTTGTTCTCTGCGGGAGTCGGAGCTGTGTTTTGAGTTGCAGTTGCTGTTGGATTTATTGTTGTTGCCATATCGTGTACCTTTTCATATTAAAATACTGATGTGTTATTTCGTCTTTTATCTCTGTTTTTTAGTCTTGTTATTTTCAAATCGAAAGGGTCTTTTCTTTTTAAAAATAGAAAAATACAAATCAAAGATGCATGTTCTTTTTATAAGGACGAAATCTTGACTGATATACCCGTCGCCTTTGAAACTGCGTGGGTGTTGGCTAGGCTCGTTTAGCCCAATGACAGAGTAGATCTATGCTCAGGGGCTTCACTCGTTTGCCGTAGGCGCGCATCTTCAAGTGTCTTGGGTATAGATTTTAATGGCTTTTCTCTCTCATAAAGAGTGATATTTTGTGATTTATGCTTTGCAATTGGCGAGTCTCTTTTTATTCATCGATTTAAGTTGCACGGTATCTAAGAAATTTGAAAACACAGCGAGGCGCTTAAGGGAAACTGATGATCCGGGGGCCGCACCTACCTAATAACCTCTTCTTTTAAAAGCAGAAATGGACATAACCTTTGCATTTAAAGTGAGTTCAATCTGGTTTTTTAAATAGACAATCAAGATCTTCTTTTTGTTCTTGATTCTTTGTTCTGTTCTGGCTTTGTCTCACTTTATGTGTTCAGAAGCCTCTTTTGCATGGGGGCATCTTTAAAAAAAGAGCGCGTTGGTGTGGATAAAAAATGCAATCTCGCTGTTTTTAGTTGGGGTGTGAATGTGAGAAGGATGGGGGGGGACCTTTTTTTTAGGTCTATTTTTCATTTCCTTCGGGGGCGTATATTTTTTCTTTTTTAAGTTGCGTATCATAGAGTGCTATTTTCGGAAGGCTTTTTTGGACGGTGTATGATTTATAAATTTTTTGAACGCTTGACTCATGCGTTTCCCTCGTTAGAGCCAGAACAGCCCCCCCGTGAATTATTTTCGTTTTGCAGGCATTACACGAAAGGTTTTGAAAAACCGCTCATCCTCATGTCGTTATTGACCGCCTTGATTGCGTTTGCTGAAGTGTCTCTATTTGGTTTTATGGGGCAATTGGTGGATTGGTTAACGCAACAAGACCCGAGCACCTTTCTCGAACAAGAAGGGCACACCTTGATTTTTATCTCGGTGATTGTGGTGATTGTGATGCCTTTGCTGGTGGGGGTTCATTCTCTTTTGATGCATCAAACCTTGCTCGGCAATTACCCGATGTCGATTCGTTGGCTTGCGCATTGTTATTTATTAAAACAAAGTGTGAGTTTTTATCAAAATGACTTTGCAGGGCGCATTGCAACCAAAGTGATGCAAACGGCGTTGGCCATTCGCGAAAGTGTCATGAAGCTGCTGGATGTTGCGGTGTACATCCTTGTTTATTTTATGAGCATGTTGTTTTTGGTGGCGCAGGCGGACATACGCTTGATGATCCCTTTGCTTATTTGGCTTGTCAGCTATGTTGGGATCCAATTGTATTTTGTTCCTAAATTAAAAGCCGTTTCAACAGAGCAAGCCGATGCGCGCTCTTTGATGACAGGGCGCATTGTTGACAGCTACACCAACATCAGTACTGTGAAGCTTTTTTCTCATACAGACAGAGAAACCGCCTATGCCCAAGAAGGGATGGAAGGCTTTCTTGACACGGTACATCGCCAAATGCGTTTGGTGACAGGGTTTAATATTTCAGTTGAAATCATCAATTATCTTCTGGTTTTTGCCACTGCGGCCATGTCAATTTGGCTTTGGCTAGGGGCCTCTATTTCTGTGGGCGCCATCGCGATTGCGGTGAGTTTGGCCTTGCGCATCAATGGGATGTCAAAATGGGTCATGTGGGAAATCGGCTCTTTGTTTGAAAACATGGGCACCGTGATTGACGGAATGAAAACCCTTTCAAAAGACGTCGAAGTGACCGACAAGCCCGATGCATCCCCCCTTGAAATCACTCAAGGTGAAATCGCCTTTAATGACGTGAGTTTTCATTACGGTGAAGAAAAAGGCGTGATTGAAGGGCTTAATTTGAAAATTAAACCCGGAGAAAAAGTGGGTTTAGTGGGCCGCTCAGGGGCCGGGAAATCCACCTTGGTCAATCTATTGATGCGTTTTCATGATGTCGAAAAGGGAAGTATCACCATTGATGGGCAAAATATTTCAGCGGTGACACAAGATTCTTTACGGGCCAGCATTGGCATGGTCACTCAAGACACCTCTTTGCTTCATCGCTCTATTCGTGAAAACATCCTTTATGGGGATCCGAATGCCGATGAAACCGCTTTACTTTTGGCGAGCAAAAGAGCGCATGCGCATGATTTTATTCAGCATCTTTCTGATCCTCACGGCAATACAGGGTATGACTCCCAAGTGGGAGAGCGAGGGGTGAAGCTTTCAGGTGGGCAACGTCAGCGCGTGGCCATTGCACGGGTGCTTTTGAAAGATGCACCGCTTTTGATTTTGGATGAAGCCACATCGGCCCTTGATTCGGAAGTGGAATCGGCCATTCAAGAAAGTTTGTATCAATTAATGCAAGGAAAAACAGTGATTGCCATCGCCCACCGTTTGTCCACGATTGCAGCCATGGACCGCCTCCTTGTTTTAGATCAAGGAGCCGTGGTTGAAGAAGGGACACATGCAGACTTGATTGCCAAAGGCGGGATTTATTCTCAGCTTTGGGCCCATCAAACAGGCGGTTTTATCGGGGCATGATCTGATTGTGGCTTTAAACAAAAAAGGCGCCAAAGAGCGCCTTTTTTGTTTTTAAAGCAAAGAAAGAGGGCTTGGCATCATCCTTTTAACATATCAAGGGCGATGGCTTCAGCCACTTTAATACCATCAATGCCAGCAGACAAAATACCGCCCGCATACCCCGCGCCTTCGCCTGCGGGGTATAAACCTTGGGTATTGATGCTTTGAAAATCTTTTCCGCGTTTAATTTGAACAGGGGAAGAGGTGCGTGTTTCAACCCCGGTTAACAAACTGTCTGGGGCAGAAAACCCGTTTATTTTCTTATTAAACGCAGGCAAGGCCTCGCGGATGGCCTCAATGGCATAAGGGGGTAAGCTTGCGCTTAAATCCGTCATTTTTACCTTGGGTTTATAGGAGGGCTCAATCTCTCCTAAAGCGCCGTTTTTTTTGTTCTTTAAAAAATCCCCGACACATTGGGCTGGGGCATCATAATTGGATCCCCCCAAAATATACGCATTGCGTTCAAGCTCGCGTTGAAGAGCAATGCCTTTTAAAGGATCATTGTCAAAATCTTCTGGGGAAAGCCCCACCACAATAGCGCTATTGGCATTGCGTTCACTTCGAGAATATTGGCTCATTCCGTTGGTGACAACCGACTCAAGCTCGGACGTCGCCGCCACCACAACGCCACCAGGACACATGCAAAAGCTGTACACGGAGCGGCCATTTTTACAGTGGTGTACCAATTTATAATCCGCAGCGCCCAATAAAGGATGCCCTGCATTTTTACCAAAACGGGCTTTGTCGATGGTTTCTTGTTTGTGTTCAATGCGAAAACCGACAGAAAAAGATTGGGCTTCAAGGTACACCCCTTTGTCATGCAGCATGTGAACGGTATCGCGCGCACTGTGTCCTATGGCGAGGGCGACATGGGCGCTTGCGATGAACTCTCCTGTAGAAAGGGTGACGCCGGTGACTTTTTTGTTTTCAATATTGATTTCATCAACCCGGGTTTCAAAACGGATTTCACCGCCAAGTTCAATGATTTTGCTGCGCATTTTTTCCACCATGGTCACCAATTTATAGGTGCCAATGTGGGGTTTGCTGAGGTAAATGATTTCTGAAGGTGCGCCTGCTGCCACAAATTCTTCTTTGACTTTGAGCCCGAGAAAACGTGGATCTTTGACTTGGCTGTATAATTTGCCATCAGAAAAGGTGCCAGCGCCACCTTCACCAAATTGAACATTGGACTCTGTGTTTAATTCACGGGTTCGCCAGAAACGAAAGGTGTCTTTTGCTCTTTCATGAACCGACTTTCCTCGTTCTAAAATCAGTGGCTTAAATCCCATTTGAGCCAAAATCAGCCCGGTAAATAAACCGCAAGGCCCCATGCCGATGACCACGGGACGATGGGGTAAGTGGGCGGGGGCTTTTGCCACATAGTGATAGCGGGTGTCGGGGGTTTCTTTTATCTGATGATCGTTTTCAAAAGTATTGAGTAATTGTTTTTCATCCACATTTTTTAAATGAATGTCTAACGTATAAATCAAAACAATCTCGTTGCGTTTACGGGCGTCATACCCTCGTTTAAAGACATGGATATGGACCAGTTGATCTTGCGCAATGCCCAATTTTGAAATGACAACATCCTTCAAGGCCATTTCATCGTGATCTAAGGGTAATTTCACTTCATTAATGCGTATCATTTTGTTTCGTCACTCGTTTTTTTAAAAACATTCAAATCAGGAATAAATTCGAGCAATAATGCGTTTCATCGAGAGAAAATACCAGACTTTCACGCAGAAAAATCCTTCTTTTC
>CAMRDW010000231.1 GCA_947041315.1 uncultured Enterovibrio sp.
AGTATCAATCGAAAACGAAAAATGGCTTGCTTGGATGATGACTTTAGAACCCGCCTATTAAATTCAATGGGTTAAAATGCGCTTGCCGTGCTGTCTCTTAGTCACATCTCAAACTAAAACTCCAAAAATCATTGGATCTCATTCTATTCATTCACAAAGTCGAACACTTCCACGGTAATGCATTTCTTTAGCGAATGCGTATTTAATAAAGAGGCGCTGATATCTCCTCAATTAAACGGTTCTCTTTTGCTACAGGTGAAATTTTGATCAATAAACAAGCCATTCGAACAATAATTAGATTCGAAAAGATGTGATTAAGATAAAGGGTCACGGGTATAAATGCTACATTGGGTGCATAATGACGCTTAAAAAAGAGTTATAGTGTTTTTTTCTACATCCTCACTCAATGAATCAAGCAATTCATTGAGTTTTTCCGCTGCAATTTCATATTCAAATCGATGGATTGCATTTTCTATCTGAGATAAATCTTCATTTCTGTTTACTGCGTTCTCTTTTATCCCTGATATAAAGTCAACCGCCTGGGTATCAGAATGAGACAAAAGTATATTCAATTGCTCTAATTCTATACGGAATTCTTTTTCTGTATAGCCCACAAATGAAATATCAATTTCAGAATTAGGGTCTGTTTCATTTTTATTTGGAATATATTTTTTAATTTTCAATAACTCATTTTTAATTTTATCCAATAAATCAACATCTATATTTATTCTACTTTTTGCTTTACTTTCGAGAGAGGATGCAAGTTGAGCCAAATTTTTAGCTGAAACATTTCCTGCAGCACCATAAAGAGAATGAGCAAATAGCTCCACTTCTTCGTAATTATTATCAATGGCCATCATTTTGATTTTTTCAATCATTTCCAGTTTTGTTTTTATGAACGATGAAATGACTTTCCAATAGGCCTCATCATTCCCTCCAATTCGTTGAATTCCTTCATTAGAATCCAGCACAAGAGGATCAAAGCTCAGCTCAATCTTTTTAATTTTTTTATCTTGAACTTTCATATTTTCTTCAAGGGACAATTTGACAGACGCTGAAGAAAGAGTTGTCCAGTAAGAAATTGCACTGAGAAGTTCATTTACATCAATAGGTTTAGAAAGGTGCGCGTTCATGCCAGCTTCTTTACATTTATCAACATCTTGTTTCATTGCATTGGCTGTCATGGCTAAGATGGGTAAAGAGGAAAATCTATTGTTTTGTCTTATTTTTTTACTTGCCGTTACACCATCCATTACAGGCATTTGCATATCCATAAGTACAATATCAAATGTTTTTGTTTCTAATAGATTTAAAGCCACTTCTCCATTATCTGCAATTTCAATGCTAGGATTATATTGTTCTAATATTCCTTTTGCTACTTCTTGATTTATTAAATTATCTTCAACTAACAATATTCTAATTCCAGTAAAATCAGTGTTCTCAATATTATAGACAGTCTCTTCTTTTTCATTGTTTATTTTAATTAATTCTTCTTTTCCGATTGAGATAACTAAAGCATCAAATAAAATAGAGGGATTGATTGGTTTGACTAATGATGCATCAAATAATTTTTTTTCATCGTTCAGAACAAGTCCTGCATCCTCTCCATAAGCACTAGCGAGAATTATTTTCGGTTTGTTATTTAAATTCAAAGAACGTATTTTTCGTGCAGCTTCGTCTCCATTTATTCCTGGCATTTTCCAATCCATTATAATAATATCAAAAGTATCATTAGATTGATCTGCCATTTCAATTTCATAGATGGATTCTTCACCACTGGAAACAACATCGACACGCATATCCATGTTTTTCAACAGTGCATACATTATGTCTCTGGATGCTTGATTATCATCCACAACAAGAACACGTTTATTCTTAAGAATCGTTGATCTTATGGCTTCATTATTCATAGATAATTCACTACGCCCACATTTTATTGTAAAGGAAAATGTGGAACCTTTATTTAATTCACTTTCAACCCAAATGCGACCATTCATTAATTCAACGAAATTCTTTGATATGGTTAAACCCAAACCTGTCCCACCATATTTTCTTGTGATAGAGCCATCCGCTTGAGAAAAAGATTGAAATAAACGACTTAATTGTTCATCGTTCATTCCAATTCCAGTATCTTCTATATCAAATTGTATTTCAATATATTTATTTTCTTCGGAAACTTTACGTGCACGGATAATAATTTCTCCATTTTCAGTAAATTTCAGAGAGTTTCCTGCTAGATTTATAATTATTTGCCCTAGACGTAATGGGTCACCAACTAGATCATCTGGTAAATCGGGATCGATATCAAAGATAAGCTCCAAATCTTTATTTTGTGCTCTTAGAGAAACGATGTTACTGATGTTGTCTAAAACATCACTGAATCTAAAATCAATGTGTTCAATAGTGAATTTCCCCGCTTCTATTTTAGAAAAATCGAGGATATCATTGATAATTCCAAGTAGCGATTTACCTGCTTTCTCTATGTTTGAAACATAATTCCTTTGTTTATCATTCAATTCTGTCAATAAAGCCAGGTGTGACATCCCTAAAATCGCATTCATCGGTGTTCTGATTTCGTGGCTCATATTGGCTAGAAATTCCCCCTTGGCCTTGCTGGCTTCAGTTGCTTCGTCTTTTGCGGCAATAAGATCTGATTCCAATTTTTTCTGTGTTGTTACATCCACAAATAACCCAACAATTCCTAAAGGATTACCGTTCCCTCCAAAATAGGTCGCTTCATAAACAGTGAGAATACGAATTTCTTTTTGAGCATTTGTCAATTCTATATCATATGACTTTGATCCTGGAGTTTCTAAAAGGTCACTTTCTTTTTCTGAAAACATCAAAGAGACATTTTCTGGAAAAAGCTCATTGGGCTTTTTATCGACAACATCAGCATAAAATAAACCAAGAAAATCAGTAAAAGCGTCATTCACACCAATATAACGACCGTTTGTATCTCTAAAATAAGTAGGATTTGGAATTGCATTGATGATTTGTTGATTAAGTTTGAGTTGTTCTGATATTCTTCGCTCTGCAATTTGTTGCAATTCAGCATTATTTGTTAATTGAATACCGACCCCTAAATCTTTTTGGGCTTGTAAAAGCCAATCAATTTCTTTATCACTTAAAAGACGAATTGAACCCAGTTCAAGAATTCCCACAATGTCATTATTAATTTTAAGAGGAATAAAATGAATCTCTTTTAGCTGTAAAGAACCTGCTGGAAGCTGTAAATTAAATGTCTCTCCATCATTTTTTATACGAAGCATTTCTCTTGTTTTCATAATGGTACGATGGAATGAAACCAAACTGGCTTTCATCGAAGTTATCTGTTCATCGACCCCTACTCCACCCACCAGTTTTAATTTATCACTTTTAAGAACGTATAGAGACACATAAGGTAAACCAAATTTCTGAGAAAAGAAATTTACCGTTTTTTCGCCAAGAACTTGGGTGTCAATACAACCTCGTATCAAATCAGAAAACGTCTTTAACTGCCGATTTGATTCAAATTGCTCTGCAATTTCAGCTAATACTTTATTTTGAGCTGCAGCTAAATCTTTCAATTCACCTTGATTTTGAACATCGAGTTTAAATTCAAATTCTTTTTCTTTTACTTTACTAACAATGGTTCTTCGGATGTTATCAAGAGGTTTAAGAAAGCGAACCCATAATAAAATAGTGGTCATTGCAACACTGATAATCAATAAAAAAGCCATGAAAAAAATGAGAGAATTATTATTTCTCTTTTCCTTTTTTAATACGTCAAGTTTTAAAGTTGAACTTTCCTGAATGGTGTCATAAAAAACTCCAATGGCAGACATGAATTTTGTATTTAAATGAATATATTCTGGCCCCATCAACAAACTTTGTGCCAATGTTGGGTTAGGTGTTAAATATTCAATCCCTCTAGCTGATCTTTTAATTCCTCGAGACAGATCCATCGCCGCTTCTTGTATCTCATTTCTTTCTTGCAATCGAGAAATAGCTTGAGAAAGAAAAGAAAATTGAGATTCTGTAGTGCCTGCGTCTCTCAAGCGTTTCAAAATTGAAGGATACTCAGGGCGCGTTGGTATAGGTATGTCCTCCACCGTTACATTAGGATCAGACATTTGAGCCCAATAATCGAAATTATACCCTTTAGGATAAGGCAGATGACCATCTCGAATTGCTTTCACTTGCTTATAAAGAAGACTCCACTTTATATTGTTTGTAAGAATGTAATTTCTTGAAAATCGGCTCAAAAGATTAGCGTTGTTTTTTAAATTCATAAGAATCGAATATTGCTTTTGACCTTGCTCATTGATTGTGTTTATCTCATTGATTAATGTGGTTGAACGCACACTTGCCATAATAATAATTATTCCGAGAATGAGAATAAACCCCATCATGGCAAAGTAAATATGACGAATCGATCTCATTCTCATCTCCAGATTCTTAAAATTAAAACGGTTGTATTTTTTAAGAGTAGACTTCGAAATTATCTTAATAAAGTTAATCTCTGTAAGATCGGTCTCTTCTACACATTTAATAATTGAACTTTTTGCTTAAAATAGGATCTGATCTAGCAAACCAATAACATCAGACCCATTCATGTCCCTATTTCAACCTAAACAATGGTCTATCGAGCATTTTGCTCATGCAGATCTCGATGATATTCGTAGAACGTAACCTTCCGCCAAGTTAGCGTGATTTTTCAAAAACAACATGAAAACCCTGAATTAACAGGCTTTTTATCAGAATCGATGATGAATTAAGTGATTAGCGTTG
>CAMRDW010000232.1 GCA_947041315.1 uncultured Enterovibrio sp.
ACACGTTTCAGAGGGTGTGTGTCTCGCCAAAGGTTTTAAATGCCAATTTTTGCACCTATCACATTGATATTCAATCAACTTATCTTTTTTTCGTTGATTCATATACAGGGCCGAATCTTTGGCTTTTGAACGGCTCAAGTACACCCAAAGAGGTTTATTTGTTGAGCGGCCAAAACAGCGTGAGCTTTTCATTTATGATCCTTTTTTGAGCGAGAGGCTTGTTTTTGAATAACGTCTTTAAAAAAAGAAGTGCAAAGAAGAGGCCAAAAAAAAGGATCGTAAGAATGAAAAATAAAGCCTTTTAAATCAGTTATTTGTGATTGTTATTGACGTGGGTCTGATTTTTTACATGTTGACATCTAACCTTTTGGTTTATTAAAGTTAACCAAAATGTAATAACTTGAAAAATAAGAAGAAAATGAGTAAGTCCTTCACGTTTATCACGCCATTTTTTGAATGGCACGGCATTGGGTTTTTAGATGTCGTACTCCAAGCTATCAATGATGCTTATGAACAAAATCAAGAGCTTCCTTTAAGCGATGAATTATTTGATTCGTACAAGATGCACAAAAAATTCTCTCAAAATGGACAATTGAACCACCTTGAAAAAGTGATCTATTTGTTACCCAAAGATTATGAGGATTCTGATGGAAGGATTTCAAGGTGGAAAGAATTTGTATCTGAAGAAAAACAAAAGAGCATTCTCGATAGCATTAAAAAAACATCAAATCATTACGAAGAAACGAGCGAAGATTTATCCGAATTGGTTTCCCATTTGAAAAACAATGAAGACAAGCGTTTTCCAAATTATCAATGGGTGAAAAAACATTGGCGAAATAAAGAAGATCTTTGGCACATTTTAAATGAATTCAGCATTGGAACTCAGATTGCTTGGTATAAAGAAAACTCACTCATCTATAAAAAATCAAAAGCAATTGAATTTGTTTCTCTTGATATAAAGTATGAGCAACTGGATAATGAATATAAAACGGCGGCAGCACTGAGAGAGTGCTTGGATAAAGAACACTTCAACGTGTGCACGTATGTCAATCTTTGGGGAAGCATAACGAGTTTTCAGATTGCCTTTCATTATCTTTCTTGGAGTTCTCCGCGCTTTAAATCTGTTCATTTTATTAAATGTATCAATAAAAAAGAGTCCAACGATAAACAAAGACTCACCCCCATCAAAATAGAACGTGTAGAAAAGGATTTATTAAAACGACTGAATACGGATCAAGCGGGTTTATCGAAACAACAAAATAATACCTATAAATGGTTAACCAAATACCGAGAGCTCGGAGATAATTTTACTGTTTTGTTGCTTGGACCACGAGGAACAGGAAAAACAAAAGTGGTCAGGGATGTGTATGCTTGCCAAGGAAAAGAAAACGTCATTAATGTGAATTGCGCTCAATTTCAGACGAATCCAGATTTGGCCAGAAGTGAGCTCTTCGGACATATAAAAGGGGCATTTACAGGGGCGATTAAAAAGAAAGAAGGGGCTTTTTTTCAGGCGGACAAAAAAACATTGTTCCTTGATGAGGTACATCACCTTGATAAAGTGACGCAATCACTTTTGCTTACGGCATTACAAACGGATGATGAGGGGTTCTTTTCTTTTACGCCATTAGGGGCTGAAAAGCAGGAAAAAGTTCAATTTCAGTTAATTTCAGCCAGTAATCAAGCTATTGATAAATTGGAAGAGATGATTTTACCGGATCTGTTTGATCGAATATCACAAAGAACACAGTCATTTTGTTCTCTTCAATCAGGAGAGGGGATCGGTGATGAATTTAATCATGTATGGGAAAAAATGGATTTTAAAGGGGCCAAAAATCCAATGCTGAATGATGATAAAGACTTTATTGCTTGGTTAACAAGTGATAAACGTGTATTTGCGGGTAATTATCGAGATTTACAAAAAATAGCCATTTTATGTTCTGATCATGCGCGTTGCTCTGATTTGCTCCCAAAAAACAGCTCTTTAATAAAATACCTTGAAGATCATTGGAAGGAAAAAACACCCCCTCAAGAAAAAAAAATCGCGATTGAAAATTTTTTTGATGAACAAAATAAGATTTCATTAAAAGAGATCACAGACGAATTTAAAGCAAAGGTGGTTCGAGCGGCGGAATTATACAATGGCGATGTTAAATCGGCAGCAAAGATGCTTGGGATCACGCCAAAAAACATCATAGAGATAAAAAAGAGAGTTAAAAGCACATCTGAAGAAGACCCTATGGAATAGGTGTTTTGTTCGGCGCCTTTAAAGCCGTCTGGATTTGGGTGGGGTTCCGCTAATTCCCCTGTGTTCAAAAGAGTGAGTTGCTGGCGCTGCCCACATGCAATTTAGACTCTCTTTGAGATGTGAAATCCTTCAAGACACGCATTTTCTTTCGGTGTCTTGAATCAAAGTGGGTGAGGGGAGCAATGTGTTTTTTTATTCGCGGGATATGAAATCGACAATATTTAATTCAGCATGAAGATCGGTCAAAATCATTTTTTGAATGTCCATCCCCCAGGCCATCAGGATCAGACTCCAGTTTAAAAAAGGCAATGCGCCATGGGTTATCCCATGTGTGAATTTTGAGGCATGCCAGTGAAAGAAGGTCGAGAGAAAATCCGTGGTCAGCATGGGATAATTTTCATTATCAATCAGGTGGCTGAATTGTTCGGGCGTTGGGCAATGGAATGCATCATTCGGTTTAAAGGCACTTGGGCTGAAAAAGGACGTCATTTCTTCCAAGTCGACATTGAGCCTTCTGCCTTTGCTTTGGATATTTGGGTTTCCAACCAAAGCACATAAAAAGCACCAGCATGGGTAGGGGATCGGTGAGATGTTGTCTGGCTCAAGTTTATAGCGAGCCGTCCAAATATTCAGATTCTTTGGACGTAATCCCGTGACTCGGGCCAGCTCTTTGACATCGTAACCGTGTTTTTTCAGAAGACTCATCACCAATGCGACTTCTGAAACAAGGGGGGGGGTCCATCGAGTATAAGGTGCGAATGTTGATTGTCTTATCATAATCCAATAAAATTTTTTTAAACAAGCATTTAAGTTGTTTTGTTCAAATGTAAAACCCGATCATACGTGTTCAGGTCGTTAAGTCTACTTTTATTGGCTGATGCTCGGTTTTGAGGGGGCATTTTGTGAGCACAAAAGAAGCATGTGTGATGAATATAAACCTTCCTTTCTTTAAGCTGAAAGACGAAAGCGGTTTTGCCATGGATTTTATGGGATTTAATTTGAACTCATTATCACCTTATTGATTTCAAAAGCGTTTGCTTTTTAGTCCATCCCATGACGGTCAAGATGAATGAAATACGCCATGCTGTTTTCTTTTTTTTATGGCGCCGCGATAACGTCAGCGAAATTTCCCTGGGTCTTTCGACAAATATTAAATATTAATTGAAGCCTTATTCCGCACCTCACCTCGATATTTTAAATCGCATCTTGAAATTAAAATGGAAAGAGACATTTTTACCTCGCCTTACCTTTGTGCATGGAGACCTGTATGTATATGCATACTGTTTTTTCGATACGAGCCTAGAAATCCATGTTGTTTTTTTGTGTGCGAAATGAGGGATTGAAGTGGATCTAAAAGGAAAGCTCTGTTTGTAAAGATTGCTTTTCTTTTAATTATCAATACAATGCGGCCACAAATGAATCTGTAGGTAAATATAAACAAAAAAGTGGAGATGAAACAAAAATGAAAAACTTTTGCAGCAGGATACTCACCTGCCTGGTCTTTGCTCTCACTGTTCAGTTTACGGCCGGCGCTTTTGCTGAGAGCTTAGGGCCGACCCCACGCATCACTGCTGTTGGCAGTTCATCCTTCTCATTTGCCACCGATTCGGGCTGGGTGATAGCTTGGGGTGATTATGAATGGAAAGAAAATGTAGATGGTACCGTGACTCTTTATCCTGTTGATGCTTCTGGCTGGCTCAATCCTGAACATATCCAAGAACGTTATTTAATACGTGGAGAATTCACCGTAATAGTAAGAAATAAAGACGGTAAAAAGACGTATGAAAAAACCTTTCAGGATATGACGTACGCGAGGTATTTTGCTATGCAGCTTGCAAGTCTAAAATTAAAGTACGATGAAGACAGCCTGCAAATCATTGTTTCTAAAAAACATAATGACAGTTCTTGGCATCTTTCTATCCTCGGCTATATACAAAATAATTTATCCATTAGATCATTTTCAGCACCCTCTTTCGAGACATTAGAGAAAAACGCATTGGTCCCGACGCGCACTGGATTAAAGGCGATTCACATGAATCAAGACAGGGTTGAGGATGGACACTATTACATTGAAACGACCCCTTTAAACGGAGTGACCCAATATCTTGCCGTTAATGCTAATGATAATGTTATTTCAAGTCCAGAAAGACAAGAATGGATCTTGCAGTTTGATGACAATATAAAAACGTACAGAATAAAGCATGCAACGCATCATAAGTCATTGGCTCGAAATGGGGAAGGTAAAAGAAATGTATTTCTCTATTATCATGGTGAGCACAGTGATCAATCTTGGTATTTTAATAAGACTCAAAGTGGCGAATATGAAATAACATCAGCCGCTGGGTATTCTTATTTCTTAAATCTTGACTCTGATGCAAAGAATATCAGTGTTGCCGAACAAAGAAACAATAGCAATCAATATTTTAAATTAGTAAGAGTGAACTAATTTAAAAAGAAAAGGGTAAATTAAAATCATTTGATTTATACCAAGAAACTTGACCTTGTGCGCCAGCGGCAAG
>CAMRDW010000233.1 GCA_947041315.1 uncultured Enterovibrio sp.
ACGCCATGTTGATTCTTTGTGGGTTTTTGTTTTTTTTATCCGGTTTCTTTGTTTGTTTTCTGCGCTTTTTGATTTTCATTTATTTTTAATTCGGAACGAACCCTATCAATATGAATAATTATGTGTATTTTGTTTTGTTGATTATTTATTGTTTATATGGAAAGCATTCAATTTATGGAATGTTTTACTGAAATGAACCCAAACACACATGATAAATCATGGAGCTTTAGATGAGTAACCATGCAATGACGAAAAGAATGAATGCACCCAAAACAGGTGGAATGGAAAAATTTTTAAATTGGATTGAACGGGTCGGTAATAAAATTCCCGATCCTGCATTGCTCTTTTTTTACGGCCTTTTAATGGTTTGGGGTTTGTCTGCTCTGCTCTCCCAAGTTGACTTTGGGCTGCTTCATCCTGTGACCAGTCAAGCCATTGAGGTGAAGAACCTATTAACTGGAACGGCCCTTGCGCACTTTCTTGCCAATATGGTCACCACTTTTACCAGCTTTGCCCCGATGGGGATCGTGCTTGTGGCCATGTTGGGCGTTGGGGTTGCAGACGCCTCAGGCTTTATTAACACCGGCCTTAAGAAAATGCTCAACGTCACCCCTAAAAGGCTGTTGACGCCTGCGCTCATTTTGGTGGCTATCATGTCCCATACTGCAGCCGATGCGGGTTATGTTTTGGTGATCCCCTTAGGCGGTATTATTTTTCATGCGGCGGGACGTCATCCTTTGGTCGGGATTGCGGCGGCTTTTGCAGGGGTTTCTGGCGGGTTTTCTGCTAATTTCATTCCTGCGGGCATTGACCCACTGTTGGCGGGATTTACGCAGTCTGCAGCCCAAGTTTTAGACAAAGACTACATTGTTAATCCTCTTGCAAACCTTTATTTCACCAGCCTTTCGTCGATTTTGATTGTGCTCATTGGTTGGTATGTCACGGAAAAAATCATTGAGCCGAGATTGGGACACCTTCCGATTGATGCCGATGCAGAAAAAGCGCCTGATTTGGGCTGTTTCAGTGAAATGGAAAGCAAAGCCTTTAATCGAGCTGGTTTTGCCATGCTTCTTGGGGTCGTCATTTTGGTCTTGGCCTTGATACCTGAGACGTCTGCATTGCGTTCACCTGAGGGAGAATTAACGGCCTTTTCAGCCCCCTTGATGAAATCCATTGTGCCTTTGATCTTTATCTTCTTTGTGATCCCAGGGGTGGTGTACGGCCGCGTTTCTGGCACTTTTAAAGCCCAAGGCGACATTATCAAGGCCATGAGTCAGACCATGTCCACCATGGGCAGTTATTTGGTCATGTCGTTTTTTTGTGCTCAGTTTTTGGCCGCGTTCAGTCAGTCGAACATCGGCACTTTATTGGCCCTTCAAGGGGCTGAACTTTTAAAAGCCTTGAACATGCCAGGTCAATTGACCATTGTCGGTATGATTTTGCTGACGGCGAGTGTGAACTTGTTGATTGGCTCGGCTTCTGCAAAGTGGGCGCTGATTGGGCCTATCTTGGTGCCCATGTTGATGGCATTAGGGATTTCACCTGAGTTATCCCAAGCGAGCTACCGTGTTGGGGATTCGGTTTCGAATATCATTTCTCCTTTAATGGTGTTTTTCCCCTTGGTGGTGGTGTATTGCCAGCGCTATGTGAAAGGGACCGGGATTGGGACTTTGGCTTCGATGATGATGCCGTATTCGATTGCCATGCTGATTGGCTGGACTATTTTCTTGCTGCTTTATTGGGCGGTAGGGATCCCGCTGGGTATTCAAGCTCCTTACCATTATCCTATGTAGTCAAAGACCCACGTAGGTTCAACGGCGACGGGTATAGCCTATACGAGAACGTCCTTTAAGCCCTGCCTTTGTGCAGGGCTTTATTTTGTCTTTTTTTGATTAAAAATAAGGTTGAAGACCTCATTATGCTTATTTTTTCGGGGGTGTTTTTTTAAAGTAGAAGAATACCTTATATTCTTCATTAATTAAGTGATGCTTCACTGCCTAATATATTAAAGATGAATTGATTAATCCTGTATTTTTTTAATTTAAAGGGTTTTGTACTGTTGATATTGAAAAAACTGGATTTTACTCTGTCTCTTCCTTCTGATAAGTTCAAAAAATAGAATCAATTTAATTTTACTTACTCAAAGGCAGCTGTATGACTCAAGCCTCTCAGGTTTCCTCAGAACCTTCTCGTCCCTTTATTGCATTTATTGAACGTGCTGGAAAAAAAATCCCAGATCCCGTGATCATCTTTATGTTCCTTCTTTTTCTTGTGCTTGGGATCTCGGGGCTCGTGGGTGGCATGGAATTTCAGGTGGTCGGGGCCAATGGTGATCTTATTACCCATCAGGTAAAAAGTATGTTTGCCTCTGAAAACGTGCGTTGGATGTTTGATAATGCCATTTTGACGAACTGGTTGGCTTTTGGTCATGGTGTTTTAGGGGTCATTTTAGTGGTCATGCTTGGGGTGGGCATTGCAGAGCACTCTGGATTTTTAAGCGTTTTAATTAAACGCTTGGGTTTAAAGCTCAATGAAAAATGGCTGCCTATGCTGCTTGTTTTTCTTGGGATCATGAGCTCCATTGCGACAGATGCGGGGTACCTTGTGCTTATTCCACTGGCCGGGATGCTTTACGCCGGAGTCGGCAAGAACCCCTTAATTGGTATGGCGGCGGCTTTTGCGGGTGTTTCTGCTGGATTTAGCGCAAATCTTATTCCTGCAACCCCGGTTGATGTGATTATTGGGTTGAATGCGCGTATTTTTGCTGAATCTCAAAATGTTCCGTTTGCTAACGCAGCAGGAGAGGCCCTTAATCCCGCGACCATGCATTATTTTTTCATTGTGGCCTCTACTTTTATGCTGGCCTTTTTGGGGGCTTGGGTGACGAAACGCTTTGTGGCGCCCCGTCTTGATAAAATGCCTTATATTTTGCCAGAGGATTTTAATCAAAATGATTTTAATGTCAGTGAACAAGAGAAAAAAGGTTTGCGGGTTGCAGGCTTAGGTTTTCTTTTTTCATTGGTTTGTATTGCCGGGTTTTCTTTTGGTCCATTGGCCCCTTATACCAACGAAGCTGGGCGAAGCGTTGTGCCTTATATGGACAATGTGATTTTACTCATTGCCATGGTGTTTGCCATCACGGGGATGTGCTTTGGTTACAGCACCGGGAAATTTAAGTCATTGCAAGATGTGGTCAATGCCATGGTCAAACAAATGAACACTTTTGGGTATGTTCTGGTATTGACCTTTTTTAGCCACAATTTTTTGGCGATTTTAGGTTTTTCAGGTTTGGGGGTGTATATCACCTATCTTGGGGCGAGTGGTTTGTCCTCTTTGGGTCTTGAAAATTATCCCATCATATTGATTATCGGTTTTATTTTGACCACCTCGCTCATCAATATTTTTGTGGGAGGCTTGACCTCTAAGTGGATGTTATTGGGGCCAATTTTCATTCCGATGTTGTATCAGGTGAACCCGAACATGACGCCGGACATTGTTTCCGCAGCTTACCGTGTGGCGGATTCTTCAACCAATATCATCACGCCTTTGATGACGTACGCAGGGGTTATTTTGGCTTTTATGCGAAAATACAACCCCGACCTTTCTTTTGGGGATGTGATTGCAATGATGCTTCCTTACTCTGCGGCTTTCTTAGCGGTTTGGACATCGCTTTTGGTGGCTTTTTTCACCTTTAATATTCCTTTGGGTTTTTAAGCAAGCTCTTGTTCTTGAAAACCGAGTCATTATTGACGCTCTGCGCTCCTTTTTTAAAAAAGCCGACCTTGTCGGTTTTTTTGTTTTATTTATACCCTCGCCCTGCAACAATACCTCTTAAAAGAAGCCCTCTTTATACGAAATAAGCCCCCTTAGCGGGTGTTTTATTGAGACTTGAGGAGTCGTAACGAATTGAAAATAAAATTAAAAAAGAGAGACACCGTGACACAAAACGAAACAGATCTGTTTTTTATGGCGCACGCCATTTCTTTGGCAAACAAAGCAGAAGCCTTGAATGAGGTGCCTGTCGGGGCGGTGGTTGTACAGGGTGGGAAAATTGTGGGTGAAGGTTGGAATCGATTGATAAGCCAGCATGATGCGACCGCGCATGCAGAAATGATGGCTCTACGCCAAGCCGGAGAGACACTGCAAAATTACCGCCTTCTTGATGCGGTTCTCTATGTCACTCTTGAACCTTGCCCTATGTGCGCGAGTGCCATGGTACACAGCCGGATTGGGAGGGTGGTGTTTGGTGCTTATGATTTGAAAACAGGCGCAGCAGGAAGTGTCATGAATTTACTGAGCTACCCCGGTGTTAATCATCATGTGCAATCTTATGGCGGGGTACGTGAAGAGGAATGTCGAGATCAGTTGCAAGCCTTTTTTCGTCGCCGCCGTGAAGAAATAAAAAGGGTCAAAAAAGAAAGGGGATAAAAAAAGAGCCCCGCTTTCAAAGAGGAGGCAATACACCCCCGAGTGTTTCAAATTCTCTGATAGTAAAGGTACGTTGACGCCAAAGGACTTTTTGGCGGTTGTTTTTCTTCATTCTACGATGGCGATTGGCCGCACTGTTGCTGTTGATCCTTAAAGAGCTTTGTGATTTTTTCTTTTTTAAAAACATATAAGTGTGTTCCTTTCTTATTGTAATGTTGTTTTATAACCCTCGTCTTTGAAGCGGCTTGTACCCGCTCCATTACGTCGTAACTTTGATATTGCGCCTGAAAAATCGTGCAGAACAATCGGG
>CAMRDW010000234.1 GCA_947041315.1 uncultured Enterovibrio sp.
AAAGGGCTTTATCAAAAGCCCCATAATTCCAAGGCTAAATTTCGTTAAGAATGCGGGTATGAGGCAACACAGAGAGACCTTGATATACCCGTTACCCTTGAAGCTGCGTGGGTGTAGGCGAGGCTCGTTTAGCCCTATCACATAGTCCATCTATGCTCAGGGGCTTCACTTACTTTCCGAAAGGGCGCAACGTCAATTACCTTGGGTATAAAAGGTGTTACTGAATGCCGTTTTAAGTGGGCTTTCGAGGGGTTCTCGGTTTCGACGAGGGGCGTCTTTCGGTTTGTTTTAGGCTTGCACCAGATTGTAATTGCCTGTTTATTTTTGGTTTTTTGGCTTTTATCGGTGTGGTGTTTAACCTCGAAACACCCAGTTTATTAATAGGATTAAAACCATCAATGATTTCTCGATGTAAAACCTGTTGCGTCAAGCGTTCAATGGCTTGTAAATCTTTAAACTCTTCAGCACAAACCAAAGAGATGGCTTCACCGACGGCTCCGGCTCGCCCCGTTCGACCAATACGATGAACATAATCTTCAGGAACATGGGGTAAATCAAAGTTAACAACCTGAGGAAGCTGTTCAATATCAAGACCACGCGCAGCAATATCTGTAGCAACAAGTACGCGCACCTCGCCTGCTTTAAAGTTCGCCAGCGCCTTAGTACGAGCGGCTTGACTTTTATTGCCATGAATCGCAGCCGCTGAAATGCCTCTGCCTTCTAAATGGGTAGCAAGACGGTTTGCACCGTGTTTTGTTTTCGTAAAAACCAATACCTGTTTCCACTGACGATCAGTCAATAAGTGAGTGAGTAAATTGGCTTTTTTCTTTTGGTCGACAGGGCAAATCCATTGGTTGACTGTGCGCGCCGTTTGGTTTCTAGGATTTACATCGATTTCAACAGGATCATTGACCAAACCTTTCGCTAAATTTCTAATGTCATCAGAGAAGGTGGCGGAAAAAAGAAGATTCTGGCGCTGCTTTGGCAATAAGGCCAAAATTTTACGGATATCACGGATAAAACCCATATCAAGCATTCGATCGGCTTCATCCAGAACTAATATCTCAACATCTTGAAATTTAACGGCATTTTGGCTGTGTAAATCCATGAGACGCCCAGGCGTCGCCACCAGAACATCTGCACCTTTACGCATTCGAAGCATTTGTGGGCTCACCTTCACCCCACCAAAAACGACAGCAGAACTGATAGAAAGATGTTTCGCATATTTTGCAACACTTTCACCCACTTGTGCTGCAAGTTCACGCGTTGGCGTCAATACCAAGGCGCGTACATGATTTGAACGAACAGGTTTGCCTTTCGATAAACGCTCCAGCAATGGCAAGGTAAACCCGGCCGTTTTTCCGGTTCCTGTTTGCGCCGCAGCCATGATGTCTTTACCTTCAAGAATGGCTGGAATGGCTTGTTCTTGAATCGGTGATGGTTTCTCATAACCCTGTTTTGAAACTGCTTTTAAAATAGGCTCCGATAGCCCTAACGAGGAAAAGCTCATGCAATATCTCTATATGTATAAAAACGTAAAAATGGCGCGAATGCACTCTTAACATTTACCCGTCAATTTTGAAAACGCAGTGATTAGGCTAAACGAGCATAGCCAACCGCCACGCAGGTTCAAAGCCGACGTGTATAACATCGTTATGAATTTCCAAACGTGTTTTCAATAATTCACATCATGTTCTTTGCAATTTCACAGAGCCATATCGGCTTAACGACTGACTTAGATTGATCTCATTTTTAACTAAAAAAATAAAAGGCAAGATCATTGCACGCGCGCCACATCTTAATAAACATCATTTAACTTAAATAAATCAATGAGTTACAATTTTAGCGTTTGCTGTCTAGAGGTATTATAAAAGACAGAGGATGTCTTTCCAAAGTTTATTCTATTCTTTTGGCGATTAAGTATTTTTCACTTTCGAATTTTAATTTAAATAAATGAATCCTCTGCCTCTGCATTTAATTCATTCTCAAACAAGGAAATACCCAATTATTCCCAAAGCAATTGAAGATGCGCACCAACGGGAAGGGAATGAAGCCTGCATAGATTGATATCTGATTGAGCTAAAGGAGCCTAGCCAAGACCCAGCGAGCTTCAAAGGTGGCAGGTCGATAAAATAAGCACATTTTCAAGCACGCCGAAAGGAAAAAGAAACCTCTTATCAAAAATATCTCTTTTAAAACTCAAATTTAAATTAAGGATCAATCATTCAATCTAAGATTCCGAACATGAAAAAATAATGATCTTTTCTGGAAGAATTTATAAAATATTGACCATGAATCCATTTTGACGCGTGGGGTTAGGTAAAATACTTGGCTTTTAATTTTATACCCGCCGCCTTTGAAACTGCGTGGGTCTTGGCTGCGCTCGCTCAGGGCAATCACAGAGTAAATCGATGCTCAGGGCTTTCGCTCATTTGCCGCAAGTGCGCATCTTCAAGTGTCTTGGGTATACGTTTCAAGGTCATATTTTAAAAAACCGAGCTTAAATGTGCAATGCTGAGGCCATAATAGCATCCATTGTTTGGCGGAGAAAACGCTCTTTCTTAAAGGGTTAAACTCACTCAAGAACTTGAATTTATTAAATTTTAAAAATAGTGTGTGGAGACGATTTTCAAATACTCTATTACATCAGAAAGTGAAGGTTTTCCGAGTGCTTTAGTAAAAAATTGAATCTGACAACAGACAAAAACAAGCCAATTTATTTTATTCCTGAATTAAAAAAACGATATTTAAACGCCCTTTTTAATAAAAGACAAATTATTTTAAAATATATTTAATTATTAAACCATATAAAATACATTTAAGATCACGACACAAGAAACAATAAATACACATTTCGAGTTCTAATTAAAAATAAATTCGAAATCTTTCTCGATATATTTTTATTCAGTAAATAAAATACGTTACATATATCGTATACCCAAAGTCATTGAAGATGCGCGCCAGCGGCAAATGAGTGAAGCCCCTGAGCATAGAGAGACGATCTGATTGAGCTGAACAAGCACAGCCAACACCCGGTCAGCTTCAAAGGCGACGGGTATAGCATGTATATTCCAATCAAATCATAGGATCTTCTTTATGCAGCCAGCATCTCACCCTACAGCGACTCCAGCACAAAACACTCAAATGAGCATGACTTCTGGTTCTCCTGCAGCTCAGCTTACTATGGCCAGTATTAATAACAATCAAGCAGAAATACAAACAAATAACAGAGGTATGCCACAAAGAAGCTCAGGACGATCTAATCAATCACAGGAGTCAACAAACTCAACCTCAGAATTAATACAAAATATACACATCGAGAATTCTGGCAGAAACGTCATCATTGAGATGGAAAATAACTCTTCTACTTCACCCCCGACTTATCTACAAAGGATCTTAAATGCACTACAAAGACACGTCAGCGGCGCAGGTGAAATCGAGTTCAATGTCGGAAGCCGAATGGCTTTAGGCTCGAGCGTATTACCCGCAGTGCCTTCGATACCCTCGGTGTATGATATTCCAAGACCACCGATATTTACGGCTATGCCCCCATTGACCTACAGCAGCGCAATGCCAAGTACGCTCCCCCCCACCCTAAGCTCAACATTAACCTCAGAAGCCACTTCATTCATAACCTCCCCCTTAACATCAGCCCTGACTTCGACACACTCGGCAAGCTCAGCCTCCACAATAACGCCGTTTTCTTCAGCGCCTTCAACCCTCACATCCCTCATGACGGACTCTGTCACCCCTTCCACACCTGAGCCATCAAGCAGTTCACTTGCAACATGGGCGAGTAATGGAGTTAATTTTAACATTGGAAGAACATCGCCACCAAGACTGTGTATTTTAGGCCTCAATGAAGTGAGCTTACGCAGTGAGCTTGGCATAAGCTTCGCTTCAGGGCATATCAGTGGCAGTGAAGCCGTTCGAACAGGGATCATGCAGCAAGAAGAAACAGGAAGAAACACTGGATCCTCAGCATTTTCAGAATTTTCGCTTTACGGTGAAGCAGGAGGGGCAGCTTTACCTTTAACCCATCCTTTTCGTCCATCAGAAGGGGCATTCCCAGATTTACCTTTTGGAATGGGCGCCGGGGCAGGAGCGCGAGCAAAGGTCAGAACAATCTGGAATTTAAAAAATGAAACCCCAGGTGGAAAATTGAAATCAACCCTTATCAATGGTGCATTATTAGGATCTCATCTGCTCGGTGCAGGGATTGGTGCGGCCATTGGCACCCCTTTGGGTGCGCGAGATCATGGGATGGCAGTCGGGGCAAATCTGGTTGTTGGCGCAACAACAAGCGCGCTCTCCATGGTCGGTCCTTTTAAACCTGACGCCCGAGAATACACCCTTGAGTCAGAAGTAACGCCAGCACAAACAACATTGCGTTTTTCCCTTCCAACACCAACGCCGACCCCCATCGAGGCTGAAAGCTACGCAAGCGTCAACGTGCGCCCAAGAGCAAGACTTAATTTTACCCGAATCGAAAGACTCACTGAAAACAGACAAGAGCCGGATCTGGAACGAGGAGAAAGAAACACAAACAATTCGACTTCCCCTTCCAATCAAGAATCTTCTCAAGGCTATAGTAATGAGGGGTTCCATCAAGAAAACCAGGCAGGAACAGAAACAACCTTCGTATTGGAGAATGAGAGAGAATCAGGCTGTTAGGTGGTAGGAAGAAAAAGAGGAAAACGAAACAAGTGCCTAATTGCAAGCATCC
>CAMRDW010000235.1 GCA_947041315.1 uncultured Enterovibrio sp.
AAATCCAAAGCACCTGAAATCCAAAGCACCTGAAAATGTACAAGAGAAGAAAAAACAGGCAGATCAAGGTGCATGAATGAAAGGCGCAGTTTTAAAACGCCCCTTCCCCTGCTTTTAAGAAGAAGGGGTTTAAAAACAAAAAAACCCGGAAAAACCGGGTTATTTTTACATAAATCAATGCGCATTTCTTTTTTCTTATCATGTTGAAAAACAATCAAATAAAAAAATGACATTATTTCTCGTATTTTTTTAGAACCAAAGACGCATTCGTGCCACCAAAACCAAAACTGTTCGACATCACCGTATTTAATTCAATATTTCTCATTTCAGTGACAATATCCATGCCCTCAGCAGAAGGATCCACGTTGTCAATGTTAATACTGGGTGCAATAAAGTGGTGGTTAAGCATGAGAATACTGTAAATGGCTTCGTGTACGCCTGCTGCCCCTAATGCATGCCCTGTCATGGCTTTTGTGGCCGAAATGGGCGGCGTTTGATTTCCAAAAAGCTCTTTAATCGCCCCCAACTCTTTCGTATCTCCGACCGGTGTTGAAGTCCCGTGGGTGTTGATATAATCTATTTTTTCAACATCTTGCATTGCCATTTTCATACATCGGATCGCGCCTTCACCCGAAGGGGCAACCATGTCATACCCATCAGAGGTGGCTCCATATCCGACGATTTCTGCATAAATTTTGGCACCACGGGCCAATGCATGCTCCAGCTCTTCAACCACCAGCATGCCGCCGCCGCCAGAAATAACAAATCCATCACGATCAACATCGTAGGTACGCGATGCTTTTTCAGGGGTTTCATTGTAACGTGTTGAAAGTGCCCCCATGCCATCAAACATCATGGCTTGGCTCCAATTTAACTCTTCACCGCCTCCCGCAAAAACAATGTCTTGCTTGCCCAGTTGAATCAACTCAAGCGCATGTCCAATACAATGCGCAGAGGTCGCGCAGGCAGAGCTGATGCTGTAATTCACACCGCGAATTTGATAAGGCGTTGCAAGGCAAGCCGAAACGGTTGAAGACATGGTACGAGGAACAATATAAGGACCAATGCGTTTTACACCTTTAGAACGTAAAATGTCAGTGGATTCCACTTGGTTTTTAGAAGAGGCGCCACCTGAGCCTGCGACAAGCCCTGTCCTGTCATTTGAAACGTGGAATTCTGTTAACCCTGCATCTTCAATGGCTTGATTCATTGCAATATAAGCAAAACCAGCTGCGTCGCCCATAAAACGGTATTTTTTACGATCAATGCACTCGGCCGGGTTGAGTTTTAATCCCCCCCAAACATGACTGCGCAATTTCATATCAGAAAATTCTTGAGAAAAACCGATCCCTGACGTTCCCGATTTCAATGAGACCAAGACGTCTTTCACATTGTTTCCAATACTAGAAACTATTCCCATTCCTGTAATTACGGCTCGTTTCATCATTCATTCCCACAGTTCGATATCAATTGATGATAACGGTTTTAAATTTTGAAAGTGGTCAGCTTTCCTCGTTTATTCGAATTCTTATAAAAAACAATCTTTTTTCTTTGACTTTCTTCGCTTCATTAAAATGATAAAATCGCCCGAACAACAAAATAAACGAAAGGTCCATTGTGACATTCAAACATTTAGAACAGGCTAAGATCCATTGGAATGATACAGGGGTTCCAAAATCCAATCTCTTTGATGACGTTTATTTTTCAAAAGAGCATGGATTAAAAGAATCACGTTATGTCTTTTTAGAACAAAATCAATTACCCCATCGTTGGCCTACTTTCGAGCACGATCGTTTTGTCATCGCAGAAACAGGGTTTGGTACTGGGCTTAATTTTCTAGCTGCATGGGCCTGTTTTTTTCAATTTCGTGACGAAAATCCAACATCAAAATTACAACGCCTTCATTTTATCAGTTTTGAAAAATTCCCTCTATCAAGAAATGATTTAGAAAAAGCACATTCTTTTTGGCCTGAGCTTGAAAAATGGGCGGCCCTTCTACGCAAAAACTACCCTCCCGCCTTAGCAGGCTGCCATCGGCTCATTTTTGAAGAGGGGAGGATCACACTGGATCTTTGGTTTGGAGACATAAATGAAACCTTGCCTCAAGTCTGGAATGCGGATGAAGGGCTCGTGGACGCTTGGTTTTTGGATGGCTTTTCTCCAAGTAAAAATCCTCAAATGTGGGAACGCCCTCTTTTTGAAGGGATGGCCGATTTAGCAAAAAATACCTGCACCCTCTCCACCTTCACCTGTGCCGGCTTTGTTCGCCGTGGTCTCATGGATGCTGGCTTCAAAATCACAAAAGAAAAAGGCTTTGGAATAAAACGCAACATGCTCTGCGGTGTCTTTTCTCGAACCCACGCACACAAAGATCCCACACCCTGGTACAAACGAAGAAAATCTCAAAACACCCAGAGCATCGCCATTATTGGAGGGGGGATTGCGAGCGCCACACTGGCAATATGCCTGACACGAAGAGGCAAAAACGTCACGCTTTATTGCGAAGATGAACACCCAGGAGAAGGGGCATCAGGCAATCGGCAAGGGGCTGTTTTTCCTCTTCTTAATGGCGATGACGATGCCGTATCGCGTTTTTTTGCTCCCGCTTTTCTTTTTTCAAGGCAATTCATCCAAAACGCGGTAGATCCAGAAGAATTTGATCATCAATGGTGCGGTGTCACTCAACTTGCTTGGAATGAAAAAAGCAAAAAGAAAATCGATAAAATACTCAATCAAGGATTTCCAGATGAATTGATCAGGCCATTATCCTCAGAGCAAGCAAAAGCCCTTACCCAGGTTGAAACCCATTTAGAAGGGCTTTTTTTTCCATTAGGCGGTTGGCTTTGCCCACAAGAGCTCACGCAAAAGATGATACGCAAAGCAAAAGAGAATGGACGTTTAAAGTGCCACTTTAATACACAAATCACAGCCTTAAGCCAAAATGAGACAGGCTGGGAATTGCAGATGAAAGACGCAAAAGTCACCCACACAACCCTTATCATTGCAAACGGACATAAGGGGGTTGAATTTAAGCAAACAGAAGACATTCCAGCTTATCCTGTGCGTGGGCAAGTCACCCACATCAAAACAACCCCCACCTTAAAAAATCTCAAAACCGTGCTCTGTTACGATGGCTATTTAACCCCTGAGAATCCCAAAAATCATACCCATTGCATTGGTGCTACTTACAACCGAAATGAAAAAAACAATGATTTTAGAATGCGCGATCAAATCAATAACAAAGCACGTTTAGTGCAGTGCATTGACACCGAGTGGGCGAACGAAATTGACATTGAACACACACAGGCCCGCATCGGTGTGCGAAGTGCAAGCCGTGACCATCTTCCTTTTGTAGGAGAAGTCTGTGACGTTGAAAAACAGCCCAACCTGTACCGCTTCTTATCTAGAAAAAAAGGAGAAATACCCGATATTCCAGCCCACACAGATCTTTATTGTCTTTTGGCGCTCGGCGCACGAGGATTAACCTCCGCGCCGCTTTTAGGTGAGCTTTTAGCCTCTCAAATCTGTGGCGACCCCCTCCCCCTTCCTAAAAATATCTTGAATGCCGTTCATCCAGCAAGAAAATGGGTAAAAAAACAACTTAAAGAAAAATAAAAAATGCGGGCTTGGCCCGCATAGACAAAATTAAAAAAGGATGTTTATTTTGATAAAATCAGGTGATTCACTTGATTAAAGGTCACCGTATTGCTGACATTGGCCCAAGAGGACAATTGACATTCTTTCGAATAAATTTTTACTTTTAAATCATTCACCAACGCGGTTTGAAAAAGTTCAAGCATTTTTGAATAACCCGAATTCTTAAAAATATACTGATAGCCTTCTATCAAAGCGCAATCATTGATATTCGTATTTCCAGTGACTTTGACCACCACCGTATTGTGAGCCGATAAATAAATCTTTTCGACATTCACGTCTTCACTCCAAGCAGCTGAATGCGCTTTAGAAAGAAAAAATGCAAGGTAACACGCCAAAAAAAACATTGATTTAAAATACATACCACCTCCGAAATCACAACAAATCTTCAGGTTTTATTCTAATGAAGATAACAGGCAGATATCAGCGTTTTTAAATAAACCGTTCCGTTATTCTCATTATGTAAAATCATCTTTTTGATTCAGAGGGGACGCGTTTTATTATTTTTTGCCTCGTTCAAGGATCGTTTTGAATTTTGCCTCTAATTGTTCCATCGTCTTTTTCTCAGACTGCGTTAAAACGCGGGTACCGCTGGCTCCAGAGACTGGAGGGTGTTGCGGTGCAAGACCACGATCTCGTGGAGGGGCAGGAGGAGGAGAAACGCGATGCATGCCACGGGCAGGGGGATGCTCTGGTTGGAGTGCTCTAAAAGTCGGGTGCCTAGGAGCTGGAGGGGCCGAGGGCCTAGGAGCTGAAAAAGCCAGGGGCCTAGGAGCAGGAGGAGCTGAAGGAAGCACAGGAGGCGAGATAGGCCTCCCCTGCGCATCCAAAAGTGAAGTCGTTAAAGCCAAGCGCGTTTCTCCTGTCGCTCTTGCGGCTGCATGAGCTTTTCGAGGCATTAAAGAGGGTCTATTTAACAATTCCAAACCCTCTCTTCGTTCACCAGGTAAAAATTGCTCTTTTTTCACAATGGCTTGCACCAGACATTTATCCCAACGTTTCATTGTATCAATATGCACTTGGTACTTGTGTCCTTGCTCATTTATCACTTTATGCAAAGCGACAGCTTCCT
>CAMRDW010000236.1 GCA_947041315.1 uncultured Enterovibrio sp.
ATCAAACACAAAGCGCGTTAAGCAAAGAAGATGTCACATTGGGCGCAATACGCAAAAGAAGAGAGACGGAAACGGAGGTCAAAAATCCGTCATCTTCCTCAGCACCTTCAGCGTCTTCAGCGTCTTCAGCGTCCTCCCCCTTACATCCTCTTCGTCACGCAAAACACAAACAAAAAGAACGCCAAGAAAAAGCACAAAGAGAAGGGAAAGAATATTTTACACCTGAAGAAGAAGAAAAGCTGCTCCTCTTAACCCTTCTCCAATTATATGAATCATCTAAAGAGGCATTGCCGAATGCAGATGAATCCAATCCCGACGATGAAACCAAAAGCAGAAATAAACGCTTTGTTGTTTTTCCTTCATTGTCCAAAAGATTCACCAAAGACCCTCCCCCCAAAACAGTGGAGGATTTGAAAAACTACCTCTCAACCCTCTCTTCCAAAGAACACCGTGGAGAAGAAAGAGACGAAGTTTTAATGCGTACGGCAGAACTTCTCTCGATTAAATTCTTGTCAGAAGGAATGACCATGGAAGAATTGGAGGAGATATTTATAGCACAACATATCAATGTAACAGCAGAAATAGAAGCGGCGAATGAACGGATGCAAAAAAGACAGGTCATTTCCTTGCGTGAAAGAACAAGAGCAACATCTGAACACGAAGATTGCCGTGATCTGCCTCTGTATAATATCCGCAGCATTACCGATCACATTGGCTGTTTATTAGAGTCTGGCATTTTAAAAGACGATCTGAAGATCGCAGAAAACAAGTACATCGGCTTAAGCATTGATATCGCAATGCTATTAAAAGGCCTTAATCCAAAAGACAGTGAAAATATTAAAAATATGGCGCTTTCGTTTTCTGCTGTATCCATGCTCAATAATTTCAATTCCCCAGGCGCCAAACAAAATCAAAAAGAAACAACAAAAACCCATCAGCATCCCTTACATACTCAAGAATTATTGCGGTATATCTTAGACTTGCCAGTGCATGAAGACTCGCATCATGACTTAAGTGATTTATGTGGTTTACCCGAGCTTCTTAATCCCATTGAACAAGGTGTAAATATCTTAGAGGCTTTTTTAGATGATATTAATCACTTAATCCAAGACAAAGAAATGACCGAGGCGATGAAGCGCAAGTTTCAAGAAGAATACTTAGAAAGTGTCAGAGAGAACTTGTCTCCTTCCTGGACAGAGAGTTTTCAGGCGGGATTTTCCGCAATATGGGAGGGCGGCCCAACCCAAGTGGCTCTTTTATTAAAAGCGGCTGAAGATATAAACTCAGGGAAAAGAGCCATCAGTTGGTCTCCAGAAACAATCCATGCATTAACAATGGCCTCTCATACTTGGGCTATCGCTACACGGGTTTTGATACCAGAAATGGTGGCCATTGACTCTCTTATTTCATTAGGAAAAAGCATCATGGAGTCCCGAGCCGAGTTTTGTGATTACGTAAGAAGTGCAGCAGTGATTGGCCTCAGTGTCGCCCCAAAGACTTTCGCTGAAAATCCTAACACCTCTTTGGGTCGAATACATTCCATCGATCAAATCCGAGAAAATACGAAAGCGTTTCATAAACAAAGATCCCGCGAAACACCTTTAAAGCCGCTTCTACCTGTAGAGCCTGTCATTTCGACAGACAGTTTCTTATCTTCTTTAGAGACAATCAATGATAAAATCAAAGCGCTGGAAGAAGCAAGCCGAGAAGAGCCGAAACCCGATACCGATTCCGCCCACACGAAAGTCAAATTTACACAAACGGATGGTTTATACGTTGAAAAAATAATCAATGGCAGGCTCCAAAAAGTAAAATTAATAAAAGAACACGCCTCTAATACCTATACCCTGTCTTTTGATAATCCCCTTCTACCGAAAAACCATCATCCATATTATATTAATGAACAAGGCCACTTAGAGTCAGCGTCTCTTCGCGGCGGCGCCCCAAAAAGACCACGAGAAGAGGCAAACCAAAACCCAGCCGGGCAAGGTACAAGTGAAAATACAGGGGGTACCCCCCCTGATACAGAAGATGCCCGAGCATCATCGAGTAAAAAAAGCAAAGCAAATAATAATCCCCTTAAAGACACGGCTGCATCTGGAGCAAAAGAAAGAGAAAGTTCAGCCATAGAGCAATCGCTACAAGATGAAATAAGAAAAATAGACATAGAACTAAATACATCCAATCTCCCCCCCCAAAAGAAATTTCTTTTATGGAAATTGAAAACTGTTTGGTTTGAATTCCATCGTTTTAAACTTGAATTAGAAAGTCGCTATATGAAGATAGGACAGCTCTTAAATGCAGATCCAGTTAATGAGGCAATGATTAAAAGAGAAGTAGATGAAGTAAAAAAAACAACAGTAAAAATAAACACAGAAAAGAGAATTGAACAAAAAACAAAAGAGCGATTATCAGAATTTAATGCCACAAAAAGCAATACGGAAATAAACAAGCAGCTCTTTGAGACAATTAAAACAAAAGCCGCAATATCAAGAAGAAAAATTAAAGAGCATAAGAAAACCCTTGTTTCCAAAGAAACAAAAATGAAATCTGAAATTTTATTTTCAAGCGCTGAAGGACGAGATATTTCACCAGAAGAAATAGAAAGGTATATAAGTGATGCAAAAAAACAAACGCTCGAATCAATAGAGAGTGCTGAAGTAGAAATGCATTTTGAAGAAGAAGAGACAGAAAAACCTCAAGAGCCGGTCGTTTATTTAGTTGAAACGGATATTCTGTCAACAGAAGAGTCTCTATTAAAAAAAGCCTATAAAGAATCAACAGAGGGTCTACAGGATAATCAATTAAAACTCCTACACTCAAAAGCCTATTCAGCATCATTAAGTCGATTAAAATTACAAAAAGAATTAAAAATTGAATATCATGAAATAAAAAACATGAACGAAGCAATATTAGAAGAACAAGATCTAAATTCAAAAAAAAACATACGCGCCAAATTTAAATCAAGAAAGAATAGTTATATGACAAGATTGAGAACATTGAAAAATAAAATGAACGCAGAAGAAGAAACAAAAACATTACTGAGAAATAAAGCAATACCAGAAAAAATACAAAAAATGACGAAAAAAGAACTCCAGAGCAATTTAACAGCAGAAAAAAATAAACAAGAAGCCATGACGAAAGACCATTATGAACTCAATAAAAAAATCCCCCCTCTCGATACAGGTACCGATGATTATGATTCGATAGTTTCAGGCTTAAAACAAAATCTCGATATAAATCAGTTTTTAGATGGCCGAAAATTTGCGTACAGCCCCGCAGATCTCAAGGTGCTTGACGCGCCAAAAGAGCCTCAAATACCTGAAACACATGATGTGCCTCAAGCCCGAGAAAGCCCTCCAGAAACCGCACTAAAAATACCTCAAGATCTCACCGATTGGAAAACCGGTTTTCTGCAAAAGGAGGCTCCTCCAGGGCTTAAAAGAGTATATGCAAGAGGGTACCTTTATTCTCTAAAAATAGAACATGGCAAAATGAACATTAAAAATCGCATGTTTCAGTTGAGTAAAGCATATCGTAAAGGTAACACCTCGGATTCTATTGAAGTCAAACAGATAACAGAAGAGATAGAAACTAAAATAAGGAAATACCTCGCCAACAAAACAAAAATAAATAATGAAGAAATCAATCTTCGTCAAGATCATCCCTTCGACTCAAACCCAAAAAATACAGACGCTTTAAACAATGAAATAAGAGCAATAGAAAATGGTATCAAACAAACATCAAATAAAATTGAAACCTTCAGAAACCTTGAAGACCTAAGATTATTTGACACTGCTTTCGAGCTTGTTTTAGAAAAAATTGAAGCGAGCACCCCCATTAAAAATGTTCTAAATGAATATTGTTCAATTATTGAAAGAGAAATGAAAGATCTTCCCTCATCGGACTTGGCTATTTCTGAGGTTTGGTCTGAAAATAAAGGGTATTTAACCTTACTTTCTTCAGCACGCGAAATTTTAGCCGAAAACATGGATGACCTTTATAAAATAAAAAAAGTTAAAGTAGAGATAAAAGAAGAGATAAAAGAAGAGCCAGAAATAGAAACACAAGAAGACACAATCAATCACCCCTTAGACGATCCCGCTCAACAAGCAGAACAATTCAATATAAAAGAAGAAGAAGAAGAAAGTACAATAGATAATGTACCAGCTGAAGGAGTAACAGAGTCTGATAAAAAAATCAACGCGCGTTTTACAAAAACAATTGAAAATCTTTCAACCCTAGAAATCCAGTTTAATAACCAAATTACGGAGCTTGAGGAAATATTAAATAACTTACAAGACCAGGACGATATAAATACGGTCAATGCGACATTAGAAGAATTAAAAAACGAGCATCAAAAAATAATAGAAAGAAAAACACACATCCAATCCGTTCTCGAGGGGACTCATCTGCACTATAGCTAAAAGCCTAGAGGCGAATCGAATGATCGCCATGAGTTAAAAAAGAATGTCACGAGAGAAGACAAAAGAAAATAAAAGTGCGCCGTTTTAAAGCACGTAAAAAATACAACAGCCTCGTTAGGCTGTTATACCCGCCATTTTGAATATAAAAAGCATAATATTGTTTTCTCATCTGCTCTACAAAACACGGTCCATTACATCGTACTTGAACGTAAGGCAAGGTGAAATATTAGCCTTTCAATTTCAACA
>CAMRDW010000237.1 GCA_947041315.1 uncultured Enterovibrio sp.
AATGTTCGGGATTAATCGTGGGTGGCCATGTTAATTGCCACCAAATCATGGGTGGCCATATTAATTATTGATGTCTAATGTTCGGGATTAATCATGGGTGGCCATGTTATTATTAACATTAATTAGGGATTAATCGTGGGTGCCCATATTAATTCCATGTTAATTAATGAATTGAAGGCCCATTTCCCAATCTGATATTTTTATAAAATTTAAAGTGTCGGCATTAAATTTTATAAATACTTCAAGGATGCTTTCGTGAATAATAATATGGCCTACATCACTGTGTTTAGGTTTAAATACCAAACGGTCTTTCTCTTTTATAAGGTCTAGCTTAATTTCACACAAATGATATTTAACTATGGAATGTCTGGAATCATCGTTATTAAACTCAAGGATTTTACATTTATCTAGGTTTAAACAATCTAAATTTACGAAGACATTAAATAGCCAAAAGTCATCATGATAATTACCAGTATCATCAATGATTACAGATGGATATAATTGGAATGATTCATTTTCAATATTTTCAAATGCACTTTTAATTTCGTTGTCTACAATGGGATAACTTGCATTCATATGTGCTTTTTTTATTGGTCGATTGAAACCACTTTTTAAGTCCTTTTCTTTATACGAGTTTTCAAAAAAGAGAGGAATTCCAAAGTCGAGTTTTTTACCGCCATAGTTTCTTAGCATGCTAGATTTTAAAGGTTTTAAATAAAGTGTGTCTTCATTATATTTGTTAAAGACGATATAATATTGTTCGTTGTATTTATTCATTTTCAACCTGTGGTTCCCAGCTTATTATATTGCAAGTAATTGTTTTTTCATTACCTATTAGTACCTTATCCTCTGGCGATCTTTGATAACGATAATCTATACCGTTTCGATCTGACTCCTCATCTTTAAAGTGTTTCCGATCTTTTTCGCATGCATTGTTTATATTTTCAAACGCAGGAATGACATCAAAACGATTAACGCAACCTACCCCCCCAGAAAGAAAAAAATTAGCTATTTTTGTTAGCGGTAAGCGATAATATGTTTCAGTGTGTGCGTTTATCATATATAATATTTTTTTACTTGTATTTTCCAGTAATTTTTGAATCTCAACATCTGTTTGACTTTTTTTTGTTTTTCCCATACATTGACTAATGTCATTTCTTAGGTCATTGTTCATTAAAAGAGACATAACATAATCATGATATGGTTCACTATCTCCCTGTGTCGCTATGTGATCACCTCGATGTAATTGGCAATGCAATTGGCAAGCTCCAGGTAACGTTGCGGGGAATCCAACTAAATTAGTTAAGTGGTTAATGTCATATCCTCTTAAAACTAAAATGTCTCCCATTTCACTTTGAGTAACACTTTCAGCTGAAATTAAATGATGGGTATCCATATGAATACCTAGCTTATATGGGTGACCAACTATTTTACCTGCTGCTGTCTTCCATCGCTTTCGATATCCTTTTTTTTCAATGGTTCCATCAATGAAATTAGATTCATTTTCATCCTGATTTATTATATTCATTCATTCCATTCCTTATACATAATTTACTTCACCATTAAATGATTTTGGTGTTTTATGTTTATCCGATAGACACAAGCGACACTTCTTATTTCGTTTTATATTGTATTTAATCGCCGTTAATGTTTTATTGGCTTTTCCTTTGATCTTGTTCATTGGCCTGTTTATTAATTTGTCTACTAATTTTTCGTAATGATGTAATGTTTCGAGCATTGCATTCATGGTTTCTGTGAATGTAATTAATGCTTTTTCTGCATGATTTAATTTTGATAGCTTTTTAGTTCCTAATGTGAATTTAGCTATAATGGTGGAAATTCTAGCCGCAGTACCAACTCCAAAAGTTAGGACTGATAATATAAGAGTAAGAATGACTTCGAGAAGAATATATGCGCCGATTTTTCCTACGTGATAAGTATAAAAGTTGGGTGGGATAGCCTCAAAAATCAAGCTAAAATAAGCACTATATATCATAGCACTTGAATTATCGTTAATTATTACTAGGGCTTTTTTTAAATTTTCCCCTTCTTTTATTTCTTTTGCCCATTCAGGATCGAACTCTGCTAAAACAGTATCAATGAAAATTTCGATTTCATCTATGTCTCCTTCTGCGAAATTCCTAGGTAAATTCATGATTTTTTTCTTGTTTTTTGCTATGCACTTTAATTTTAATACGAAGTTTTTAGATTCAGAATATAATGATTCCGCATAATTAATATGATCATCAATAGTTTCATATGCTGTATTTTGTATGTGACTGAGGTCTTCTTTTAGTTGAGAGATAAACCAGGATGGATTATTTAATTTACCTTTTTCATCTGTAATTGATTCTGTTACCGAATTATAACTCTCATTTGCATAATTATATAAATAATCAAAAGAATCAGAGAAAGATGAAGATAAAGTCTGGCCCATCTCTTTCCAAATTGCTGGTGATAAAAGTTCTATAAGATCATTTCCCCAGATTTTAGATCCACTAATAACACCATCACCCAACGTTAGTATTCCTTTTTCTTCCCATTCTCTCTGGAAATCTGACATGTCTTCAATAAGCTTGTTGTATATCCCATCCAGATATATTTCAATGCTTTTGTATGCTTGTTCTATCTCTTGTTCAATACCGAATTCAGCATTAAATTCAACAAGAATGTCCTCTGTATTTATTTTAAGATTATCAAAAACAACAACCCCACTTTCATTTTTTTCTGTTTCTATTGCTAGTTCTTTTGTTTCTGATATTGTGCTTGTTAGACCGTTTTTATTGAGAGCCACTTTTTCTGCATGCACGACAGAGTCTGTTGTAACTTTAATATTTTCAGCTAATAACGGTGTTTGCCATCTGTCATTATGAATTGCTCTTATTTTTACCCACTTTTGCTCTTCTAAATCTATTGTCTGAGTTGTGTTAACAACCATCACAATATTCCCAGCTTCTGCGGAATAGAGGTGATCATAGGCTCGAATTACATAAACCTGAGAAACATCAAGCAATAACTTTTCAGAGTGCGTTTTAAGTTGATTTAAAGAGGTGGAGAGAATGTCAGGAAGTGATTTAATAAAGGTATTAATGGTATTCACATGGAGATCATAAATTTCAGAAGATAGATGTGTATAGTTTTTTTTGCTTGCCTCTAAACTTAAAAATTCAATGCGATTTATAAGTTTTTGTAGCAAACTTTCTAGCTCTGAATTTAGTTTATTTATTGCACTTTCCCAGTCATAATCTTTTAAATATCTTCGCGGATCACCTTTACCTCGCGCCCGCATATAAGCCAGCATATGATCTGCCATTTCATGTTTAGGTAAACGCAACAGTACCGACAAGATTTCCCCCTCTTCTATTAAGCATGGAAGGGAATAGATCACGACTTTATTAATGTTCTTTATTGAAGAGTTTTCAATGCTAGCAATGATACATTCACTTAGTGAATCAAAGTTGAAATTTGAATGTGTCATTTTAAAGTGTGAGCGAACTTCAAGTCTCATCATTTCGGAAAAATAATAATCAGAAACCAGACTTTTGCCCATTGCCCCCCATGTTTTAACAGGAAGACTTATTCGATTTGCTTGCCAGAAAAGTGGTTTTCCTTGAGATACAGACTCAAAAAATGCTTCATCGCTTAATATTTCGTGATAGCGAAAGTTTAAATAACGAACCGGTGTAACAAGAAAGTCATTTTTACTTTCTGCTAGTTCAATTTTGATGTTTCCTGATTTCAAATTTGAAACAGACCCTTTCCCCTGCGCATCCAATTCCCCTTCTTTTAATATTTTCCCGCCAATATCAATAAGCTTAAAAGGTGCATTTTGTAGTGGTTCGCCATCAGGATATCGGCAACTCAAATCCACCGTATACGTCCCTTCCGGATCTTCTACCACGGTCACTGAATCGTTATCAGCCCCCGCTAAGCACATGGTATTCATGTTGTTCATCGTCATTTGATCGGATAAACGGCAGACGCCTTTGCCTTCTATTTTCACCGTGGGCGATGAGGTGATAAATTCGGCTTTGCCTTCCGTGGTGCCGGAGACTATGCCTTTGTTGGTTCCGGCGGCGTCACCGCTGCTTTTTGAAAAAGAGCAGCTTTTGATCGCGATGGAATTGCCGCCGTCGGCGGTCACGGTTTTAGAACCATCCGCAAGATCGGAGGATTTGGCGCTGTTGGTATAAGGGATTGGCACAACAGAAGGGCCAACCACGGTCAAACAGACATCGGGCAGGGTGGCACTGGCTTTTCCGCCAGAATCTTCATGGATAATGCTTAAGCCATTGGCATTGATGGTGACAGGCATGAAACTCAAAGAGTGAATACGTTATAGCTGCCAAGGATACCACTCTGCGCACTTTCTTACTGACTGATTTTATAGGTGAAATGATTTTTTTTGCTTTGAAATTGTCGTCTATTTTTACGGGCTTTTTTATCGGCTTTTTGTGCGTAATGCGCTTTTTCCGATGACTTATAGATAAACGAAAAATTAACAATGGGTGTCGGATTAATTCATTAATTCTCACTTTAATAGATTGCTTAAGGGATATCCTTAAAAAATCGTTTAAAGACATCCTATGATCCG